>NZ_JAMOKF010000002.1 GCF_023656545.1 Micromonospora phytophila | reverse complement strand
ATCGCGGCGACGCCGAAGCCGCGGCGCGACCCGGCGTCGCCGTCGCCGGTCCGCGAGCGGCTCTGCGGGGCCCCGGCCAACCCGATGGGGTACGACTTCTGCGGCGGCACCCGGATCCGAAGGCCGGTCGCGGAGATCTGCGACTGGTTCGACTGCGCGCCGCAGTTCTGGGCCGGGCGGGGCTACCTGGTGCAGTGCCGCGACGGCTCGGTAAGCCTGACCGGGGGGCGGCAGGACGCCTGTGCCCGGCACCAGGGCGTGCGCCGCACCGTCTGGAGCTGAACCCGGATCCGGATCGTGGCGCTCAGCGGAGGCGTTGCAGGGGCAGCAGCCCGGCCAGGATCAGGGCGGCGGCGAGCGGCAGCAGGTTGAGGTCGACGGCGATCAGGACGAAGCCGAGCAGCACCGGCACCGCGACCCAGGCCGGCAGCAGGCGCGGCCGGACGATCCCCGCCCGCACCAGCGGGGTGAGGATGCCGACCTGGAACAGCAGCGGCCCGAGGGCCATCGCCGGGTCGGTCAGCGGCACGGCGTCGCCCAGCGCCGGGAAGAGGTCGCCGAGGATCACGAAGGCGAAGCAGCCGGCCCCGACCAGCCCCGAGGCCAACGTGACCTCGGTGAGCAGCCGCTGCCGCGGCGCGGCGGTGAGCAGCACCCGCCGCAGCCCCACCATCAGCGCGCCGAAGAGCACGATCGCGCCGAGGAAGCAGGTGTGTCCGACGTTCCACGCCCAGCCCGGCCCGTGGTCACCGTCCAGGCCGTCGACCAGCCGCAGGAGGCCGTAGAGGAGCAGGAGCACCGGAGCGCCGAGGGACGCCACCGGCACCAACGAGACAGACGTACGCGAATCGGTGTCAGTCACCCCTTCAGCCTGTCGGCGTCACCGATGGTGCTCCATCCGGGGCTTCCCGTAACCGCCCCCGAGGTGTGACCCTGGTGCCGGGCCAGGGTCCCGCCGGTGCCGCCGCTGCCGCATGATGTGTCTCAAACAGCCTCTGACCTGCGCAGACGGCCCCACCGCCGGTCGGCGATCATGGATGATGGGGCCATGGAGATCCGCTCCGACGACGGCGCCCGGGTGAGGATCCGCCCCGTGGGCTACCAGCCGGGCGTCGAGCCGCCGATCGACCCGGAGGAGCTGACGGGCTGGGACGACTGGCTGCTCATCGAGACCGACGCCCGCACCGCCGACGGCCAGGCCTGGTCCCACTACGACCCCTGCCTCACCGTGCAGGAGGCCGGCCGGCTGGCCGGGTGGCTGCGGCAGCAGGCCGAGACGACCAGCGACCCGGCGCCGTCCTCGGCGGTGGTGCGCTTCACCGAACCGAACCTGACCTTCCGCACCCGGGTCCTGCGGCGCCGGCGGCTCGTGCTGACCGTCGAGTTCTCCCACGAGTCGCTGCCGCCGTGGATGCCCCGGCGACCGCTCACCGCGGTCTACCCGCTGACGCTCACCGTCTCCGCCGACGCCCTCGGCGTGGCCGCCGAGCAGTGGGCGCGCGAGGTTGAGGCGTACCCGCGCCGCGCCACCTGCTGACCGGCCCTGCGGCAGGCCCAAGTCCGGGTGCCGGGGGCGCTGCGCCGCAGCCCGCCGCAGAGCGCTCGCCACCGACGTCGACGGCGACGCCGTCCACATCCACCCGTGCTGCGCTCAGCCCGGCGCGTCGAAGTCGGGGACGGTGAGCGTGCCGTCGTCGGCGAGGGGGAAGCCCGGGTTCCAGGCGATCTCCCACACGTGACCGTCGGGGTCGGCGAAGCAGCCCGCGTACCCGCCGTAGAAGGTCTCCCGGGCCGGTCGGGTCACCGCGGCTCCGGCGTCCGCCGCCGCGCCCATCAGCTCGTCGACCTCCGCCCGGGACCGGACGTTCTGCGCCAGCGTCATCCCGCCGAAGCCGCCCGCGCCCGCATCGTCGACGCCGGCGTCGTCGGCCAGCTTCTGCCGCCCCCACAGCACCAGCGCCAGCCCGCCGGCCTGGAAGAAGACGGTCTCCTCGACTTCCTGGCCACGCCAGCCGAGTCGGGAGTAGAAGGCCCGGGCCCGCGCCACGTCGGTGACCCCGAGGGTGACCAGGCTGATCCGCTGCTCCATCCCGGCAACCTACCGCCTCCTGCCGGCCCCGGTCGTTGCCCGGCGCGGGTCCGACCTGCTCTGATGGGCGGTCATGGGGGCTGAACAGGTGCACCGCACGGTGGAGGCGGTGTGGCGGATCGAATCCGGGCGGGTGATCGCCGCCCTGGCCGGCCTGGTCCGCGACGTCGGCTGGGCCGAGGAGCTGGCCCAGGACGCCCTGGTCGCGGCGCTGGAGCAGTGGCCGCGCGCCGGCGTACCGGCCAACCCGGGCGCGTGGTTGACTGCGGTCGGCAAGCGGCGGGCGATCGACGGGCTGCGCCGCCGGCGGTTGCTGGAGCGCAAGGTCGCCGAACTCGGCCACGACCTCGGCGACGAGCAGTTCACCCCGGACTTCGACGCCGCGTTCGACGAGCGGATCGACGACGACCTGCTGCGGCTGGTCTTCACCGCCTGCCACCCGGTGCTCTCGCCGCAGGCCCGGGCGGCGCTCACCCTGCGCATGCTCGGCGGGTTGAAGACCGAGGAGATCGCCCGGGCGTTCCTGGTGGCGGAGACCACCGTCGCGCAGCGGATCACCCGGGCGAAGAAGACCCTCGCCGAGGCGAAGGTGCCGTTCGAGGTGCCCGGGGTCGGCGAGCGCGCCGAACGCCTCGCCTCCGTGCTGGAGGTCATCTACCTGATCTTTAACGAGGGCTACTCGGCGACCGCCGGTGACGACTGGATGTGCCCCCAGCTCTGCGCGGACGCGCTGCGCCTCGCCCGGGTCCTGCAGGGGCTGATGCCCGACGAACCCGAGGTGCACGGGCTGGCCGCGCTGTTGGAGATCCAGGCGTCGCGCACCGCCGCCCGGGTCGACGACTCCGGCGAGCCGATCCTGCTGATGGAGCAGGACCGGGGGCGCTGGGACCAGCTGCTGATCCGCCGTGGCCTTGCCGCGCTGGACCGGGCCCGGGCGGCGGGCGGCGAACCCGGCCCGTACACCCTCCAGGCGGAGATCGCGGCCTGCCACGCGCGGGCGCGTACCCCGCAGGAGACGGACTGGGCGCGGATCGCCGCCGGCTACGCGGAGCTGGCCCGGGTCGTGCCGTCGCCGGTCGTGGAGCTCAACCGTGCCGTCGCGGTCTCCTTCGCCGACGGCCCGGCCGCCGGCCTGGCGCTGGCGCGCGCCCTCGCCGACGAGCCGGCGCTGGCCACCTACCACCTGTTGCCCAGCGTGATCGGGGACCTGCTGGCCAAGCTCGGCCGCTACGACGAGGCCCGCGCCGAGTTCGCCCGCGCCGCCGAGCTCACCGGCAACGAACGCGAACGCGCGCTGCTGCGCGCCCGCGCCGCCGACTGCGCCCGGGGCGTCGCACCGGCCCGCTAAAAAATCTTGGGAAAAAACCTCGGCCGCCACGTATCCCCGTCGGGCCGATCGACGCGTCAGTAGAAGCCGGATCGGACCGGCACGCGGAACCGGCGACCGGCCGGGCGAGACGAGGAGATCGACATGACGACGACGGCGAACGCGGCGAGCGCACGGTCCGCGGTGGCGGGGGTCGGCTTCCCGCGTGCGACGACCAGGGCGCTGCTGGCCGGCGGGGTCGCCGCCGGCCCGGTGTTCGCGGTGGTGGCCGCGGCCCAGGTGCTCACCCGCGACGGGTTCGACCTGAGCCGGCAGCCGCTCAGCCTGCTCGCCCTCGGCGACCTCGGCTGGATCCAGATCGCCAACTTCGTGCTCGCCGGCCTGCTGGCCCTCGCCGGCGCGGTCGGGCTGCGCCGGGCGCTGCGCGGCCAGCCGGCCGGCACCTGGGGACCGGCGCTGGTCGCCGGCTACGGCGCCGGCATGGTCATCGCCGGGGTGCTGGTCGCCGACCCCAGCATGGGCTGGCCGGCCGGCGCGCCGGAAGGCCCGGCGGAGACGCTGAGCTGGCACGGCGTGGGCCACGGCGTGGGCGCGATGCTCGCGTTCGTGTCGGTCACCGCCGCCTGCCTGGTCTTCGCCCGCCGCTGGTTCGCCTCGGCCGAGCGGGGCTGGGCGGTGCTCTCGGTGGCCTGCGCCGTGGGCGTGGTCGTGGTGATGGGCTGGCCCGACCAGGACACCATCAGCGTCCGGATGGCGCTCGGCTCCGCCGTCATCTTCGGTTGGCTCACCGCGGTCTGCGCCAAGCTGATCGCCGCTGCTCCCCGCTGACCTCATCCACCAGTTGTCACTCGACGAAAACAGTCACCCACCCGAAAGGAAAGACCAGTGCGATTCATGCTCATGCACAAGCTGGACGAGAACCTGCCCGGCGCCTTCAACCCGGACGCCGCGTTCATGGCGAAGTTCGGCACCTTCATGCAGGAGGTGACGCAGGCCGGGGTGCTGCTGGCCGCGGAGGGGCTGCGCCCCAGCACCGTGGACGCGGCCAGGATCACCGTGACCGGTGGGAAGGCCACCGTCACCGACGGGCCGTTCACCGAGACCAAGGAACTGATCGCCGGGTTCGCGCTGGTGGAGGTGCGCGACAAGGAGGAGGCCCTGGAGTGGGCCAAGCGGTTCGCCGACATCTTCGCCCAGACCATCGGCGAGGTGGAGGTGGACGTCCGCCGGGTCACCGAGATGTCCGACATCATGCCGCCGGCCTGATCCACGCTCTTCAGGCAGTGGCTGGAGCAGGCCCGCGCGCTGGAGCCGCAGCAGATCGGCTGATCCGGCCGTCGACGTGCCGCCGTCCCGGAAACGGGGTCGGCGGCACGTGGCAGTCCGTCACCGATCGGGCGACATCCGGAACGAGACCCGCGAGGAGCGGAAGCCGGGCCGAAGTGCCGCGAAGCCATAGCATCGATGCTATGGCCTGGGGTGAGGGGCAGAGCGATGAGTGATTGCATCGACTGGAACGACCTGCGGGACCGGCGGATGGCCGAGCCGGGGGCAGCCGAAGCCTACGAGGCGACGCGCATCGCCTTCGAGCTCGGCCAGGAGGTCCGTCACCTGCGGGAGCGCAACGGCTGGAGCCAGAGTCAGTTGGCGCGCGCCGCCGGCATGACACAGTCGGCGGTGGCGCGCTTCGAGGCGGGCGGAACGGTGCCGACGCTGCCGGTGCTGGAGCGTCTCGCGCGAGCCCTCGATATGAAGCTGGACGTCAAGTTCGCGCCGAACGCGGACGCCGCCTGACCGCCCGGCCTCGGGCATCCGCTGCCCCAGCGCCGGGCTAAGCCGCGAGATGGTTGCGCGGTGCGCCCTCCCAGCGCCAGCGGGTCAACGCGGCGCGGCCCGGCAGCTCACCCCGGCCGGTCGCCCAGAGCAGCGTCTGCCACGGGTCGGTGTCGGCCGGCGCGGCGGGGAAGAGCCGGTGCCGCACCCGGGCGCAGAGCCCGGCGTCCGGCTCCCACGGCAGGCCCAGGCCGGCGGCCACGTCGTGCAGGTGGACCAGGACCTCCACCACCCCCATCGCCGCGAACCCCTCCGGGTCCGCCACGCCGAAGACGTGGTGGGCGCGCACCGTCGGCGGGGTGACGCGGACCATCGCCGCCAGCAGGCCGCCGCAGCCCTCGAGTGCCTGGAGCAGACCCGCCGGACCCGCCGCCGGCTCGGCGAAGATGGTGGACGCCGGGCCGCCCGGCCGGCGAGGTTCGCAGATCACCGGCACGTGCGTGTCGAGCGGTGGTCGCTCCGGGCCGAGTTGCAGGGCGTACGCGAAGAGGTCGTCGGCGACGTGCTCGAGCGTCTCCCAGCACGTCCAGTCCAGGGCGCCGGCGGGGACGTGCCAGTCCCGGTCGAGGGCCGGGGTGAGGGTGGTGGCCGCCGCCCGCACAGCCAGCAGGACGTCGTCCGGGGTGACCGGCCCCGGCTCAGCTTCTCGTGATGTCCGCATGCGGCAGACCATAGCCACAGGGGGAGACACTGCTGCCGCCCGATAACCGCTCGCCGCCGCTCGTACGCCGGCGGTAGCGTGCCGGCGTGTCCCGTGCCGTGACCCTCGTCCTGGTCGACTCCGCCGGCGCGCCGCTGGGCGCCCTGCCACCGTTCGACGTGCCCGTGCCCTGGTGGCAGGAGGTCGGCTGCGTGGTGGAGGAGGCCCGACGGCGCTACGGCGTCGAGGTGAGCGTCCTGCGCCTGCTCGCCGGTGACCCGCCGCGGGCGGTCGGCGGCGCGGTGACGTACCTCGGACAGGTGAGTGAGCCGCCCGCCACGCCGCTCGTCCCGACGGACGTCGAGCTGGCGGCGGACCCGCTGCGCGCCCCCTACGCCGAGCCCGGCGGCCCGGCCCGCAGCCTGGCCTGGGCCACGGCGGAACTGCGGCGGCTCGGGCGTCCGGCGGAGACCGCCGCCCAGCAGCGCACCTGGAACCTGTCGGCGATCTGGCGGCTCGACGGGTCCTCCGGGACCGCCTGGTTGAAGCAGGTGCCGGTCTTCTTCCGGCACGAGGCCGCGGTGCTGCGCTGGCTCGGCCGGGCGGTGCCGGGGCGGACCTCGACGCTGCTCGCCGACGACGGCGACGGTCGGATGCTGCTCGACCACGTGCCCGGTGAGGACCGCTACGCGGTGGGCGTCGACGAGCGGCTGCCCATGGTGGCCGACATGCACGCGGTGCACCTGCGGTCCGTCCCCGACGTGACGGAGCTGGTGGCGGCGGGCGTGCCGGACCTGCGCGGCCACGCCCTGGCCCGCTGGATCCGCGACTGGCTGGCCCCCTACGACACCTCGTCGGTGGGGTCCCTGCTCGCGGGGCTGGAGGCGCGGCTGGACGAGGTACGCGGGTGCGGGCTGCCGGAGACGCTGGTGCACGGGGACCTGCACCCCGGCAACGTCCGCGCTTCCGCGGAGCGACGGGTGATCATCGACTGGGGGGACGCGTTCGTCGGGCACCCGGCGTTCGACGTCCTGCGGTTGGCCGAGGGGCTCGACGACGCCTCCGCTGTGTTGGTGACCGAGGAGTGGTGCGCGCGGTGGCGGGACAGTGTGCCCGGGTGCGACCCGGAGCGGGCCGTCGAACTGCTGCGGCCGGTGGCGGCGCTGCGGATGGCGGCGGTGTACGCGATGTTCCTCGACGGGATCGAGGCGAGCGAGCGGGTCTACCACGCCGAGGATGTGGATGCCTGCCTTGCGCGGGCGGTTGAGGCGGAGCGCCGGCCGGCCCTTGAACCGAGCGCCGGCCTCGCGTCCTAGAGCCCCGTCGCCCGTCGAGTACCGGTGCGTCAGTCCAACCCTGGTAAGGGTGGGTGGCCGGACTCTGGTGCCCGGCACCGGCCCCGTTGGGCCGCAGCGCCGGGACCTGACCGGTCCGGTTACCCCGCATGGCTCCGGGTTGGCCTGATTCGGCCGAACTACTGACACCCCGAAGGTCACTCCTAACCGGAGCGTCCGTGGCGAAGGTGGCATCTCGACTGCCGAAGGGCATCGAAAAGCGACGACCATCAATAGGCTTCCCGCTGTTCGTTCCAACGGCAGACGGGAGGTTCCGTGGGAACCAAGGCACGGTTACGCCGAAGAACTCTGGCTGCGGTGCTCGCGAGCACGGTCGCGGCGCAGGTAGCGCTGTTCGGGGCAGAGGCGTCGGCAGGCGAGACGCCGCTGTGGCAGGTGGAGGTCGCGAAGATCCCCGCCGCGCAGTACACCCGGGACGCGAAGGTCTACGTCGCCGAGGCCACCCAGGCGTTGCGCCCGTACGTGGGAGACGGGCTCGGTGACAGCCGGATCGATCCGGTGCTGGCGGATGTCGGCAGCCGGTACTTCGACGGCGCGCGGCTCGACAGCGCCGCCAACGGCGAGATCGCGTACGACAACCTCCAACACCTGGAGTCCTTCCTCAAGAGCCGGATGACCGGCGCCAGCCCGCCGAACGGCGAGGCCGAACAGGCGCACGTCAGGGCGCTGGTGGAGACCCTCACCGGCGTACGGCTGCTGGCCGACGCGGCGATCCAGGACGCCGAGGCGACCATCGGCCCGTTCCGGGCCAGCCCACCACCCGCGCCCGCCCCGGCGGGGCTGACCGAGGCGTTCGCGGACCTGGCGGCGGCGAAGACAGACCTGGCCCAGGCCGACGAGATGCTCCGCAAGGCCAATCCGGAACCCGCGACGATCCAGGCAGGCAGTGCCTGGCGTAACGGCTTCAACGTCCTGGCCCGGCTGGGCATCACCTACGACGGCGACCACGACTCCGACGGCGTGGTGGACGTCGTGGAGCTGCGGTTCGGCGCCAGCCCGTTGCTCGTCGACTCCGACGGCGACGAGCTGACCGACAAGTTCGAGATCACCGAGCTGGCCGGATGGACCCGGCCCAACACGCCGGACACCGACCAGGACTCGGTCGCCGACGGCGCGGAGGACGTCGACGGCGACGGGCTCACCAACCTCGACGAGCAGCGGCTCGGAACATCCCCCACCGATCCCGACACCGACGGCGACGGGCTCAGCGACGGCGCCGAGGTGGCCCGGGGCACGAATCCGCTGGTGGCCGACCAGCCCCGAGCCCCACCGCTGCCCGGCGAGGCCCCGCCGATCGTGACCAACCCGACCCTCACCGACGTCGATGGTGACGGGCTGGCGGACATCTTCGAGGAGGAGCACGGCAGCGACCCCGCCAACCCGGACACCGACGGCGACGGCCTCTCCGACGGAGCTGAGGTCGACCAGTACCTCATCAACCCGGCCGCCGCCGACACCGACGGCGACGGCCTGCGCGACGACTACGAACTCGCCCACATCGAGGACCAGGGCCTCGACCCGGCGATCCCCGACGAGCAGGTCAGCAAGTGGACGTACGTCAGTGATTTCCTGCTCGGTCTGGTCGCCGGCGACTTCGCACCCCGGGACTCGATGGCGTGGCTGTCCGGTTACCTCTGCTCCGGCGGCCTGAGCTTCATCCCGGTCGTCGGCTGGGTCCTTGGTGGACTCGCCGACATCCGCGACACGATCGCCGGGGTCATCCACAGCGACTGGGTCGGTGCCGGGCTGAGCATCATCGGCCTCATCCCGTACGCCGGTGACGCGGTCGCCATCCCCGGCAAGGCCGCCAAGTTCGTGCTCAAGTACCTGCACCGGCTCGATGCGGTGATCCGGTTCGTCGCCAAGTACGACAAGATTCCCGACTCGGTCAAGACCGCGACCATCAAGCTGATCCTGCTCGGCAACTACAGCAAGCTGACCGACGGCGGCCTCACCGACGCGGTGATCATCCGCCTCGGGAAGGGGGCACGGACGAGTCTTCCCCGGCTCGCGGACGCACTCTCGGACCCGCTGCACCGCGCCGGTGCCGGCGCACCGTGGCTGCCCAGTGCCACCGCCGGCGAGAACTGGTTCGCCTCGTTGCTGAGGTCCGAAGGAAAGTTCGGAGCCCGACCCCCGGACACCGTGACCGAGACCCCGCTGGGCAAGCGCCACCCGGACTACATCGAGGAGCGGCCGGACGGCCTTGACGTCGCCCACGAGGTCAAGACCGGTATGCCGAACTACAGCAGGGAAGACACGTTGAAACAGTGCCGCAAGGACGGCCACCTCAGGCGGTCCGGGCTGTTCGCGGACGTCGTCTGGCACTTCCTGCCCTACGCACCCGGTGACTCCCTCGGCATCCAGGACTACCTCCTGCAGTGCCTGCGGGACGAGGGCATCCCGTTCACCATCCACACACCCAACAGCGCCTGAGAGCACCGGCCGTGGGACCGCCGAGGGCGGTTCCACGGCCGGCGGCGGCGTGGTCAGCCGGGTAGCTCGATGCGCAGACGCTGGGCGAGCCGCCGATGCGCGGCCGACAGAGCGTCCACCGCCAGGGCGAGCACCTCATCGGCCCGGAGCGGACTGGCGAGAATCACCTCGAGAACCTCCCGGTCCGGGTGCTGCGCCTCGGACACCTCGGGTCGCTCGGCCAGTGCCGCCAGAAGAATGTCATCGTCGGCGACGTCGGGCCCGGTGTCGACCACGGCCTTCATCTCCTCGGCGAGGCTCACGGTCCACGACAACCCGTCGTCGGTGCCCACCGTGATGCCCGCCAGGAACTCCTCGCGGCTGAGCGCCATGTCCGGGTCGCCCGGGGAGAAGACGAGGTCGGCGAACTGTCGTGGCGCCCGATCCAGCGCCGCGGCGACCGCGGGGCGGTCCGCCAGCCGGGAGCCGTTGTACTCGTCCCAGCCATGGTGGGAACTGTTCGGCGACACACCCGGCACGGAATAGCGGTGGCGGCGCAACCAGGACATGGGGCCACTGTCCGACACCTGGCCCTCATCCGCAAGCATCGCGCCCACGCAGCCGCTGTCGCACCCGTGAAGCAGCGCGAGGGGCCGGCAACATCCACCCGACGGCCGCACAACTCCCGGCAGTCCGGCCCGTTTCGACGTCTCCACGCCGGCGAGGCGACGTAGCCCGGTCCAGCCTTCGACGCCGGCCGAGGCATGGACCCTCGACCTTTCAGGCCGCTCCTCTGCAGGAAATGAGCCGCACCGCCGAGCTGGGTGCCCGAATGCCGTCACAGGAGCTGACGGCGTCGCGTCTGAAGGGCATGAAACGCATTGTTCGAGCCGCCACCGTCCTGCTCGGCATGGTGGCCATCGTCGTCGGGGTGTGGGCGCTGCTCCGGCCGGCGTCCTTCAGCGCGGCGGTCGGCTTCCCGCCTCACCAGCACTTCGTGCACGACGTGGGTGCCTTCCAACTCGGCATCGGGGCCACCCTGATGCTCGCGGCCATCTGGGCGGACGCGCTGGCGGTGGCCCTCGCGGGGTACCTCGTCGGCGGTGTCGCGCACACCGTGGCGCACGTCGTCGACCGGCACCTCGGTGGAAGCGCCGGGCAGACCGTGGTGGTCGGGGTGTCGGCGGTGCTGGCCGCGGTGGCGTTGGTGATCCGGTGGCGGGAGCTGGGCTGGGTCCTCGGCGCGGTCGAGCCGACGGGCGACCGGGAGTTGGCGCAGTTCGCCCGGCAGAAGACGGTCGCGCTCACCACGTACCGGCGCGACGGCACGCCGGTGGCCACGCCGGTGAGCATCGCGGTGGCGGGGGAGCGGGCGTACGTGCGCAGCTTCGAGCGGGCGTGGAAGACCCGGCGGGCCCGTAACAACCCGGCGGTCAGCGTGGCGGCGTCGACCGCTCGGGGCAGGGTGACCGGTCCGGCGATCGGTGCCACCGCACGGCGGCTGGACGGGGCGGAGGAGGGCGTCGCGCGGCGGGCGTTGCGGCGCAAGTATCCGCTGTTGCACGGGGTGCTCGTGCCGATGGCACACCGGGTCCTGCGGCGGCGGACCGGACAGACCGTCCACTTCGAACTCTTGCCAGGAGTTGATCAGCAGTAGCCGTCGGGGCGGCCGGCCCGCCGTCGGGAGCCGCAGTTCAGCGGCGGAACGGGCCGTACACCTCGAAGGTGACGCCGCCGGCGCCGTTGACGCCCCGCTGGGAGGAGAAGTACAGCCGGTCACCGGCGGGGTTGAAGGCGACCCCGGTCAGCTCCGACCCGGCGTGCCCCTCGAGCTGCAGGAAGGTCGCGACGACGCCCGCCGGCGTGATCACGCAGATCTCCATGTTGTCGCCGTCCTCGGCCACGTACAGGTCCTTCGAGTGCGACATGGTGATGTTGTCGACGCCGCGCAGCGGTGTCCCGGAGACCGTCAAATCGTCGTCGTAGAGCAGGCCGAGCTCACTGGTCGCCGCCCGGTACGCCCACACCCGGTTGTCGCCCTTGGTGGTGAAGTAGCAGACGTCGTCCTCGTACCAGCAGCCCTCGCCGCCGTTGAAGCGCTGCACCCCGGCGACCTGGTAACGCGTCGACGTGCCCGAGGCGGACGGGTCCGGCACCCGCTTCCAGGTCACCGGACCAGTGGTCGTCGAGGAGGAACACAGGACCTCGAGCACCCCGGTGGACAGATCCGGGAACGTCGTGGGCCGGAACCGGTAGAAGCACCCGTCTGTCCGGTCCTCGGTCAGGTACACGACCTGGCGCACGGGGTCGACCGCGGCCGCCTCGTGCGTGAACTTGCCCATCGCCGGCCGCGCCACGGCGGCCCGCTGCCCGCGGGGGTCGCACTCCCAGATCTGCCCGCGGGAAACCTCCTCGCCCGAGAGCCATCGCGCTGATGTGTCCCGGCGGCCCACCACCGTCGGTCCGCCGGCGCAGTTGCGGTCGGTGCCGGTCAGGATGGAGTACGCGCCGAGGATCCGACCGTCCCCGGCGAACCGGATGGCCGAGGCCCCACCCCGGGGTGCCTCGATCTCGGCGTTGGAGACGTAGATCCAACCGTTCTCGGTGTAGGTCGCGAAGGTCGCGCCACCGTCAGGGTTGTAGTGCCACGTGTAGGAGGTCCCGGGCACCTTCACACCGGACCGCGCGACGATCCGGCTGCGGAACCCCTCCGGCAGCCGCAGCCCGTTGCCGTCCGCGGCCCGCAGGGGGCCGTACGGGCTGGGGCCGGGCATCGCCGGAGCCGCCATGGCGGAGCGCCACAGCGAGCCGCCGAAGGCGACCGCTCCGGTCGCCACCACCCCGGTTCTGAGCAGCCACCGACGGTCCATCCTGATCACCTCTCGTGGTAACGGCAGGCCGACCGCGCTGACCAGGGCCGGACTCGCCGGCGCTCATGCTCGGATCAGGCTGGCATCGGGCTGATCGAAACATATGGATCGCCTTGCGGGCTTGCCAACAGGTGTCGGGTTGTCGACGGTTTGTCCGGCCCGATCCGCCAAGGTGGTTCCGGGAACGAAGCTGCTGGTGCCCCGGTTTGTCTGTCCGGGACAGCCCGATCTCAGAGTGTCACCGCCCTGATGCGTCGGCTCTGTGATTGAGTGGCCCGGTCCACGACCAACAGGGCCACGGAGACCTGATGACCAACGGCATCCGCGAGATCGAAGTCAAATATCGAGTCGCCGAGCCGGCGGCGTTGGTTCGATCCCTCGCGGCGCGGGGTGTGGCCTTCTCGGAGGCGGTCCGACAAGACGATCAGGCCTATGCCGCATCTGGTTGGACGTATGGACAGAGCAAGACTGGAGCCGCGTTCGCTCGGCTGCGGACCGAGAACGGCCGGCACCTGTTCTGCGTCAAGAAGCCGCTCGACAACGAGCTGGCATGCCAGGAGCACGAGACCGAAGTGCTCGGCCGGGACGAGATGCATGCGGCGATCCTTGCCATGGGGTTCTATCCGACGGTGCGGATCGCGAAGACCCGCCGTACCGCCCGGCATGGCGCGATGTTGCTCTGTCTCGACGAGGTCGACGGTCTCGGTGCCTTCTTCGAGATCGAGGCGATGGTGGGCGGTGACCGGCCGGCGGAGCAGGTGCAGCAGGAGCTGGACCAATTCGCCCGGTCGCTGGGTGTGGAGTTGGAGCGGAGCACCGAGACCTACGACTCCCTGATCAGGTCCGCGATGGTCGTCGGGGTGTGACCACCGGTCGGGTCGGCGAGTAGCGTCCGCACCTGGGCGAAGAGTACTGCGGCGACCTCGTCCGGCCTCTACTCACCCACGTCAGGCAGTCCGCCGAGCCGCCGAGTCACCGAGATCACCCGCAAGTCGGCAGGCCGGCTACTCGGGGCGGGGCGCGAATCCGCTGCCGGGAGTCCTGCAAGTAATGTCCCGAGAACCGCCAACCGGGAGGTAGGGACGATGCTGGCAGGGCTGGAGGTGCCGCCCGCCGTCGAAGCGCAACGGGTGATCACCGCCGTACTCGCTGACCTGCGTTCCGGTGACCACCTTGGGGTGGTGGTCGACTCGCCGCCCGGGGCCGGCAAGTCGACCCTGGTGGTGCGCGCCGCCGTCGAACTGGCGGCCGCCGGCGAGCCGCTGATCATCATCGCGCAGACCAACGAGCAGGTCGACGACCTGATCGACCGGCTGGCACGAAAGGCGCCGGAGCTGCGGATCGGCCGGCTCTCCGCCGCCGACTACCAGCCGTCCGCGCGGGTGAAGGGCCACGAGACGGTCCGGGTCGCCGCCAAGGTCGCCGACCTCGGTGGTCCGGCGGTCATCATCGGTACGGCCGCGAAGTGGGGGATGGTCAGCGAGGGCTCTTGGCCGTGGGCGATCGTCGACGAGGCGTACCAGATGCGTTCGGACGCGCTGTTGCGCGTGGCCGGCAGGTTCGAGCGGGCCCTGTTCGTGGGGGACCCGGGGCAGCTCGACCCGTTCTCTACCGTCGACACGGTGCGGTGGACGGGCTTGACCTGGGACCCGATGCAGTCCGCGGTGGCGGTGCTGCTGCGGCACAACCCGCAGCTGCCGGTGCACCGCCTGCCGGTGTCGTGGCGGCTGCCCGCGTCGGCGGCGACGGTGGTCGCGGAGGCGTTCTACCCGTTCACCGCGTTCCGCGCCGGCACCGGCCCCGACGACCGGGCACTGGCGTTCACCGAGGCCGGGCCGGGGGACCCGGTCGACGCGGCGGTGGAGCTGGCCGCAGCCACCGGCTGGGCGCTCTACGAGCTGCCGGAGCGGCACACCCTGCGTACCGATGGGGAGGCGGCCTCGGTGTGCGCCGCCCTGGCGCTGCGGGTGCTGCGGCGGGGAGCGGTCGCGGTCTCGGAGCACGCGCCGGCCGGTGCTCCGGTCACCGCCGACCGGATCGCCGTCGGGGCGGCGCACCGCGACCAGGTCGCGGCCATTCGCGCGCAGCTCGGCGAGGCCGGAGCGGGCATCACCGTCGACACCGCCAACCGGCTCCAGGGCCGCGAGTACGACGTGACGATCGTGCTGCACCCGCTGTCGGGGCGGCGGGACGCGACCGCGTTCCACCTGGAGTCGGGGCGGCTCTGCGTGTTGACGTCCCGGCACCGGCACGCCTGCATCGTGGTGGCGCGGGCGGGGATCACCGAGCTGCTCGACGCGCACCCGTCGACCGAGCCGGTCCACCTGGACGTTCCCGTCAAGTTTCCGGACGGCTGGCAGGCCAACCAGTCGATGCTTGCGCGACTCACCAGCTCGGGCCTCGTCACATGAGCTGACGGCGTGGCGTCTCTGGGCCGTCGGGGAACAGTGATGTCAGGGCACCGAAGTGGGAAAGGGCTGTTCACCCGCCGAGCCGGTGATCGGAACCACGAAGGCGCTCTCCTCGTCCTGAACTCACGGGGTGGGTCATCTGCCGTCCGGTCTTCCGGCCGGTCACGGTCAGCTGCCACCGGCCAGGCTATGGATGTTCGCGCCTGCCCGTTGCGCGATCCGCGAATCGGGTGTCGCCACGAGGTCCCGGACCGGCGCATACTGAAAAACGTGGATGCAGCGCTCGACTGGGCGTGGCGACTTGACGTCGGCCAGGTGGTAGGGCTCGCTCTGCTCGAGAACGTGATCCTCTTTCTGATCGCTGTCGGCGTCGGCAACGCCGTGCTCCGGCTGCCGACGGTCGTACGGCTGCTGCCCGATCCCGGCCGGATCAGCCGCCTGCAGGCCTGGCTCGCCGGCGGGGCGATCCTGATGAACTCCCTGATCACGGTCGCCGGCTGGGGGCTGTGGAAGACCGGCATCATCCACCTGAACGCGGATCCGGGCCTCCAGATCCTCACGGATTTCGTCCTGCTGCTCCTGCTGATGGACCTGTTGATGTACGCCGGCCACGCTGTCGCGCACCGGCCCCAGCTCTTCCCGCTCGCCCACGCGCTGCACCACCGCTTCGTCGACGCCCGGCCCGCCACGCTGTACGCGCTGCACCCGCTGGAGATCTGCGGATTCGGCGGGCTCTGGCTGGCCGCGCTCGCCACACACGCATTCTCCGTCTGGGCGATCCTCGCCTACACCGCGGTGAACCTCATCTTCGGGATCTTCGGGCACCTCGGCGTGGAGGTGCTGCCGCTGGCGGCCCGGCGCAGCCGGGTGTTCCGCTGGGTCGCCACCCCGAGTCTGCACGCCGGGCACCACGTCCAGCCGTCGGTCAACCTCGGCTTCTACACGTCGATTTGGGACCGGCTCTTCGGCACGCTCGCCCCCGACTACGACCAGCGCCGCCTGTCAACCGAGCCCGAGCCGTACGCCCTGGTGACCTGACCCAGGGGCCGATCCGATGGCCGCCTGGAACGCACACGGCATGCTGGCGGCGGATCAGACCTCCGCTGAGATTTGTCCTGGCCATGGTGGCCCGGCCCATGTCAGGCCAGGCACCGGCCGCCCGGTAGGGCGCCGAGCGGCCGGAGATCGGAGCCGCCCGATCTCGAGCCGTGGTTCGTCTGGTGGTGGTAGAGCCGGGTCACCTTGCCGGTGCGCATCCGCCGCGCATAAACGCCGGCGCCCGGCGTATGCCCGAACGAGCGCGGTGCCGGGCGCGGCAGCCCGCACCCGCCGCGCAGCCGTCTCAGTTCGGTGTTGCCGGCGGGCGCTGCGGCAGGTACACCTCCCACCCAGTGGTGGTGAGGTCCCGTACCGGAATCCGGTGCCAGTCCTTGGCCCAGTCGGGCGGGGCGGAGTTCTTGACCAGCAGGGCGAAGCGTCCGGTCGCCGCGGCCTGCCGCAGCTGCGCGGTGTTCGCGTTGTGGTTGTATCCCCGGTCTTTTAGCGCCCGGCACCTGGCGTAGTAGGCGATCGGGATGGCTTCGTGGCCGGAGATCACGCACGGCGGTCGTACCCCCTGCGATCGCAGGGTCTGGACGAGGCGGGTCCAGTCGCCGCGGCCGCGGACCTGTTCCGCCACGACGTGGTGCAGGATGCCGGCCTGGATGGCGAGGTGGCCGGGGAAGCCAGCGCAACCACGGCGGCGACGATCCGCCGCCGCTGGCCGACGGCCGTGGAGAACAATGCCGCGAGCCCGGGGGCGGCGCAGGCAGCTGCGAGGGTGGCTCTCGCCGTTCGTCAGGAGGTGGGGGGTGTCGGGAGCATCCTCTTCGATCCTCTCTCCCGGCGACTACGCCGGCGTCGGACGTGAGATCGATCCGGTGGTGCGGTTGGGGACGCGTAAGGCGGCGTCGCGACCTGTCGGCGGGGCGCGGCCCGAGGCGGTGCGTGCACCGTATCGCCGCGAGGCGGTCGGGGACAGCCGTGGATATCGGCGGTTCGGCCCCACCCGCCACCCGGTACGGGTACTCGACGATGACGTCGGCCACCCGCGTCCAGCAGGCACTGTGGATCAGTGGGGCCGCCGCACCGGGTGATTCGACGCCACCTCCATGAATCGACACCCACGGAACCAGCCGAACCGGTCGACTGCTACGACGTGTCCTGTGCCGCCGCGCGCGGTTGTACCGGGTGGACGCGGAACCCCTTCGCGATGAGAGGCGACCCGGTGGCGACGGACGGGACGGCGGTGGGCTGGCGGGCCCGGTGGGTCAATCGAGAGAACGAGCGGCGGCGCACGGCGTACGAGACCGCCGTCGAGGCGTGGCGGCGACGCGACATGGAGCTACGGGAGTTCTGCGCGCGGGCCGAGGAATCGGAGCCGCGGGCGGAGACGCCGGTGGGGCTGCCGGTGGCCCTCGACCGGAACGAGGTCGTGGCCACCGTGCAGTCCGGCGCGGAACTCCTCGAGGTGACGGCTCGGCACACCGCCGGCCTGCCCGCACCGGAGTTGGCCGTCGTTCCCCTCGGGGACTCGGTCCGGTTACGCGGGTTGACGAAGGGCGTCGCGGTGGTCGACGCCGGCATGGCGGTGGTCACCGACCGGCGGCTGATCCTCGTCGGGCGCCTCGGGGTCCGGGAGTGGCCGTACCGACAGCTCACCGGGGTGGCACACCATCCGGCGGAGCCGTTCACCCTGCTGCACGAGCACGGGCCGGGCAGGGTCCGGGGAGTACGGGTACCGCCGACGGCGGCGTCCGCCTTCCGGCTGCGACTCACCGTCGCGTACGCCGAGGCCGTCGGGGAGCGGGACGCGCTCTTGGACCGGCTCGACGAGGCGGTGGTGGCGCACTGGCGTACCCGGCCGGCGGCACCGACACCGGCCAGGCCCGCCGAGGTCCCGCCCGCCGCCCGCCTCGCCCGTCCGGCGCTGGTCGCCGTCGGTGCGGTGCTGGTGGCCCTGGCGGGGGTCGTGGGCCCGGTCCGCTGGTCCGCGACGGACCGCCCGGTGGTCGGAATGGACTTCGACGGCCGCCCCGGTGCGGCCTCGACCGACCCGGATGGACCCTCGCCGTCCACCGCCGTCGGCGCGCCGCTCAGCTCCACCGCTCCCACCGCTGGTCCGCAGCGGGACGCCACCACCGCGCCCGGCAGGTCTGGCCCCGGTACGGCCCCGGGACCAGGTTCCGGGCCGGTCACCTCGCCTGGACCGGGCACGACCGATGGTGCCTCACCGACCAGACCCTCCGGGTGGCCGTCGGCCAGCAGCACCGGTGGCGGCAGCCCGAGCCCGTCCACCGGCTCGCCGAGCCCGACCCCGGTGGACCTCTGCGGCGCACCGCAGAACCCGTACGGCTACAACTACTGCGGCGGCTCCTACATCTATGACCCGGCCGCGGACGTCTGCGACTGGTTCGACTGCGTGCCCACCTTCTGGAACGGCAAGGGCTACCTGGTGCAGTGCGGGGACGGCCTGGTCAGCATGACCGGCGTACGAGGCGGGCCGTGCGCCGACCACGGCGGCACCCGACGCCCCGTGTACGCCTGACCCGTCCATGCCCCTCACCCGCGTCATCCCCTACGGGAGACCCAAGCCCCTCGCCCTCAGGTGGTTGGCGGCAGACCGGCATTGTGGCAAAAGGCGGTGCGGCCTGGTCGGGCCGCACCGCCTGGTGGTGCCGAACGCCTTACCGCAGTGCGGACGCCTCCGGCAGACCGTCGTCGGACCACCGGCCGCTGATCACCGCGGTGTAGCTCGTCGGGCTGCCCGCGACCCAGGTCTCCTGGGCCAGTGCCTGGCCGGTCGCGGGGTCGACGATCAGGCGGGTCTGCGCCTTGGCGAAGTCGCCCTGGCGGGTCACCGCCACGGCTACACCAGGCCGGCCCAGCCGGTCGGTCACCCGGCCCAGCGACGTCACCCCGGGCATCGCCGCGAGCATCCGGTACGCCGCCGCGCGCACCTGCGGGGAGACCGGCAGGTCGAGGACGATGGCGGCGCCGGAGTAGAACAGGAACTCGTCGCGTCCCTCGGCGGCGCCGGTGTCGGCGTACCAGGTGAGCAGCTTCTTCTTGAGCTTCGCGGGGTCGGTCGGCAGTGCGGCCAGTTCCCGCGCGGGCCTGGGCGACCCGGCGAGCAGGAAGTTGTTGTCCGCGGTGTGGCCCTGCATCGGCTGGGAGGCCCACGAACCACCGTCGGCGGACCGGACGTAGCTGGCCGAGGGCAGGCCCGGCACGGCGGCCAGCCACAACTCGTCCTGCAAGCGTCGGGCGCCTTCGCCATGCTCGGCCCGCACCACCCAGTAGCGGCCCGCAGTGGCGGGCGCGGATTCGCTGCGTTCGGCGGCGACCAGCAGCAGGCTGGCGTCCGCGGGCACGTCGACCGGGGCGGGCGACGACACCGTTGGCTGCACCACGGGTGTCCCCGGTCCGGATGTGTTGTTCAGCAGGATGGCGCCGGTCGCGGCGAGCGCCACGGCAGGCAGCGCACCCGCGAGCAGGAGCCGGCGCACGGGCCGCCGCGCGGGGCGGGTGGCGGATTCCTGCCGGGAATGCGCCATGATCAGGGCGGGATCGGCGGGCGGGCCGGACGGGTCGAGGCTGCGCGGGCGGGCGTCGGCCAACGCCAACAGGCTGTCACGGTGACTCATCGGGCGTACTCCTGCTCAGGAATGGGGACGGGGCGGTGGCGGTCCACCGTGGCGACGTCGGACATGGCCTGCTCCAGGCGTTTGCGGGCCCGGTGTAGGCGTACGAAGAAGGTTGCGGTCGAGCAACCGACGACGCGAGCGGCGTCCTTGGCGGACAGGCCCTGCCAGGCCGTCAGCGTCAGCGTCTCCCGGTCGTCCTCGCCCAGGCCCGCGAGCGCGGCCAGCATCGCCGCACGTTCGGCGACGCCGTCGGCGATGTCGGCGTCCGCCTCCACCACCCACGCGCGCAGCTCGGCGGCGAGGCTCGCGTGGCGGATGTCGTCGCGGAAGCGTTCGCGGCTCACGTTGCGGGCCACGCCCAGCAGCCACGGCAGCGGTGGGGCAGGTACGTCGGCCAACCTGCGCCAGGCGACCAGGAAGGTGTCCCCGACCACGTCGTCGGCGAGCTTGCGTCCCGCCCGGCTCACCGCGTACGCGTAAACCTGGCGGTGGTGCGCGTGGTAGAGGGCGGTGAACCGCTCATCTGGTTCGGCATGCGTCACTGGCTCCTTCTCCTTCGCCTTGAAGGTGTCTCGTCACCAGGTAGTGCGCCCGAGGGGCCGATTCTTACCGACGCGTTCCTTCCCTTGCGTGCTCAGAGCTCAGCCCGTGCGGTTCTCGCGCTGGGCGGGTGGAGCATGAGCGACGCCCGAATCGTCGATGTGGTGCCTGTTTGCGGTGAGGAGCGAGGCCACCCGCCCCGCGGGCTGAGCACCGGAGGTCCCGCGCATACTCAGCCTGTTGCTCCTGCTGCTCTTGCTGATGGACGTCGGCCACGCGGGTGCGCACCGCCCCGGCTCTTCCCGCTCGCGGAGGATCTCGCCCGTGCGCCGAGTGGCGGAGGGCAGCATGGTGATGGAGGCACCAAGCTCCCCGTGTACGAGTAGTGCAGGCACCTTGGAGCACCTGCCACCGTCTGGACCGGGACAGCCAGCGCCAGCGGGGTCCCGTCAGCGGGTGATCCGCCCGGGCCGGCCGGGCGGGCCGCCCGGCTTCGGCCGGTAGGCGGGTAGCCCGATGGCGATGGCGAGCATGCAGGCCGCACGGGTGCCAAACGCATCCGAGACGTCCTGGTCGCAGAAGGTCAGGCCGGTGCCGCCGTGACCGAGGGTGAAGGCGGCCAGTTGCAGGCGGCCGGCGGCCACCCCGGCCTCGAACTGGGCGACCCGGTACCCGCGCTCGCCGTACCCGTCGAGCACTTGGTCGAGATCGGCGCAGGCGAAGTCGGTGTACGCCGAGTCGCCGCCGAGCGGCTGGTCGAGGCAGAGCGCCTGGCTCAACGTTCGTACCTCGGGCTCCGGCGCCGGCCGGCGCAGCTGTGGCGGGCCGTCGACCTGCTGGTACAGGCCCGGCTCCGTGCCGTGCACCGCGTGGACCGCGACCTCGTGCGAGAGCAGGGTGGTTCCGGTCGGGATTGCGTCGGCGGGGACCGCTCGGGTCGCCGCCGCCATCGCCCAGTGCAGCAGCTCGGCGGGGGCGAGTTGGCGGCGCATGCGCCGGGTGGAGCCACGGCGCAGGATGACCGACTCGATCGGCTCGCTGCTGGCTGCAACCGGTGCATCGACGGTGTCGGTGGCGCGGGGCAGGCCCGCGACGGCGGCCGCCCGCCAACCGGTCACGTCGTCGCCCGTGGTGAGCTCACCGGCCTGCTGCACCCGGATGACCAGCGGGAAGTCGACCGGCGCGGGGGAGAGCGGCGTCGGCGGGTACCGCGGCGGAGGTAGCTCGACCGGTTCGGCGGTGGTCGCGGTGGGCCGGCCGCAGGTGATCACCGCGACCGGGAACTCCGTCACGCCGTCGACGCCGAGCAGGCGGGACACGGCGGCGTCGACGAAGCCCAGCCGTACCCGCACGGGTAGCCCGTGGCCTTCGGCGACGGCGATCAGATTCGCCAGCATTGTCCCGGCGTCCCAGTAGACGTGCCGCCAGCCCCGTTCGGCGTACTTCCACGCGGTTCGCCACGGTAGGCCGGTGACGACGAGGGCGAGGGGGCTGGCCGCGACGTCCGGGTCGGCGGTGGCGTCGGCCAGCGCCCGGCGGTGGTCCCCGGCCGCGAGTGCCTCCAGGCCGAACACCTCCGGCGCGAAGTGGTACAGCCCGGCGTCGAGCCCGGCCACCTCGCTGGCCACCGCGTACATCTCGAGGGGGTGAAGATTGCCGGCGGAGGGGGCGGCGCGGAACCAGAGGTTGTCTCCGGCGGTTCGGGTGACGCCGGCCGAGTAGAACAGCAGCCGGGCGAGGAGTTCGCCGTCGATGGTCGGGTCGCTCGGCGGTACCCGTCCGGACAGGGTTACCGCGGCCGGCGCTCCGGTCGGCGGCAGGTCGCGGGGGAGGGGGTGCACCGGCGCCCCGAGGTGGCGTTTGAACGGCTGGGGACGGTTGCTCGGGTCCATCGGGACGAACCCCGGGACACCCGGCGGCCGGCCGCCGCGACACTGGTTCGTCTGGTGGTGGTAGAGCCGGGTCACCTCGCCGGTGCGCATCCGCCGCGCATACCCGCCGGCGCCCGGTGTATGCCCGAACGAGCGCGGTGCCGGGCGCGGCAGCCGTCCACCGGACGACGTCAAGGCTCCGTGGCCGATCCGCGAAATTGGGGTTGACTCGACGGTGTTCCCGGGGCGTACTGGATGCACGTTCCCGCACTGCCGGCTGGCGCGGTCGGCCAGAAAGAGGCGGGCAGGCACTCCCAGGGTCGGGTTGCCTGCTCTTGTTCGCGCCGACGGTGCTGGGACCGTCGAGAGAAGGAGGCCCCACATGAAGGATCGTTCGTCGGCGAGTTGAGCCGCCGCACCACCATGGCGCTTGTCGAGCGCTGCCGGTGGCGAGAGTCCTGACCCCTTGTGGCTCGGCTTGGCCGTCCGCCCCCTGTGTCCGCCTGTTGACCGCAGCCTGCTGTGCCGGTTGTGGCGACGCCTGCTGCCCTGGTGCCTGCCCCTGCGCATTACAGGAGGGGTTCCGCCCGGACGGGCGTCACCCGGCAGGGTCGCGCCTGCCCAGGCCCTGATCCGAGCGGACCTGGACTGCACCCCACATCGCCCGCACCTTGAACATCATTGAACTGGAGCACGAACTTGACATCAACCAGCATCAATCACATGAAGCCGACTGCCAGGTCGGTCCGCCCCTGTACGACGACGGTAGTCAAGATTGCGCACGTGCTACCTCACCGTGGGAGGTGGGCCGTTGGCGACAACTGAACAGCGATCCCACGACGTCCCCGCCGATCAGCGGTCGGGACGGCAGCGGCTGGAGAACCACATCCAGGTGCTGATCATGTTGTTGATCGGCGGCGCGGCCGGCGCGGCCTCCTTCCGGCACGTGCATGACGTCGCGGCGGCACACGGCCAGCCGGGCTGGCTCGCCTGGGCCGACGCGGTCGTGCTGGAGTTGACTTCGATCGCTGCCGGTCTGGAACTGCGCCGCAACCGGCGCCTGGGCAAGAGCGTCGCCTTCCCGGCGACCGTCCTGACAGTGGCGGTGTTCCTGTCCCTCGCCGCCCAGGTGGTGGAGGCGGAAGCGTCGGCGATCGGCTGGATCGCCGCCGCGCTGCCGGCGCTCGGCTTCCTGACGATGGTGAAGATCGCCCTCGGCCGCGCCGACCCCGCCCCACCCGACCGCACCGCCCGCCCCACGCGGGTCGTCCCAGGACCGCCGCTGGTCGCGCACGCCGCGGTCCCGGACACCCGCGAGCCGGTCCCCGCACCGCCACTGCCGGTCCCCGCGAGCACTGAAGCGGTCCGGGACTCCACCGCCGCGGTCCCCGCCCCGGCGGACCAGGACCCGGCGGTCCCGGACCGACGGGCCGAGGACACGCCGGTCCGGGACCGAGGCCCGGGGATCACCGCGCTGGTCCCGGCCGCCCGGACCGCCGCCCGCACCCTCGACGCCCACGGAACACCCCTGTCCCGCAAGGCCCTCGCCGGACAGCTGCGCGCGGACGGGCACCAACTGTCCAACGCCACCGCCTCAGCACTCGTGCGCGTCCTGCGCGGCGAGAGCACCCCACCCGCGCCGGACCTGTCACACCGGGAGGCCGCGTGACAGAACCACAATCTGCGACCTCTGTCAGCCATAGCCGTCGCCGTAAGACCAGCACACGGGTCTGTCAGGAAGCCCGTCTCCTGACAAAACCTGACCCGACCTGGCAGATCGAACACCGGCCCGCCCGTCACGGCAGGGTGACCAGTGCACACCTTGCTCTCCATCTCCCTGTTCGGATCCTTTAAGGAGCAATAAGCATGCTGACCCAGCTCAGCGACCCTCACCCGCGCCACCAGCGTCGTCACCGACCTGCGGCGCACTGGCTTTCAAACCACTGTCAAGGCGGAACCGGTGGGGCCGGCCGTGTCGACGTCGGTGTGGGTCTCCGTTGCACCGTCCGCCTTGATCCTGACCCCCAAACCGACCCGCCGATCCCGCTCACAGCCCAGGTCAGGCCCCCTTTCAGGAGTGCGGGCCGGCTCCAGACACACCCTCATGTGTGGGGTGTCCCCCCAAGGGCAGCCCATGCGTAAACCGCTACCGGCTGCGGACCCGCTGCTGCGTCTACAGGCCAGCATCACCGCCCGCGACGACCGCCTCCTCGGCTGGCTCTACGACCATGGAGTCCTCACCACCGACCAGATCGCCGCCGCCCTGTTCCCGTCCCTGGACTTCGCCCAACGCCGGCTACGCCGCCTCACCGTCCTGCGGGCGACAGACCGGTTCCGACCCAACCGGGCCTACGGCGGCTCCTACCCATACCACTACGTCCTGGACCAGCTCGGCTACGACCACGTCCACGCCCAACGCGGACTCGGACGACCACGCCGGGACCAGGCCCGCCGCCGAAAGCAGTCCCTGACCGCCCGGCCGGACCTGCCGCACCTGCTCGGCGGCAACCAGTTCTTCATCGACCTCGCCACCCACGCCCGCACCCACCCCGACACGGCCCTGGACCGGTGGCAGCCCGCGTCCGCCTTCCACGAGCCCGGCGTGTTCTACCGCCGAGGCGGCAACCCGCAGATGATGGTCCACGGACCGACCGGACTGCCCCGCCCCGACGGCGCCGGGGTGTGGACCGAGCACGGACGGTCCGTGCCGTTCTTTCTCGAGTACGACACCGGCCGCGAACGCCTCGACATCCTCACCGAGAAAATCGCCAAGTACGAACGGCTGGTCTGCCTCAGCAACTGGGCGTGGCCAGTTCTGTTCCATCTACCCTCCGCCCGGCGGGAGGCGAACCTGCACCACCGCCTCGCCGAGGTCGGTCCGCAGGCGATCATCGCCACCACCACCGCCGAACTGCGCGCCGCCACCGGCGCCAGCCCCGCCGAGCAGGTGTGGCAGCTATCCGGCTTCGGCGCCGGCCGGCACCGCCTCATTGACCTGCCCTACACCGACACCGCCCACGACGCCGAGTTTCCCAACCTCGCCGAGCCCGGCCCGAGCGGGCGGACGGCCTGATGGGGCGGCGGGGCAGACGGGACACGTCGCGCGGTGTAGGTGGCCCATACGCCGCCCCGCGCGCCCACACCCGCCACCTCGTGGGCAGCGAACGCCGCGCGTCGTATGGCCCCGAGGGCGGGACAGGGGCGCGCGCCGTAGGTCGCCAGTGCAGCGCCCGGCGTACCTCAACAGCTCTCACGGACCCGTCAGGGTCGGCCTCCGGCGACAGAACCGGCGACCGCCCCTGCACTCACACCAGCCACCCTGCGGTGACAGATCCCATGAGCGGCACACGACGTCGCGCTTCGGGTAGTGCCGGTCCACCTGATCGACGGGAACGCTATCCGGCATCCCGCTTGTCGTCATCCCACCGCGCCAGCGCCGCGGAGAGGTCGTCCAGGAACGCGTCGACCTGCGCGCGGTCGTACCCGTGCATGGCGGCCGGAAGGCTTCCGCGATCCCGGTCAATTTCTGCCTTCGCCCCGAAGCGCTTCAGCATCACGTCCGAGACGAGCGCCTCCTGACCCTGCCTGATGAGGTGATTCACCCTGGCCGGGTCATATCCGCGCAGCACCACAGTGAAGTCCGGCGAGTCGAAATGCTGCCGAATCAGCTGCCGAAGATCGGTGAAGCGGCTGCCGCCGAAACGGGCGAGGGCGGCAGCCACCTCGTCCGGCGATTCCCGGACGTCGTGCAGTTCGAGCAGGACCAGGCAGGGACGGTCGTCCACGGGGCTTCGTTGGGTCAGCGGACGATCGAGAGTGGACCCGCTGGCCGGCACCAGCAACAACACCGGGGAGGGCGTCTTCCTGCCGGTGAGAACCGGCAGCGGCTGGTCGAGGACGATCGTGCCGATCTCGGCCCACGACACCAGCCGGTCGACTCCGGGCAGCCGTACGGTCAGCCCCTCGGTCCCGATGTGGAACCTGAACGGCCGGAGCCCGTAGTAGGCGAGGATGCCGCCCATCAACAGGCTCAACACGCCGATGATCAGTGTCCCGATCGCACGGAACGCACTGTCAGTCCGGCCGCACAGCAGCATGAAGACGCCGAACGCCAGCAACACGATGCCACCAACCCGGAAGGATCGGCTCCTGCGAAGCTCCACGGACCTGCCCTGCTTTCCCGAAGGTTGCTGACGGAAGCGTTGCACCCGGGCGCAAGGGACTATGCCCGGCGTGGCTGCCAGGTCAGGCGGCTTCCGCTGGCTTCGACATCAGGCGGCGATCGCCCGAGCGGCGGCGTACATGTCGGCGGGGAGCGGATGGTTCAGCCGCCAGGTGACCCGCATCGGCCGGTCGCCGCTGTGCTCCTGGTACGTCATCGGCCCGGCGTACAGGTACGGCGGCGCGCCCAGGTCGCGGTCGGCGACCTTGGTCTCGCGGATGAACAGGTGCACGGTCGACCCGCGCTCGGCGTGGTGGATGTAGCGCTGCCCCGTCATTGAGGCCGACGACGTGGTGCTCTGCGACTCCCACTGGAACAGGCTGTCGGTGATGGCCCGGTCGGCGTACATCGTGGTGGGGGAGTAGTGCGCCTCGGACTTGACCAGGGTGACGAAGAAGAGGTCGGCCTTCTCGTCGGGCAGCCACTTCACGCCCTCGCGCAGTGACCCCGGGTTCGCCATCCCGAAGGCCGCGCAGGCCTCGTTGCGGCTGTAGCGGGCGTGCACCCGCAGCGGCACGCGGCCCGACGGCGGCGCCACCGTCACCCGGTGGATTCGGTCTTGCAGCACCTCGGCGACCTGGTGCAGCTCCGCGCAGCGCGCCGGCTCCGCCCAGAGCCGCTTCAGCCGGGCGTCGCGCTCGGTCAGCGACACCGACGGCCCCCAGAGGCTGAAGTGCAACATGTCCAGCAGTCGTCCGCCGCCCGGGTGCTCACCGGCTGCAACCCGGGCCAGCAGGTCCAGCCGGTTCACGTCGTCGATGTGCAGCATCCGCCCGATGGCCCGGCCGAGCTCGCGGTCGTCCGGCCCGGCGGTCGAGGTCTCGATGCCCGCGAGGCGCCGCAGCCCGACCCAGCCCCCGATGCTCGCCGACCGGTAGACGTCCTCGATCTCCAGGCCGGTTTCCCCCAGGAACTCCGCCAGGCTGCCGTCGCCGAGCTGCCGCAGCTCGCCGACCAGGCCGTTCTTCGACGTCGGCAGCGCTGAGCGCAGGTTGGCAAGCACGACCTCCTTCGCCACACGGTCCAGCCCGACGTGGCAGCCACTCGGCAGCGACGGGAAGTCATCCCGCACGGCCGCCTCCACGGCCCGCCGGCTCACCCCGGTCAGCGCCCGCCAGCGCAGGTCGAAGCGGAAGTTCGCATTCTGCCCGCCGATGAAGTCCAGCACCGTCAGGCACGGCTTGTCGTCGTCCAAGCGCAGGCCACGGCCGAGCTGCTGCAGGAAGATCGTCGCGCTCTCGGTGGGCCGCAGCATCAGGATCGTGTCGACCATCGGCAGGTCGATACCCTCGTTGAACAGGTCGACCGTGAATAGCACGCGCAGCTTGCCGGCCTTGAAGTCCCGCAGCAGCCCGTCCCGCGCTGCGCGGTCCGCCCGCGAGGTCACCGCCGCCGACGGTACGCCGTGCTTGGTGAACCAGTCCGCCATGAACTCGGCGTGCCCAATGCTCACGCAGAATCCGAGCGCCCTCATCCGGTCGGCGTCGACGGTGTCCCGTACCGCCCGCAGCACCATCCGCGCCCGCGCGTGGTTGCCGGTGTACAGGCCGTCCAACTCCGCCGGGTCGTACCCCTGCCCGCGCTTCCACCGCAGGTGCGACAGGTCCACGTCGTCGTGCACCCCGAAATACTGGAACGGCGCCAACAGTTGCCGCTCCAGCGCCTCCCACAGGTGCAGCTCCACGGCGGCGTGGCCGTCGAACCACCGCCGCACGTCGCCGCCGTCGGCCCGGTCGGGAGTCGCCGTCAGCCCCAGGAGTACGCGCGGCTTCAGCCGCTCCAGCAGCCGCGCGTACGTCGGCGCTTCGGCATGATGGAACTCGTCGACGATCACCATGTCGAACCGGTCTGGGTCGATCTCCTGCCGGTGCAGCGACTGGATCGAGGCGAAGACGTGCTTCCACTCGTTCGGCTTGGCGCCGCCGACCAGGGTCTCGCCGAAGCTGCCGTTCCCCATCACCTGCCGGAAGGTCGAGCGGCTCTGCCGCAGGATCTGCTCCTGGTGAGCGACGAAGAGCAGTGAGTCGACCGTGCCGGCACGGTGCAGCCGGCGGTAATCCAGGGCGGCGACCACTGTCTTGCCGGTGCCGGTCGCCATCACCACGAGGTTCCGCCATCGGCCGTGCACCACCCGCTCGGCGTCCAGGTCGGCCAGGATCTCCCGCTGATAGCCGTATGGGCGGACGTCCAGGTTCGCGATCTCGGTCGGCGCCTCGTCGGGGCGCTCCCCACGCAGTGCGTGGCCCAGCCGCTCGCCGTCCTTCGCCGGGTCGTACGCCTCGAACGCCGGGTCGTTCCAGTAGTCCTCGAACGTCGCGGAGAAGGTGTCGATGACGGGCGGCTGCTCCAGGTTGGACACGCGGACGTTCCACTCCACGCCGTCGACCAGCGCGGTCTTCGACAGGTTCGACGAACCGACGTATGCGGTGGTGGTGCCGTTGCCCCGGCGGAACAACCACGCCTTTGCGTGCAACCGGGTGGTCCTCGTCTCGTAGGAAACCTTGACCTCGGCGCCCAACTCGGCGAGCCGGTCCACAGCCCGCTGATCAGTCGCGCCCATATACGTCGTGGTGATCACCCGCAGCCGGCCGCCGCGCCCGACCAGCTCCCGGATGGCCGGCTCGACGATGCGTAGGCCGTGCCATTTGATGAACGCGCAGAGCAGGTCCACCTCGTCGGCGGAGGCCATCTCGTGGGTGATCTCGTGCCCGATCCGCGGCTGGTGGCGGCCGTTGACCAACAGTGCGCCGGTGGCGAGCGGGGTGGTGGGGCGGGCCGGGAACGTGGCGGTGGCGGGCGACGTCGGCGGGGCGGCGATGGCGTGGAGCAGGTGCTTGGCGTCGGTGACCTGGTCATCGGCGCCGACTGCGCGGGGCTCGATCAGGGCGATACTTTCGGCGATTCGGTTAGCCACCTCGACTTGGCGGGCGAGCTTGTCGTCGCCGCTGGGGACGGCGAGCAGCGCCCGGCGGGTCAGGGTGGAGATGTGCCGGGCGAGGACGTCGTGAGCGTCGGCCGGATTGAGCTTTTCGTGCTGAATCAAGGCGGGGTCGACGTGCTGGAGACGCTCGGCGAGCTGCTGAGTGATGAGGTGCTCGTAGATGCCCCGCTCAAGATCCGTCACGCCGGAGAGCTAACCAGTTCGCACCGTGCCACGCTGCCCCGAAACCAGACGACACGCGGGGTGATGGATCGCTCCGACGAGACCCCAAAGTCATAGCATTGATGCTATGACCTGGGGTAGCGTTGAGCTGGAACCAGAAGTTCGAGAATGGCTGGAGGGGTTGCCGAGCGCCTACTTCGCGAGAGCCGCCTTCTACATCGATCTCCTTGCCAGTCGAGGGGTGTTGCTAGGCGAACCGCACACCAAGCAACTCGATGGCAAGCTGCGGGAGCTGCGGTTCTACCTGGAGCGCGACGCGGTACGTGTGACCTACTGGATAGCCTCCGACTGGAGGATCATCCTGCTCACCGTGTTCCGCAAGACCCGGATGCGGGAGGACCGAGAGGTCGAGCGGGCGCGCAGGGCGCTCGAGCGTTGCGTGGTTGAACGGCACACCGTGAATGAGGGGGCAGAGCGATGAGTGATCGCACTGATTGGAACGACCTGCGCGAGCGGCGAATGACGGAGCCGGGCGCTGTCGAGGCCTACGAGGCTGCCCGGATTGCCTTTGAGCTGGGTCAGACGGTGCGCGAGCTGCGTGAGGGCAATGGCTGGAGCCAGACTCAGCTCGCCCAGGCCGCCTGCATGACGCAGTCGGCCGTTGCTCGCTTCGAAGCGGGCGGCACGGTGCCAACGCTGCCCGTTCTCGAACGACTCGCCCGAGCACTTGATATGAAGCTGGATGTCAGGTTCGCGCCGAACGCGGATGCGGCATAGTCATTCTGGGTGAGGCGTCAGCGGCTGTCGCGGAAGCCGCTCCAAGCGCAGGCAGGTCGACCAGGTCCCCCTCACCACATCTCCGCGTCGCTCCTCAGCGCTACCGAGCCGTCCCAGTTGGCCGAGCATCCTGAATTGCGAGCCGGATGGCAGCATTGATGCGCTGGCCCCGCCGGCGGAAGCCCAGCTCCTGCATCGCCTCTGTGATGATCTGCTCCTCGGTACGCAGGCAGCCGTCGCTGTTGATCCACGCCACCAAGGTGGCGAGTTGACGTCGGCTGTACTCGGTGATGGGGGCACCCGGATAGAGCAGGGGCTTCGGCATGCTGCGAACTGGTTCGGTGGACGACCGAGGGACGCTCTCCGACCGCGGCTTCACGACCGGCCGCTTTACCGCCGCCGGCCGGCTCGCCTCGGCGACGGCTGCGTCATAGGCGGCCCTCACTCGCGTGACCTCCTGGTCCCGGTCTCGGAACCAGGCGGTGGACCAGATGCGGTGGAAGCGCCAGCCGAGCCGTTCGAGGTGTTCCTGTCGCAGCCGGTCGCGGTCGCGGGCAGTCGGCGACGAGTGGTAGGTCGCCCCGTCCGCCTCGATAGCCAACACCATCTCGCCGGGCCGATCGGGGTGCTGGGCAGCGAAGTCGATCCGGTAGCCACTGGCGCCGTACTGGGCGACGAGTGGAATTCCGGCTGCCGTCAGCCAGTCCCGCACGTCCGCTTCGAAGGGATTGAGCGTGGGCGCGGTGCCGACGGTGGAGAGCCGCTCGCCCTGGCTCTCGGCGTACTCCAGGTAGCTGCGCAGCAGCTTGGCGCCAAGGGCGTTGAGCTTGTTCGGGTCAAGGTCGCGAGCGCTGAACGAGCTGACCACCGTGGCGCGCTGCCGTGCCCGGGTGACCGCCACGTTGAGGCGCCGGTGGCCACCGTTGTTGTTGATCGGCCCGAATCGGTAGAGCATCCGGCCGTCCGGGCCCTTGCCGTAGCCAACGGACAGGATGATCGCGTCCCGCTCGTCACCCTGCACCCGTTCAATGCTCTTGACGAAGAAAGACTCCTCGCTCCCCTCCTGGAAGAACTCGTCGAAGCCGCCCCGGTCGATCAGTGCACGACGAAGGGCAGCCTCGATCCGCTCGGCGTGCTTGATGCCCATGGTGATGACGCCCAGCGACTCGTCCGGGCGCTTCTCCGAGTGCTCCAGGATCAGCTCAACCACCCGGTCCACCTCGGCGCTCACCCGGTCGCCCGCGCCGTAGCCGACCGGGTTGTTGTCGACCAGGACGTGGGTCAGGCAGCCCTCCGTGGCGGCGCCCGGGAAGGTGACCAGCTCGTTGCCGTTCGGCGCGTAGATGTGCAGGTTGGAGAAGGCAATCAGTCGCTCGTCCCGGCTGCGGTAGTGCCAGGCGAGGTGCTTGTTCTGCGACAGCGGGAGCGCGGTGGCGAAGGCCTGAAGCAGCGACTCCACGTCGTCGGTCAGCGCGCTCTCGCCGTCTTCGTCAGCGGCGGAGTCATCATCGCCGCTGTCGAAGAACCGGGTCGGCGGCAGCTGGTGCTCGTCGCCGGCGACCACGACCTGCCGGCCGCGCATGATCGAAGTGATGCCGTCGACCGGCTCGACCTGGCTCGCCTCGTCAAAGATGACGACGTCGAAGAGGCGCTGCGCCGGTAGCACCTGGCTCACCAGTAGCGGGCTCATCGCCCAGCAGGGCTTGACGGCCAGCAGCACCTCCGGCGCCGCCCGGAACAGCTCCCGTACGGGCAAATGCCGGGCCTTCTTCACGGCCTCCTTACGGACGAGTTGTTGTTGCTCCGGGTTGGCATCGAGCGTGGCGACCAGGTGAGCCGCCGCGGCGCGGCGGATTCGACCGGGAGTCGCTTCGATGTGCTGGTGATCGGCCCGCTGAAAGTCGGTCACCGCCGCCGTCAGTAGCTCGGCGTTCAGCCCCGCGTAGCGGGCATCGGTGAGCGCGATGTGATCGAGGATCGAGTGCAGCCAGGCGTACTCCAGCAACTGCTCGGCCTCGGCGGCACCGGCCCGGCGCTCCGCCAGCTCGGCCAGCAGCGCGTGCAGGTTCCACCCCAGCAGTGCCGTCCGCAGCTCGTTGTGCCGGGCCACCCGCTGCAACCCCAACTGGTCACTGGCCAGGGCGGAAAGCTGTTGCTGAAGCCGTTCCGGAGCATCGGTGAATGTGGCGGGCAGAACCGCTTCCAGCACAGCCAGCGACCGATCCAGGTGATCCGCGTTGGCAAGCGCCGCCGGTAGGCACTCGGCCCTGCGCGGCTGGCTGCCGTTCTGGCAGCACCGCTGCCAGCGGTCCCGTTGGTCGGCCACGGCGAGCAGCCCGGCGTGCAGATCCTTCCGGGCGGGCTTGTCTGGGCCGACCCACAGGGCGCGGACCTCCTTCAACGCCGCCCGCCGGTCCAGCCAACCGAGCGACACCGTGGCCGACTTCCGGCCGCGCCGGTCGGCGGTAGCGGCGATCCAGCGGTCGAGATCACCGGCGAACACCGCCGGTGCGAAGCGGTCCAGCGACCCAGTTACGTCATGGACGAGGGCGAGCAGGTCCCGCCAGGCCGTCCGAGTCTGCGGGGGTCGCAACCCGCACTCACCAGTCAGCGTGCGTAGCAGCTGCTGAGCTTCGGGAAGGATCTCGTACGCCGCTTGCCCAGCCGCCGCCATGACCTCCGGCACTGCCGCCGTCGCCTCGACGGTCGCGGCCTGCCACGGGCTGGACGGCATAGAGCCGTCGAAGGCGCCAAGACGCGCCAGCTCGCCCACGGCCCGCCAGAGCTGCTCGGCCATGGCCGGGTCCAGCCGTTGGATCATCGGCGCCCGCCAACGGAACGCCGTGCGGGCGCCGGCCCCGAGCATGATCAGCCGCTCCTGGATTTCGTACGCCGACATGTCCCACGGCGCGTGCCGCCGGTGCAGCATGTTGTCGTGGGCGACGAGCTGCTCCCGCCGGGCGAGCAATTGCCGGCCGAGGTCGTGCAGCTGCGGCTGCCGCTCCTGCGCGATGCGTTGCAACCGGCTGCCCAGCGCCTGGGCAAGCTCGCGTCGGCTGGTTCCGCCGCCGTGCAGGTTGATGACAAGGTCGTCCAGGTCGACGGACGTGAGGCGGTTGAGCACCGCGTCAATGGCGGCCCGCTTCTCGGCGACGAAGAGCGTGGTGCGTCCGCGCGCGGCGAGTGCGGCGATGATGTTCGCGATCGTCTGGCTCTTGCCGGTGCCCGGCGGGCCCTTGATGACGAGATGCTGGCCGGCGACGACCGCGTTGATCGCGTAACTCTGCGACGAGTCGGCATCCAACACTAGGAATTCGTCGCTGAGCGGGACGGTGTCTGGTGTTGAGGCAGTGACCGAGACCGGCGAGGCCAACGAAGTGCCGGCCGCGACGTCGCCAGCAAGCGCGGCGATGACGTCGCTGGCGGCCAGTAGGTCGCCGTTCTTCTCGATGTCCTGCACCATCGGCAGCTTCTCGTAGAGAAAGGTGCCGACGACCTGCGTCGAGGCAGCCACGAACTCCGGTACCCGCGATGCCGCCCGATTGAGTCGGCTGAGCAGCGCGCCCGGCGCGAAGCCGGCCTCGGGTAGCTCGGCCAGCAACTCGTCCTCGGTGATGGTTACGCCATAGTCGCGGGCCAGCTTGAACAGCAGCACCGGGTTGACGATGGGCGAGGCCTCGACCCGTAGCCGGAAGTCGGTCTCGGTAGCGCTCGTCGCGTCGATCTGCAGCGGATGCATGATCACCGGTGCGCGGGGCGTGCGGTCCGGCTCACGCCAGGTGGCCATGCCGGTGACGACGTAGCCGGCGTCGAGGCCGCGCTCCTCGGACAGCTCCCGCATCTTGGCCCGGATATTCCGAAGGCGGCGCTGCGCGTCCGCACGCGATTCCTGAGACGAAAAGAGCTGGCCGAGGGTCTGCGGCTTGCCGGAGAGCAGCTGCATGACCGCCGTCGGGTCGGCCGCGGCCAGGGCGAGGGTCCCTGCCTTGAGATCCCGGTAGTACAGCAGCCTGTTGTTGCCGGAGGTGTCGATCAGCGACTTGGCCCAGCGGTCCGCAGCCGCTGCCACACGGCGCAGGCGCTCCACGTCAAGCATCCTCATCGACCCCCCGTCGCCGCACGACCTGCTCGGCAGCGAGGTCGCTGATGATTGTCGCCACCATCGCCCGCAGCCGGCGCAGTTCCCCTGCCGTGAGACCGAGCTCGTAGCAGTGGTGGTGGCCGGCGCGGGACAGCGCCGACCAGGTATATCCGGCCCGTGCGGCGATGCGCCGGCCAGCGTAGCGGTCGAGGATCAGGAATTGCGGCGAGCGGGCGCGCATCGGCAACACCTCGGGGTGGCAGCGCCGCCAGTAGTCGTCCATGGCGGCCTCGAGGGCGAGCCGGAGCAGCCAGGCGCAGGCGCGCGGCCAGGCGCCGCGGGTACCTCGTACGACGCTGGACAGCAGTTGATCTGCGGCGTCCAGGCAACTCTGCGGCATCGTCACCAGCGGGCCGGCGGTCATCGGAGGTTCTCCGCGAGTCGACGCGCATCCCGGACCAGCACCTCAAGATCGAACGTGCCCGGTCCATGTACGCCCTGCTTGCAGGCCTGGAACGCGTCACCGGCCCACCTGCCGAACTGGTTGATTCTGCCGAGCACCTTGCCGCCCTGGTGCATGTCGCCGAGGAGAGCCAGTGCGGTCACCTGGTTGAGCGTCAGCGCCTTCTCGATGAGCTCTTCGACCTCGCCGTGGCGCTCGCCGCGGGCGATGCGCTCGCGCCGGATCCGCTCGTGGCATGCCGCCTCCAGGGCCGAGCGGCAGAAGCCGGACACCAGGGGGTAGCGGGCGTTGTCGGCCAGCTCCTCGGCCTTGAGGATCGAGGTGGCGTCGTTGAGGTACCGCTCGATCGGGTCGCTGTTCTTGCGGATCTCCACCACCGACTCGTCGCGTCGGGTGACCGCCCAGATGGTGGCCTCGATGCGCAGCCGGCGTACCGCCTCGGGCAGCCGGTTGTCGTGGGTGAAGACCACGACCTGCCGGGTCTGGGCCAGGCTGGCGAGCACCTGGGCCAGGCCGTCGACCTTCGACGGGTCCATGCTCTGGACCGGGTCGTCGATGATGAGGAACCGGAACGGGCTGTCGTCGGCGCAGGCGCGGGGCAGGAACACCGAGAGGCCGAGGGCTTGGAGCTCGCCCTGGCTCATGACGGCCATCGCGGAGGTGGTGGTGCCGTCGACCCGGGCGGGGAAGGAGATTTTGCGGCGGGTGTTGGTGCCGTCGAGCCGCATCCCGCTTAGCTCGACGTTGCTCTCCTGGCGGAGCTCGTCCCAGATTTCCTGCGAGCGTTGGGCGAAGGGTTCGAACCGCTGGTCTCGCAGCGTGGCGATGGCGGTCTTCAGCCAGTCTCGGGCGGCGGTGACTCGCTTGAGCTTCGCGTCGTTCTGCACGCCGATCCGTGCCCGGTTCAGCCAGTCCTGCAGAGAGACGGCATGCTCGCGCCAGGCGTCGTGGCGCTGCCGCAGCCAGGCGCTCGTCTCGTCCTGCAGTTCGGTGAACGCCTCGAGCAGCGGCGGATAGCTGGCGCGGAGGTGCGCGGCGAGCTGGTCGGGGGAGAGCTGGGCTGCGGCGGAGCGCAGGTCGTCCGCTTTCGCGCGGAACCGCTTCACCACATCGGGCTGGTCGAGCGCGCTGGCCAACGCCTCGAGGTCGTCGGTACTGATTCGCCGGTCCAGGTCGAGCAGGCGCGCGGCGCGGGCCTGCGCCTCCTGGAGCCGCCGGTGCCCCTCCTCGACAGCGACGGTTTCGCGCTGGATCTGATGGATCGTGTCGCCGGCGCGAGTGCGCCAGGCGGCGTTCAGGGTGCCGGTGCCGCAGACGGGGCACGGGCGGTCGCCGTGTTCGTCGTGAAATGTGACCGCCATCCGGAGCAGCTGTGCTGCCTGCTCGGCCGTGCCGGCGCGGGTGGCGGAAAGGTCGGCGACGTGCGCCGCCGCTGCGGTGAGTTCATCGGCCACCTCGGTGGCGTATGCCGCGTCTGGCAGCGCGACGGCGACTAGGCGGCGGGCCGCGACGGCGACCGGGTCGTTGGTGTCGCTACCGGCGTCGGCGAGCAGCTGGTCGAGTGCTTCGAGGTCGGGAGCCCGCTTCGCGAGGAGCGCGACCGCCGCCTGCGCTCGCTGGTCGTCGACGCCGACGAGCGCGGTACGCAGCGCCTCGCGCGCCGTCTTGACGGCCGAGACCTGGTCACTCAGATCCTTGCGCATTCGCATCAGCCGTTTGTCGGCCTCGACGATCGGGTCCATGCCGAGGATCGGGGCCATGGCGTCGAAGAGCCCGCTGGGCGTGGAGGTGACGAGCCGAGCGAGGTCGCTCGCGGTGAGGAACGGACGGTAGGCCTCGAGGGGCTGCTGCCACCCCAGTTCCGCGGTGTCCGCGTAGCGGTTCCCGTCATCTGCCAGGACGTGGCCGACCCCTTGATGCGCCTCGGTGTAATCATCGCGCCAGGAACGGCGTACTCGAATGGGTTTCGCGGCTCCTTCGGCCCGGAGCACGACCTCGATCTCGCAGGGCGAGCCGCAGTGCAGGTTGCGCCAGCCGTCTTTGAAAACGCTGTTGCGGTCGGCCCAGCGCGCGCTGTCACCGGTGAGGGCGAGCTCGATGGCCTCCGCATAGCTCGACTTGCCGGAGCCGTTTCGACCGACGACGAGGGTAAGGCCCGCGTGCGGCTGCAACCGGAGACTCTGCTGTGGACCGACGCCCCGGAAACCCGCGACGGTGATGGACTCCAGGTAGAGCGGCTGTGGACGCGGCCGAGTGGAGGGGTCTCGCTCTGGCAGATCGACTGGCTCTCCGGCGAGGACGGCGGCGAGCTGGTCGTCCCCGACGTATGCGGCGAGCACAAGATCCACGACGTCGTCGACGACGTTGTCCTCGGCCAACCGGTCAAAAACCTGGTCGAGTAGGGACTGGTCCGGGGCCATACGGGTCTCCCTTCCAGGCACGACGCTAAGTATTGTTGCGTCAACAAACAACCCGCTCGCGGGGGATTGCTGGAAAACACTGGAACTTGTACCATGCCTTCCGTGGCCGAGTCCATAGAGAACCTCGAGCGCCGGATCGAAGACCTGCGAGCAGCAGTCCGTCGGGCGGTGATTGCCCGCGACCCCGCCCGAGCCAAGGCGATGCGGGCTGAGCTGCGCACCGCCGAACGGAAATGGGAGCAGGCCCTGACTGAGCTCGCCGACGAGGTCGAGGTCAACACCGAGCCGGCGAAGCTGGAAGCGCCGCTGGTGCCGATACGCGAACAGGTCCACCACGCGCTCACCCTGCTGTCGGTGCCGGCCGCGCCGAAGCTGATCGCCGAGGTCCACGCCGCGTTCTACGGCGCGAGTGCCACCGGGATCGCGGCGAGCAAGCTCACCCACCTGCGTCGGGACGAGGAGCGATCCTTCCGGACGGCCCGGCACTCCCGGCCGTACTACCTCTGCTCCGCGCTCACCGCCGAGCACCTGGCCCCGGCTCGGGGCCTGCTCGCCATCTCCACCTGGCCACTCGAGCGGCGCATCATCGGGCCGCTGAGCCTACGTGTCGACTTTCTGACAGCCGCCATCAAGGTCGCGGAACGGGCGAGCAGGATGCCTGAGGAAGATTCGGGCGTTACCCGGCTGCTCTGGCGGTTCGGCACCACCATCCCGGGAGCAGCCGAACCACACGGGGCGGTAGACGCAGCGACCGTCATCAAGGCCGCCCAGGCCGAACTCGACGTGCACGTGGCGGCCGACCAGTCGCAGCGGGAAGCGGCGGCCGAGCGTGCCCGCCGGCAGATGGACGAGGCCGAGCAGCTCTTCGGTAGCAAGCTGCGCGTACTCAGGGGGACGGCATGACCAACGTTGGCCAGCGCCTGGCCGCGATTCGCGGTGGGGGCGCCGCCAGCCGGCACAACGCCCGGACCATCGCCGCCCTGACCACCAACCCGGGCTGCGCCCGCCGGGCAGTGCTCGACTGCGCCGGCGTCGACAAGCAGCGGCTGGCCGCCTACGTCGACTACCCGGCCCGCTTCGGCCAGTCGCGGTTCGCGATCACCCGCGGCAACGCCTTCGAGGCGCAGGTGAAGGCCAACGGCTGCGCCGAGCTGCTGCGGCTGCTGCGGGAGCGGCTCGACCTCGAGATCCCCGAGGTCTCGTACGACGACCTGGAGTCGGTCGCCGGCCGCGAGAGCCAGGATCTCCGGTACGCCCGCTCGCGTGCCCTGCTCACCCGGGCCGCCGCCCAGGCCGAGGGGGCCGGCACGCTCTTCGACCACCCGCTGCTGCGGCTCGAGGTCGCCGGTCAGCAGGCTTACCTGGAGCCGGACCTGATCGCTTTTCAGCACGACGGGCAGTTCCACGTCGTGGAGATCAAGTCGTTCGCGGTCATCGACGGGCAGGCCGACTCGGGCAAGGTGGCGTCCGCGGCGATCCAGGCGGCCGTCTACGTGCTGGCCATGCGCGAGCTGCTCGGCGAGGCCGGGTTCGACCCGGAGATCGTCTCGCACGACGTCGTGCTGGTCTGCCCCCGCGACTTCTCCAACCAGCCGATGGCGGTCCGGATCGACGTCCGCAAGCAGCTCGCCGTGCTGCGTCGGCAGCTGTCCCGAATGACCCGGATCGACGCGCTGCTCGCTGACCTGCCGGCCACCCTCAGCTTCGACTTCGCGCCCGACGACAACGGGGTGCCCACCCGCTCGCCGGCCGCGCTGGTCGCCGCCCTCGAAGCCGTTGAGGCCCGGTACTCGCCGGAGTGCCTGGCCAGCTGCGAGCTCGCGTACTTCTGCCGGCACGAGGCCCGAGGCTGCACGGCGGCGCTGGGCAAATCCGCGCGGGACGAGATGGGCGGCATCGAGCGGGTGGAAACGGCACTCGCCATCGCGCGCAACCAGCTCGCCCCGGCCGACGATCAGCAGGAAGCCGCCGAGCTGCTACGCGCCGCCGCGCGGTTGCGGGCTGAGCTGATGAGCGGGGTAGCCGGATGAGCACCCTGACGACCCTGGCAAGGGCCGAGGCCGTCGTCGAAGGCGTCGCCCAGCGCATCACCACCGTCCGCCACGTGCACCTCGCCGAGCGGCCCCTCGTCTTCATCCCGCTCACCATGGCCGGCGAGGCCAACGCGCCGCTCGCGGCGATGGTGGGCGATGACCCGGACGACGCGACGCTGCTGATCGTGCCGCAGCCCCGGAACCGCGACCAGCGCTTCGCCTTCGCCGCCGAGCTGGCGAACATCCTCGTCTGTTACATCGATAGCTTCCGCAGCGATATAGAAGAGGTGCGGACGAACAAGGGCAAGGACGTACGCCACCGGTACGCCGACGCGCCGCAGCTGCTCGTGCCGAACCCCGGCGGCGTCGGCTTCACCCGGCTCTTCGGCCGATCCACCCGGTTCCGCCGCACCGACGGTGACTACCCGGTCGACCCGTCGGTCCCGCTGCTCGGGCGGTGGCTCACGTATTTCTTCGAGCGCGCCGAGCACCCGGGCTCGTCGGCGCTGGTGGCGATGACGCAGGCGCTGTCGATGCACTGGGCCACCGGGCAGAGCCCGCTCGAGGACGCTCAGCTGGCCGCGTTTCTGGCCTGGATTGCGCCCCCGCCGGGCATGACCGGCGCCGAAGCGGCCGCCGCGGCCGAGGATCCGGTGACCTGGCCGCCGGCCGGTCCGGCCACCGACCCGACCTTCGACAACGAGGTGCTGGCCCCGGCCATGGCCGCTTACGACCGGGCGGTGGCCACCGACTCGCAGGTGGCCCGGCGCCGCGACGAGCTGGAGGACATCCTGCGCTCGCAGCTCGAGCCGACCTGGCGACAGATGTGGCAGGCCATCTCGCTGCTGCAGGACCTGCCTGCCGGAGCGCACGTGCCCAAACGCTGGGCGGAAGACCGGGACGCCTTCACCAACTTCACCGCGTACCTCGACGAGGGCGGGTTCCCGCAGCCGCGCCGTGACGGAGCTGTCGTCGCGGCCCGGAAGCTGCACCGCATGGAGCGGGCGCTGACCTCGTACGACGTACAGCGGGCCTACGACGACCCGATGGTGATGGCCGACTACCGGCTCACCGGTGAGGCGTTCGTTGGGGAGGTGACCGCCGCCCACCCGACGCGGATTGACGACAGCGGGAAGCGGCGCGCGCTGCGGCCGTGGATCGCGGTGACCACCGGCGACCCGGTGCTGGTCACACCGGGCACGACGCTGTTCTCGCCCGAGCAACCCAACGGGCAGAAAGCGCGGGTGATGTCGGTGGCTCAGCGCGACGACGGGACGACCGGGGTCGTGTTGGAGCTGACCGGCGGGATGGGGCGCTCGCTCACCCCGGCCCCCGGCACTGTGCCGGAGGTGGGGAAGAGGATCTGCTACACCACGCTCAGTGACTCCTTCATGCCGCCGGGAGCCTTCCCGTCTCGGGAGGAGACGCCGTGGACTCACGGCGGCCCGCCGGCGCCGTACGAGGACAGCGCACCGACCGCCGAGGACGCCCGCGAGGAGTGGTCGTGATCTACTCCCGCCCGCCACACCAGCACTCGATGACCAAACGTTCAGATCCGTGGGGGAGCTGACATGAGCAAGTTGGGCACGATCCTCGACCAGATTGATTCCGGCACCGTGCTGCTGCCCGAGTTTCAGCGCGGCTACGTATGGAACCGGGATCAGGTACGCGGCCTAATGCGCTCGCTCTACCTCGGCTTCCCCGTCGGCGGGCTGCTGGTGTGGGAGACGGAAGCCGACCACGGCTCGGTCCGGGGCAGCGACCACGTCGGCGGTGGCGTGAAGCAGCTGCTCCTCGACGGGCAGCAGCGGATCACCTCCCTCTACGGGGTGGTCCGTGGCAAGCCGCCGGCGTTCTTCGAGGGTGACCCGGCCGCCTTCACCGGCCTGCGGTTCAACGTCGAGGAGGAGACCTTCGAGTTCTACGCGCCGGCGAAGATGAGGGACGACCCCACCTGGGTCGACGTCACCGAGCTTTTCATCGACGGCATCGAACCGCAGATCGGCAACCTGACGGCGCACCCGGACACCATGCCGCACTTCGCGACGTACATGGGGCGGCTCATCCGGCTGCGCAACATCCTCGAGCGCGAGTTCCACCAGGAGAAGATCACCGGCGCGGACAAGGGTGTCGAGGTCGTCGTCGACATCTTCAACCGGGTCAACTCGGGCGGCACCAAGCTCTCCAAGGGTGACCTGGCACTGGCGAAGATCTGCGCCGACTGGCCCGAGGCCCGCTCGACGATGCGCAAGCACCTTGGCACCTGGTCGACCGCCGGATTCCAGTTCAACCTTGACTGGCTGCTGCGCAACGTCAACGCGGTAGCGACGGGCCGGGCGCAGTTCGAGTCCCTGGAGGGAGTCGGCTCGGGCGACTTCGCACAGGCGCTCACCTCCAGCGAGCGCTACATCAGCGGCTTCCTCGATGTGATCTCCGGCCGGCTCGGCCTGGACCACGACCGGGTGCTGATGGGCCGCTACGCCTTCCCGGTGGTCTCCCGCTTCCTGCACCTCAACGGCGGCACGTTCACCGACGCCACCCAGCGCGACCGGATGCTCTTCTGGTACATCCACGCCGCCCTGTGGGGACGCTTCGCCGGCTCCACTGAGACGATCCTGACCCAGGACTACGACACGGTCGCCCGCAGCGGCATCGACGGCCTGATCACCAGCCTGACCCGCTGGCGCGGCGGCAACCTGGTGATTGACGGCCAGGACTTCGAGGGCTTCGGCCGCGGCTCCCGCTTCTACCCCCTGCTCTACCTGCTCACCCGGGTGCTCGGCGCCCGTGACTTCGGCTCGGGCCTGGAACTCAAGAGCGAGATGCTGGGCCACCTCACCTCGCTGCAGGTGCACCACATCTTCCCCAAGGCGCTGCTCTACAAGCACGGCTACGGTCGGTCCGAGGTCAACGCCGTTGCCAATTTCTCGTTCCTGACCCAGCAGACCAACCTGGCGATCGGCAAGCGGCCGCCGGAGGACTACTTCGCCGAGACCGAGCAGAAGCACCCGGGCGCGCTCGAATCCCAGTGGATCCCGACCGATCCGCAGCTCTGGCGTCCCGATTGCTACCTGGACTTCCTGGCCGCCCGCCGAGAGCTGCTGGCCAACGCCGCTAACGGCTTCCTCGCCGGCCTCCGGAACGGCACGAAGCAGGCCGCCGAGCCGCTGCGGCCGGTGGTCGTGGTCGCCGAGGAGGTCGACGACGTCCGCGCGGGGCAGGTGAAGGCCCTCATCGAGGAGCTGACCGCCGCGGGCTGCGCCGAGCCAGCCCTCGACAGTGAGATCGCCGACCCCGCCACCGGTCGTCTGCTGGGCGTCGCGGAGGCGTACTGGCCGGACGGCCTGCAGCCGGGGCTGGGTAACCCGGTCGTGCTGGAGCTGGACGCCAACCCGGAGCTGGCTCGGATGGAGGAGCTCGGCTACGAGGTCTTCACCTCGGTTGACGCCCTGCGCGGTTATGTCGCCCGGCGCAACGAGCAGGCGGCGGGTCTCGCCGACGCTGAGCCGCTCGTCGAGGAGCTGGACGCCGACGTCGAGACGACCAACGGTTCGGAGGATGCGCCGGTTTTGCCGGCCCAGGCCGGTGGCGGTCAGGGGACGGTCGCGGACTTCGAGCGGGCGATGCGCGGGGTGTACGAGGCGGCGCGGCGCGAGGCTGGCTACAACGCCACCTACTTCCTTGGCATGGTCGCGGAGCACGGTGGGCTCGCCACCGCCAAGAAGCTGCTCGGCAGCCCGGTGGTGTCCGACGGGTTCGCGGCGCTGTGGGAGCGGGGGCGACTCGACCTCACGGTGGAGGCCCTGGTGGTCAAGGACGAGTACGAGTCGCTCTTCACGCCCCACGAGCTCGACATCGCCCGGCACCGACTGCGGCAGTTCGACTTCGACACCGCGGCACGGCGGTGAGCACCATGACCACCCTGCTCCTGCCCGACGCGCCGGTGGACCCGCCGGCGGTTCAGGCCGAGCGCGTCATCACCGAGGTGCTGGCCGACCTGCGTTCCGGCCTGCACCGCGGCGTCGTGGTCGACTCGCCTCCCGGGGCCGGCAAGTCGACCCTCGTCGTCCGTGCCGCTGCCGAACTGGCCCGCTCCGGCGAGCCGCTGATCGTGATCGCGCAGACCAACGAGCAGGTCGACGATCTGATCGACCGGCTGGCGCAGAAGGCGCCGGAGCTGCACATCGGGCGGCTCTCCGCGACCGACTACGCCGCGACTGAGCGGATCAAGCAGTACGCCACGGTCCGGGTCGCCGCCAAGGTCGCGGACCTCGGTGGTCCGTCCGTCATCATCGGTACGGCAGCGAAGTGGGCCATGGTGTCCGAGGGCTGCTGGCCGTGGGCGATCGTCGACGAGGCGTACCAGATGCGGTCGGACGCGCTGCTGCGCGTGGCCGGCCGGTTCGAGCAGGCCCTGTTCGTCGGTGATCCCGGTCAGCTCGACCCGTTCTCCATCGTCGACACCGAGCGGTGGACCGGGCTGACCTGGGACCCGATGCAGTCCGCGGTGGCGGCGCTGCTGCGGCACAACCCCGACCTGCCGGTGCACCGGCTGCCAGTGTCGTGGCGACTGCCTCCCTCGGCAGCACCGGTGGTGGCCCAAGCGTTCTACCCCTTCACCGGGTTCCAGGCTGGCACAACCGCTGGTGAGAGGTCACTGTCGTTCACTACGGCTGGGTTCGGGCATGGGCCGGTCGATGCGGCCGTGGAGACGGCGGCGGCGACTGGGTGGGCGCTCTATGAGCTGCCGGCCCGGCACACGCTAAGGACTGACGCGGAGGCGGCTGCGGCATGTGCGGCCCTGGCGCGGCGGGTGTTGGAGCGGGGAGCGGTCGCGGCCTCGGAGCGCGAACCGGGGGGAGCGCCGGTTACCGCGGAGCGGATCGCTATCGGAGCCGCGCACCGGGACCAGGTGGCGGCTATCCGCGCGCAGCTTGGCGAGGCCGGAGCGGCCATTACCGTCGATACCGCCAACCGGCTCCAGGGTCGGGAGTACGACGTGACGATCGTGCTGCATCCGCTGTCGGGGCGGCGCGATGCGACCGCGTTCCATCTGGAGTCGGGGCGGCTCTGCGTGCTGACGTCCCGGCACCGCCAGGCCTGCGTCGTGGTGGCTCGTGCCGGGATTCCCGAGCTACTCGACGCTCACCCTTCGACCGAGCCGGTCCATATCAATGTGCCGGTGAAGTTCCCCGACGGCTGGGAGGCGAACCAAGCCGTGCTGGCACACCTGTCCCGTCGCCGCGTTCCGGCTCGTTGACCGCTGCCCGACTCGTCTGCCGGCCTGAAACACCCGACCGAAGGTTGATATGACCAGCCCCTCCGTCGCGGTTCTAAGCAACCTGATCATCAATTCGCTCTACTGCCCACCCGCGCAGTACTTCGAGGTCGGCGAGTACGGCCAGACCGGGAAGCTCCTGCCCGGGCGCCGCCCGAGCGAGTCCTTCATCCCCGTGTCGGTCAGCAAGAAGGGCCGCAGGGGCGGGGTCCAGCAGGTGTTCGACTTCGATATCACCGGGGAACGGCGGGAAACGAACTCGCTGATCAACGACATTCGGCGTGCTGTCGAGCGGTGGCCGGCGAACAACTGGAACGGTGTCACGCCGCACACACGCAAGCTGCTGCTGCACTGGGCCCCCCGGGTGTGCATCGCGATGACTGGTGCTCTTCTGCCAGCGAGAAGCCGTCGCGACCGCGATATTCCTGGCCGACGTCCGGAGAGGCCAAGATGTTCTGACCGAGTCTGGCAGAGTCTCGTCGATCTGGGCCGAGCTTCAACGCTCCCTGATGATCGTGATACCTTCTTGCCGCGTCCGACGAGGGCGCGAGCGGGAGCCGCGTCTTACGACCTGTGGGAGCCGGACAATGCACGAGCATGAGCCCTGGGTATCGGTGGAAGAGGTCGCGAAGCACCTTGGCATCGCCAAGGACACGGTCTACCGCTGGATCGAGTCAAAGTCCCTCCCCGCGCACCGGGTGGGCCGGTTGTGGAAGTTCAAGCTCTCGCAGGTCGACGCCTGGATCGAGGCTGGTGGAGCGGCCGAGTCGGACAACGAGAAGGTCGCGCCATGAGCATGTTCGATGTCGAGGATGTCCCGATCCGGAGCGAACGAACACCACATCCGATGTCGGACATTGACACGGCGCTTACCTCGCAGCTCGTGGTGGCGTGGGCCGGCGAGACCGGGGAAGAACGCCGGCTTGGTTGGTGGCGCTCCGACCTGGTTTCTGAGTACGGCGGCGAGGATCTGTTCCGCCGGCTGTTGCCCGGCACGTGGCGCTGGGCCGTGCTTCAGGGGGCGAGAGAGGCTGCCTGCAGGAAGGACGCGGAGTTACGGCGCCAGGACCACGACCCAGACCGAGTCGTCTCACTCTTCAGTCTGGGCTTCGAGCTGGACGAGCGAATCGACGAGCGCTTCCAGGATCTGAAGCGCTCGGGCCGCGCGCCGGACGAGGCGCTACCGGGCCTGACGATTGTCAGTGACGGCTGGTGCCGGGATCAGTTCTGGGACTGGGTCATGGGACATGGTGAGGCTGATGCGGCGGCTTCACCGATCGGACGGCGACTTAAGGGGAGCCCTCCGATCGCTCTGGATCTACGCGTGCGGAAGCTCGTCGCCGGGCTTGCCCCAGCGGCCGATACCTACCCGCTTCCCCACTACATGAGAGCATCATGACGGGCCGCCAACGAGAGGCGACGGAGGTGCACACGCGCCTCTCGAAGTGTGCCCTCGAGCTCGATGACTCGCGCGCCTTCTGGACTCACGCCGACGAGACTACCAACGTGAATGCCCAGCGGGCCTTCGACGAGTACTGGTTTGGCGCTCGGAGTCTGGCGCGCGTCGAGGTGCTTCTCACTAACATGCGTGCCCGATTCGGTGTGTTTCCGTCTGCGCTCGCCGCCCTCCACAGCTGGCAACACATGTCGCCGGAAACACGCAGAGCCATCTGCCACTGGCACCTGCAACTCACCGACCCTCTCTATCGGCGCTTCACGGGCGCCTATCTGGTGGAGCGTCGCTCTGGGCACCGGCCCGAGGTGACTCGCGATCTCGTCGTCGCCTGGGTCGGACAGCAAAGGCCCGGCCGCTGGACGATGTCGATGCGCATCCAGTTCGCCAGCAAGCTGCTCTCCGCGGCGTACTCGGCTGGTTTGGTCACCACGAACCGCGACCCTCGCCCCATTGGTCTGCCGCGCGTGCCCGATGAAGCGCTCGAATACCTCATGTACTTGCTGCGTGAGACGGAGTTTGAGGGAAGTCTCCTCGACAACCCGTACACGAGTTCGGTCGGCCTGGAGGGCTCCATCCTTGAGGAGCGCTTGCGCGGGCTCCCTGGGCTCGCTTTCATGCGGCAGGGCGACCTCATCGACTTCGGCTGGAGGCATCGCGACCTGCGGATGTGGGCCGACGTCAACCTACGCAGTGACGAGTCCCGCCTGGCTGGAGCCGCACTGTGAGCCTTCCCCTGTTCCAACAGACTTCCCTACAAGAGGCGTTCGCCGCGCTGCGCCGAGATCTCATCCACGAGGACGGCCCGCGCATCAGCACAATGCGCAACTACCGCTTCGCGATCATGCAGTACGACCCGCCCGATGAGTTCAAGCTCCGTGCCGAAGTGCAGCGCTTGACTACAGACATCGTTGCGAACGGCTGGATGGTCATCTCGATCAGCCTCCAAACGCTCCTTCTCGAGCGTGTCAGAGCGCAGGGCTTGGAGTGGGTCGACCGCGTCGTGCAGATGGAAGAGCGCATGGCCGGCATCGAACCGGAGCGCGGGTTGAACTACCTGAAGTCGAAGCTCTCGCCCCTCATCGAAGGGCCGGACGGGATCGCGGCGGACTGCAGCCGCCTGATCTGCGAGTACGCCGACAAGCACCAGGACACCATTGACCGGACGGTGGCCCTCATCGGGCGCGCTGGGGCGCTGTATCCCTTCATTCGATCATCAGCCCTTCTTCGTCACCTCGACGGCAGGACGCGAAATGTGCCGGTTGTCCTGCTCTATCCGGGCGAACGACGAGGTCCGACGGGGCTCTCGTTTATGGGCATTCTCAATCCGGACAACGACTACCGGCCTCGGATCTATCCATGAGGGACGACATGCTGATTCGCGACCTCTTTCTCTCTGACGTCACGCGGGATATCCCGCCGGTCGTGTATTTCCACGAGCAGGGCGCGGACAAGCTCGCCGCCGAGGTTTCCGAGTACATCATCACCGGCGGCTGGCCCGAGTACCACCCGAACCATCGTCGTGTGCCGAGCGGCATCCACGAGCAGTACGTCCGGCTGCTCACGAACATCGCCGCGGAGCTCGACAAGGCAGGTGGGCCCGAACTCCCCAACGCCTGGATCTCAGGTTTCTACGGCTCCGGTAAGTCGAGCTTCGCCAAGCTACTCGGGCTCTCCCTCGATGGCGTCGCATTGCCGGACGGAGGCTCGCTCGCGGAGGCGTGGCTTCAGCGGGACACGTCGCCGAAGTCGGCCGAGCTCCGCGAGGCATGGCGTGTTCTTCGCCAGAAGATCGATCCGCTGGCTGTCGTGTTCGACATCGGAGGCATCGCGCGCGACAACGAGCACATCCACGCCGCGACCGTTCGGCAGGTCCAGCGCCGGCTCGGCTACTGCAGCGCCGAGCCCCTCGTGGCGGACTTCGAGCTGCGCCTTGAGCGCGACGGCGAGTGGGCTCGCTTCGAGAAGACGGCCCAGGAGACGCTCGGCACGCCATGGGCCGGCGTTAAGGACAAGGCGCTGGCCGAGGAGGACTTCTCGCTCGTCATGAGCGTGATGTATCCCAACCGGTACACCGACCCTATGAGCTGGTTCACCAGCCGCGGCGGCACCCATGCGCGCGCCGAGTCGCCCGAGGAGGCCGTCGCGGCCATTCGCGACATGCTTCAGTTCCGCCGCCCGCGCGCGACGCTGTTCCTCGTTGTCGACGAAGTCTCCCAATACGTACTATCCAACAAAGACCGCGTGGACCGACTGCGCGCCTTCGCGACCGCCATCGGCTCGACGCTCCGCGGCAAAGCCTGGCTGCTGGCGCTCGGGCAGCAGAAGCTCGACGAGGAGGCGGACGACTCCTTCCTGGTGTGGGCGAAAGACCGCTTCCCTCCAAAGCTCCGCGTCCATCTGGGGGTCACGAACATCCGGGATGTCGTCCACAAGCGACTCCTCCAGAAGCGACCCGCCGCCGAGGGACAGCTGCGCGCGCTCTTCGAGAGCCACCGGCCCGACCTCAAGCTGTATGCCTACGGTTGTGAGTCGGTGACCCCCGAGGAGTTCGTCGAGGTCTACCCGATGCTCCCCGGGCAGATCGACCTGATCCTGCAAATCACTAGCGCACTGCGCACACGCTCCGCCCGAGCCCAGGGCGATGACCAGGCCATCCGCGGCCTGCTCCAGCTTCTCGGTGAGCTGTTCCGCGACCAGAAGCTCGCCGAACAGCCGGTGGGCGCGCTCGTGACCCTCGACCGGATCTACGAAGTTCAGCACACTGCGCTCGATTCCGACGTGCAAGCGTCGATGGCCCGCGTGCTGAGCCAGTGCAGCGATGATGCGGACGGGCTCATGGTGCGCGCGGCCAAGGCGGTGGCACTGCTCGAGCTCATTCAGGACACCCAGGCCACCGATGCGAAACTCGTGGCGCAGTGTCTCTACGACCGAGTCGACCGCGGCAACCATCTGGCTGCCGTGACCGAGGCGCTCGAGGAGCTGCGCCGCAGGAACCTCCTCGGGTACTCGGAAAAGCACGGCTACAAGGTCCAGTCCTCAGCCGGCGAAGAGTGGGAGCGTGAGCGCCGCGACATCGGCGTCCCGCGCGAAGCCATCAGCGAGATCGTGCAGGACAGGCTCACCTTTCTCCTCGCCGCTCCGGAGCGCCCGCGGCTTCAAGGACGGCCATTCCCTTGGGCGGGACAGTTCTCCGACGGCCGCCGCGCGGACGACGTCAACCTCGTCGACCCACGCGACGACGCTGCCGCCCGTGTCGACTTCCGCTTCCTAGCCCACGACGAGCGCACTGAGAGCACTTGGGTGAAGAAGAGCGGCGAGAGCGCCCTTCACGACCGCCTCGTCTGGCTGTGCGGCGACAGCGACAACGTGGACCACCACACGCGCGAGCTCTACCGCTCGCGAGCCATGGTGAAGAAGTACAAGCCGCGCCGCGAGTCCTTGAATCCCGCCCGCAAGATCCTGCTCCAGCAGGAGGAGAACCGTGCGGAGGACCTCGAGAAGCTCGCGCGGGACGCCATCGCGGCGGCGTGGATGGCCGGAAAGATGTACTTTCGAGGTCGGAGCATCTCGCCCCAGGAGCAAGGCGCGTCGTTCGCCGTAGCGCTCCACGCGATGGCCAACCGGGTGCTGCCAGACCTGTTCCCGCACTTCATAGCCACGCAGGTCCAGCCCTCCGAACTGCTTCAGCTCGTCGAGGCCGAGCTCTCGGGCCCATCACCTAAGTTCCTCACAGGCGACCTTGGCATCCTCGAGCTCGACTCCGGACGCTACGTCCCCTCGTGCAGCGGCGTCGTGGCACGCCGCATCCAGGAGCACATCGAATCCGAGGGGGGTCTCGGCGGGACGACACTCCTTGCCCACTTCGGCGGTCCACCTTACGGCTACACGGCGAACGTCGTGAAGGCCTGTGTCGCGGGCCTGCTCCGCGCCAGCAAGGTGCGTCTGCAGCCCGATGCCGGCAATGAAATCACCGCCATTCGTGACGCGGGAGTGCGCGACCTCTTCGACAAGGACCGCTCCTTCCGACGCGCAACGATCTTCCCGGCCGGCGAAGACGACATCGGCTTCCAGGCGCGTGCGCGCATCTGCAAGTTCTTCGAAGAACGCCTCAGGCACCGCATGGATCGCGAAGACCACGCCATCGCCGACGCGGTCGCCCAGCACTTCCCGCAGCTCGCGCAGAAGCTCCGCAGCGTACAGGGCCGGCTCAACCAGCTCCCAGGATCGCCTGAGGGGCCCGCGGTGTTTGGCAAGCTCGGCGAGGCGCTCGAGCAATGCATCCGCACCTGCCGGCAGACCAAGCCGACCGTGAAGCTGGTCAAGAAGCACCTCGACACGCTGCAAGACGGCGTCCAGCTCCTGCAGCTCTACGACGCGGAGCTGGCGGCCGATGCCATCCGGGCCGTCGCAGCCGCCCATGGTGTGCTCGCATATCAGGCGACCCAGCTTAAAGACCTCGGCGTCGAGTCCACCAAGGTCGAGGCAGCCGCGAAGCGCGTCGCTGCTCAGCTCAAGGCCGAGCGGCCCTGGCGCGACATCGGTGCGCTTGATGAGGACCTCGCCGAGATTCGCAACTGCTACCTCGCCGAGAGGCAGCGGCTGCTCCAGTGGCAAGAGCAGCAGGCGGAGACCGCCCGCGCCCACCTAAAGACGCGGGACGGCTTCAGCACCCTTACAGGCGAGCAATCACACCGCGTGCTCCGACCCTTCGCGCTGGCGGTGATCGACACTACCTCCGACGCAATCGCACCACCGCTCGTCTCCCTGAAGGACCCGTTCGTGCTCGAGCTTCGGCGTGCCGAGGACCAGGCGAACGACCTCCTCGACGAGATCTTGAGCGAGGGCGAGAAGCCGCTCATTGCCCGGGTCGACCTGCAACTCCGCAATCGAGAGGTGGCGACGGAGGCCGACGTGCAGGCGCTCGTGGACGAGATCAAGAAACGCCTGCTTGAGCAGGTCCGCGCCGGTGCGCGCGTGCGGCTGCTGTGACCGGAGGACGACGACCATGTCCATGACTTCCGACGCCAAGCGCGCGCTCTCGATAACCATCCGTTCCCTGCGTGCTCGCTTGCTGGAGGACCTCCACGCCGCCACCGAGATGGCCTACCGGCTTTCGGTGCACGCCCGCGACGCAGGACTCGACGAGGCTGCGCGCACCCGGCGGGGCCGCCTGGAGGCGTGGGTGGCCGAGCAGCTGCGAGCACAGGGCGCCACCAAGGCCAGGTCTAAGTCCAGCCGGTCAGCGGAGGATTTCCGCCGCGAGGTTGAGAAGCAGGCCGCCTACACGCTGCTGAACCGGCTGGTGCTGCTGCGGCTCATGGAGGCGCCGGGCCGCTCGGGCGAACCACTTCGTGCGCCCGCCGTGGTGACCGGTGGCTGGGAGAGCCGCGCCTACAAGGACTTCCGGCAGCTCGCGCCGGGGCTCGTGCGTGGCGATGAGACCGAGGGCTATGCCTTTCTGTTGCGCCTGACCTTCGAGGATCTCGCCACCGAGCTGCCCGGCCTCTACGGGCCCGCGGGTGTGGCCGACCTCGTTTCGATCCCGGCGGCGACGCTCCGGCATGTCGTCGACGCCCTCAACGCCGAGGCGCTCGAAACCTGCTGGACCGACGACATGACGCTCGGGTGGGTCTACCAATACTGGAACGACCCCGAGCGCGAGGCGCTCGACGACAAGCTCAATGGCGGCGGCAAAGTCGAACCGCACGAGATCGCCAGTAAAACGCAGATGTTCACCGAGCGCTACATGGTGGACTGGCTGCTCCAGAACAGCCTGGGGCCGATGTGGCTGGCCATATGCCAGAAGCACGGGTGGAAGTCCGAGGTGCAAGCGGACGGCACGCTGGACCGTCTGGAGGAGCGGCGGGTGGAGTGGCGGGCCAAGCGCACGTCGCGCGAGGTCGTGCTTACCGACCTGATGCCGCTGCACACCGAGGCCGAGCGCCGCTGGGCCTACTATGTGCCGCAGTCGATTCCCGAGGACGCCGTAGCGCAGGCGCCCGAGACCGTGCGCGAGCTGAAGCTGCTCGATCCTGCGGCCGGCTCGGGGCACTTCCTGGTCGTGGCGCTCGACCTGCTGGTGGCGCTCTACCGCGAGGAAGCCCGGCATCGGGGCGAGGCCGGTGGGGAGCGCTGGTCCGACCGGGCCATTGTCGAACACATCTTGTCCCACAACCTGCACGGCATCGACCTGGACCCGCGGGCGGTGCAGATCGCGGCGGCGGCCCTGTGGCTCAAGGCCCGGCAGGTGACCCCCGACGCCCGGCCCGAGCGGCTGAACCTGGTCGCGTCGAACCTACGCCTTGCGAGCTTGGCCGACGACGATCCGGCGCTAGTCGAGCTGCGCCGGGAGGTCGAGCGCGAGACAGGCATCCCGGGCGGACTAACCGACAAGCTGATCCACGCCCTGCGCGGCGCCGACCATCTTGGCAGCCTGCTCAAGGTAGACGCGGCGGTCGATGAGGCCCTGGAGCGACACGAGGCGGTGCTTGGGCGGGTGATCGCCGAGCAGGGTGACCTGTTCAGCGGCTTCAAGCCTCAGCCCGAGCGCGTCGCCATCGGTCGCGACGAGGCCAAGGCCACCCTGCTCGACCTGCTGGAGAGCTTCCTGGCAAAGCACACCGGCGGCGATGACCTCGGTCTGCGGCTGCGCGGTGAGCAGCTCGCGGCGGGCGTGCGCTTCGTGCGGCTGGTGCGTGAGGGGGCCTACGACCTGGTGGTGGCGAACCCGCCGTACCAGGGCACGAGCAAGATGGCGGACGCGAAGTATGTCGAGAAGACGTACCCGCTCGGCAAGGCCGACCTGTTTGCGGCGTTCCTGCTGCGTGGGCTGGAGCTTGTGCGCAACGGCGGCGTTTCGGCGATGCTTACGATGCGGAACTGGATGTTCATCAAGCAGTACTCCGGGCTGCGAGAGCATCTGCTGGGGACGCACGGGTTGCGGGCGCTCGGCGACTTCGACCGCGGAGCCTTCGAGGACGTGCCGGACGAGGTTGTGAGTGTCGCCGTGTCGACGTTTGCGCGGGCTAACTCGACCAAGGAATCGAAGGCACTCTGTCCGACGCCACGGGAGGACAAGTCGCGGGACGCGGAGCGAACCCAACGCAAGCGTGCGGCCGCCCTCTGCCACGAGGGCCGGCGCACCTTCGACCCAGCCGCGCTACGCGCAGTTCAAGACTGGCCACTCGCATACTGGTGGACGTCAGACTTCATCGAACGCTACACGGCGACCCCCAAGCTAAAGTCAGAAATGGAGTCCCGGGTTGGAGTGCGCACGTCGAACAATGCTCGATTCATCCGCCGCCCCTGGGAGGTCCAGCCCTCTGCGATCCTCCTTTGTCCAATCGACAGCTCACCGCCGTCGGCAGCCCAGCTGCATTTCGTTCCTCATGTGATGGGGGCCGCAGGCCGCGCCTGGCTCGAGGATGTGTGCGACATCATCGACTGGAGCTTCAACGGCCTTGAGGTCTGTGTCACCCTTGAGCGGGCCTATGGAGCTTATCCTCAGGCGACAGAGTATTACTTCCGACCCCTGGTTGCGCTTCCAAAAATCGGGACCAACTTCCGCGCTCGGGCGACTATGTACCGGAGCGTCTTCGACTGCGCTTCGCCCAGCGTCTTTCCCGCTGACGTCGGGCAAACGGTTGCTCTGCTGAATAAGACTGCAACGGCGGTCTTCGTCCATGATGTGAATCCGACGGTGAACGTCCAGCCTGGGGATATCGACAGGATTGGCTTGTTCCCCGTGCCAGACGCCGACACCATCTGGAAGCACGTCGTCAACGCGTTCAAGGTACGCGAGAGCATCCGCGAACCCTCCGTCGAGTTCCGTCGACCCGGCCCCTCCCCCTGGCGCCACGCACAGCATTGGGCCCAGGCCGCCGTCGACCGTCCCGACGGCGCGCCGCTCCCCGAGTACGTTGAGCAGCTCGACCCCGAGTCCCCCACGGACCACTTGAGCTTCGCCCTTGGCGTCGCTCTCGGCCGCTTCGGCCCTGCCGGCAGCGCCGCCGAAGGCATCCTCGACCCGGCCACCGCGAACCTCTCGCACGCGCTCCCGCACGGCATCCTCTTCCTCGACACCACGCTCGACGCCGAGGATCGCCGCGACGGCCTCGGTCATCCCGCGGCCGCGCCGCTGCACTCTGCCTGGACCCAGCACCGCCCGGCGAACGGCACAAAGGGAAGCCTGCGCGATTGGCTGGCCCTCGACTTTTTCAAGGACGTCCACAAGGGCATGTACGAGAACCGGCCCATCCACTGGCCGCTCTCGTCGTCAGGCAAGACCTTCGTGGCTTGGGTGAACATCCACCGAATGAACGAGCAAACCATGCAGGTGCTGCTCGCCGACCACCTGGTGCCGACGTTCGCCCGCCTCGACGGCGAACTGGCCGACCTACGCGCCGCCTGCAACGGCGCCGATAAGAAGGCCACCCGGGCCGCTGAGAAGCAGCTTAGCTGGCTGCTCAGAGCCCGGGACGAGCTGCAGGCATTCATCGCCGACGTCGAGCAGTGCGCCGACCGGGGCGCGCCGCCGACCGACAACAAGTGTCCTTCCCGCGAGCAGGACGCCCGCTACATCCTTGACCTCGACGACGGCGTGATGATCAACTCCGCCGCCCTGTGGCCGCTCCTCGAGCCGCAGTGGAAAGACCCGAAGAAGTGGTGGAAGGAGCTCGCCACCGCGAGCGGCCGCAAGGACTACGACTGGGCCCACCTGGTTATGCATTACTGGCCCACACGAGTTGACAAGAAGTGCAAGGGGGACCCGAGCCTTGGCGTCGCCCACGGCTGCTTCTGGCGCTACCACCCGGCGCGCGCCTGGGCCTGGGAACTCCGGCTTCAGGACGAGATCGGCCCCGATTTTAAGATTAGGGAGGCGCCGTATCGCCCGGGTGGCCGCGACCTCGGCGACGGCGGTGACGGCCCCCACCGCGACGCCTTCTTGCGCGACCACCCCGCAGAAGCCCTCGCCGCCATCGAGAAGGAGGCAACGCGCCGCATGGGCCGCGGCAAGGGCCGAAAACTTGTCCCCGAGATGCTCGTGCTCGAGCGCGGCCTGTGGACCGACTACCCGGGCGAGCTGTGGGAGATGGAGCTGCGCCTGGCCGAGAAGCAGGGCGCCGAGCTGCGCATCCTCGCCCCCGATGAGCCCGAGGCCCGCGCGGCGTTCGAAGGGCTGCACCCCGAGAAGGTGCGCGAGCGCCAGGGCTTCCTCGCCAATCTCGTCCCGCCCGCCGAGCTATTCGATGACAAGGACGCTCAGGACGAGGACGCCTACGGAGACGCTGAGCAGAGCGAGGAAGACGTTACGTGACGACGGCAGCAGCACCACAGCCATCGACCGCAGAGCTCGGCGGCCCTGTGTCCGCGAGCCTCGAGGCGGACCTGCGCTCGTGGGTGCGCCGGCAGGGCGTGGTCGTGTGGCTTGACCAGACTGGGCACTACGGAGGGTTCGTCGACCGCCTCAGGGCACTGCGTGGCTCCGGGGCGCTGCCCTACGAGGTCCACGCCTTCCGAGGCAGCCACCTGTCGCTGATGATGGCGCTTGACGGGGTCGCTGCCGGAACCGAGAAGGTGCCGCTGGTCATCCACCTGCCGGGCTTCACCGAGGAGACCGTGCGCAGCACACCGCTCTTCGAGCTCTACGCGGCCGGCGTGCGGTACCGGAAGGCGCTCGACACCCTCATTACCGAGGCCGCCGCGGGACGGGTGCGCCCCGATCAGATCGCCTCGTTCAAGGCGCAGCCCGACATGACGCTCGCGGGGGCCGACGCTTGGCTGAGTGCACTGATGGACGACGCCGAAGGCGGCACCGCAGCACAGCTCCGGGCGATGAAACCAACGGCCGTTTTCGACGATCTGCTCACCGGGGGATTCGTCGCGGAACGCATACGCCAACTCGACGACGAGGATGCCCTCTGGGAACGTCTCGCGGCGTGGGTCGGCCTCCCGGGCTACTGGCGCGATACCACGCTTCCGCCCTCGCGACCGCGCGCCGAGGATGTAGCGTTCGCCGCAGCAAGCTGGGCGCTCTGCGTGGAGTATGTGGACGACCTGAACCGCGCGCCCGTTGACACACATCTCGCCCACGCCGCGGACCTGCCGCGCCCGGTCATCGAGAGCTGCCGCGCCGTCGCGGCCCACCTCCGGGAGCGCCACGCGGGCTTTTACCAGCGGACGGCAGATGAGACCGAGGCATTGCTCGCCGATGAGGTCGAGGCGGCCCGGGCCGAAGACCTCGGCAAGATCGACACGTTCCGGTTCGAAGAGGACAAAGTCCTCAAGGCTGCGTTGGCAGCCCTCGAGCGCGCGAACTATGACCTCGCTGCCGAGTGGGCCGAGCTGCGCGTGGACACCAAGCCCACAAGCGCCTCGTTCTGGCTTCGAGACGATCCCACGAGACAGTCCGCCTGGCAGCTCGTCCGCGACGCGGCCCGTCTCGGTCAGGCCATCGCGCGTGCGGGCGAGCGATTGGGGGTCAGCACCAGCGCTGGCAGCGGCCTGGAAGCCGCCGTGAGCGTCTACGTCCAGCGCGGCGCCGCCGCCGATCAAGCGCATCGGCAGCTCGAGCAACGGCGGGTGGCCTTGCTTTACCCGCAGCTGCCCGAGTTCGAGACCCTGCGGACGCGCCTCGACGGGATGCGCCGTGCCTGGCGCGTGTGGGCCGATGCCTGGGCGCGCGAATTCAATGCGCTCTGCAAGGCACATGGCTTCCTCACAGGCGCTTCGCAACAGCAGCGGACGCTCTTCGATGAGGTGGTCAAGCCGCTGACCCAGGAAGCCGGAACGACCGCATACTTCGTCGTCGACGCCCTGCGGTTCGAGATGGGCGAGGAGCTCTACCGCCAGATGGAAGGCACCCCGGCCACCACCGTGCTGCTCAAACCCCGGCTTGCCGAGCTCCCCACCGTGACTGAGGTGGGCATGAACGTGCTCGCGCCTGTCGAAAAGAACGGGCGTCTGCGCGTTTCAATGGCGAGCGACACCGGGGGGATTCAGGGCTTTCAGACAGGCGAGTTTCGTGTGTCTGACCCCGAAACCCGCAAGCGTGCCATCCACGACCGGGTCGGCGGTGGCACGTGTCCATGGCTCACCCTCGAAGAGGTGGTCAGCCGCGACAGCACCTCGCTCAAGCGCTCGGTCGCCCAGGCACGCCTGGTCGTCGTCCACAGCCAGGAGATCGACAACGCCGGCGAGAAAGGCGTCGGCCCCGCCGTGTTCGACCACGTCATGCAGAAGCTGCGCGCCGCTTGGCGTCTGCTTCGAGACGCGGGCGTGCGTCGTTTCGTCTTCACCAGCGACCACGGCTTTCTCTTGCTGGACGACAGTGCCGCATCCGCCCAGGCCCATGGTCGTCGCATCGATCCAAAACGAAGGCATGTCTTCTCGCCGGTGGCGGCGGATCACGCGGGAGAGGTCAGGGTCGCGCTGGCGGACCTCCGCTACGAGGGGGTGAACGGGCACGTGATGTTCCCGGAGACCACGGCGGTCTTCGATACCGGTCGGCGGTCCATGAGTTTTGTCCACGGCGGCAACAGCTTGCAGGAGCGCGTCATACCGGTGCTGACCGTGCTGCATCGCACGGCGGCCGGCGGGAGCAGTGTGCAGTACGGCATAAAAGCCGAGGCCAGCGAGGGCGTGGGTGGGATGCACTGCATCGAAGCCAAGGTCGAGGTCCTCGCGCAGCGGTCGTTGGACTTCGGAAGTCCAAGGGATGTCGAGCTCGCGCTGCGCGTCCCTGACGCCGAGGGCGTGCAGGTCGAGCTTTGCCAGACCCGCGGCAAGGCGCGGATCGCGGGCGGCATGGTCGTCGCGACCGTCGGTGAACGCTTCGAGCTCTTCTTCCGACTCTCCGGAGCCGTCGACGCGCGTGCGCTCATCGAGATCCACCACCCGAGCGCTGTGGCGGACGTGGTGCCGTGCGTACCGGATGCGCGCTTCGCGGTCACGGCGACGCGGGGGCCATCGTCACCACCGCCCGCACCAGCAGCGAGCGTCGGGGCGAGCAGTGCGAGCTGGCTCGAGCAGTTCCCCGAGTCGGGGGTCCGGCAGGTGTTCGAGCACTTGGCGGCGCACGGCACGGTCACGGAGAACGAGGCCGCCGCGATGCTGGGCGGCCCGCGTGGCCTGCGGCGCTTCGCCATCCAGTTCGAGGCGTATGCCCAGAAGGCCCCCTTCGACGTGCGCATCGCCGTCGTGGCCGGAGTGAAGCGATACGTACGTGAGGGAAGCGGATGAGCATTCTGACCCAGAAGGACGTCGAGCACGTCTTCGAGTCGCTACGCAAAGGCCTCGTGCCCGAGCGGGGTATCGACGCGTTCGCCGTCGGCATCGAAAAGCAACGCGGAGAACTGCATCGACAGCTCGACTTCGCGAGGAGCGGCGAGGGCACCGTCAAGTTCCTCCGCGGCGGCTACGGTTGCGGCAAAACCTTCATGGCGCGCCTCGCGCTGCTGGATGCGCAGGCTCGGGGGTTCGCGACCAGCTTCGTCGTGGTCTCCGACAATGATCTAAAGTTCCACCGCTTCGACGATGTGTATCGCAAGGTGCTGACGGAGCTCGGGACCGCGTCATGCTCACGAGGAGCCCTGAGCGACGTCCTCGACCGGTGGATCGGCCGCGTGGAGGAAAGCCTCGTCGCGGCCGGAGAGGACGACTCGGACCCAGCCTTCGACGCCAAGGTGCAGAAGCGCCTCGCCGAAGACCTCGCGGCCATGACGGGCGGTCAAGCGCCCCAGGACTTCGTTCGCGTCATTCAGACCATCTTCGAGCTGAAGCAGAAGGGAGAAGTCGCGGAGGCAGGAGCTCTCATCTCCTGGCTGTGCGGCAGCGGCAACGTCGCCGCATCGGCCAAGAAGGCCGCCGGCATCAAGGGGGACATTGAGAGCCGCGATGCCCTCGACTACCTGCGGGGAGTGCTCGAGATCGTGAAGGCTGCCGGTTACGCGGGGCTCATCATCGTCATCGACGAGGCCGAAACCATCCTCCGCATGCGTTCGGATTCGCGGCACAAGTCGCTGAACGGGATTCGGCAGATTGCCGACGCAGCGGGCAGCTATCCCGGCATGGCGTGGGTCTTCACGGGCACGCCGGAATTCTTCGACACGCGGCATGGCGTCGCTGGCCTCGCGCCGCTTCACGACCGGATCCGTTTCCTGAAGCAGGGCCGCTTCGCTAGCTTGCGACAGGCCCAGCTCGAGCTCGTCCCCTTCGACGCCGATCGGCTTCGGTCGGTCGCCCTTCGTCTTCGGGAGCTATTCCCCACGTCGGACCGTGGCCGCCTCGACCAGAAGATCAGCACGGCCTTCGTGGAGCGGCTGGTGGCGGAGGTGACCGCGGGCTTCAAGGGTGACGTCGGCGTGGTGCCGCGCCAGTTCCTGCGCGAGTTCGTCACCCAGCTCGACCTGGTCGAGGAACATGCGGACTACGAGCCCATGTCTGAGCACGGGTTTCAGGCCAAGGAGCTCAGCACCGAGGAGCAGTATGTCCTTTCCGGTGCTCGCCTCGTCGACCTCGATGACGAGGCGGACGGGTTGGTGCCGACCGAGGATGTGTGGTGAGCGTCTTTGCCCGCTTCGCACCGCGCCTGCAACAGGCGATCGTTTCCCGGCTCGGTTGGTCGAGCCTGCGTCCGGTGCAGGAAGAGGCGGGCGAGGCGCTGCTTGCTGGCGACAACGCGGTCATCTTGGCACCCACCGCCGGCGGCAAGACCGAAGCGTCGATGTTCCCGACCCTTTCACAAATGGTCGAGAACGAGCCGGAAGGGGTAGGCGCACTCTACGTCGCGCCCATCAAGGCGCTGCTGAACAACCAGGCTGACCGACTCGGGCTCTACACCGAGATGGTCGGCCTACGGCGCTTCGTATGGCACGGCGACACGCCGGACCACCCCCGCCGTCAGTTTCTCAGGGAACCTGCCGAGCTCCTGATGACGACGCCGGAATCGCTCGAAGTGATGCTGGTGTCGCCGCGTGTGGACGAGAACAAGCTCTTCGCCGATCTGCGGACCGTGGTCATCGATGAGGTCCACGCGTTGGCAGGTTCCGACCGGGGCGCCCACTTGATGAGCGTGCTCGAACGCCTGGCGCGCATCTCCAAGCATGACGTCCAGCGCGTGGGGCTGTCCGCGACCGTTGGCAACCCAGAGGCGATTCTCACATGGCTCCAGGGCACATCGAATCGGCCGGGACGCGTGGTCAGCCCTCCGAAGCAACCGGGGCGTCGGCAGGTCCTGGTTGCCCATCGCCGGAATCTCGCAGAGCTTTCCCGTGACGCGGCGCGCGTCGCGACGGGGCAGAAGAGCCTGTTCTTCTGCCAGTCCCGCTCCACCACGGAGGCGGTCGCCGAGTACATGAGGCGCGACGGCACCGCCGTGTTCGTCCACCACAGCGCAGTGTCTCGAGAAGAGCGCCAGCTCGCTGAGGAGCGCTTTCATCACGGCAGCGACGCCTGCATCGTGTGCACCTCCACCCTGGAGCTGGGCATCGACGTCGGCGACCTCGATCGGGTCCTGCAGGCGGAAGCGCCTGACACCGTGAGTTCGTTCCTGCAGCGCATGGGGCGAACGGGGCGGCGAGCGGGGCAAGCAGCCAACACCACGTTCTTCTGTCAGACGACCGAGGGCGTACTGCAGGCCATCGCCTTGGTCGAGCTGGCCAAGGCCGGCTGGGTCGAAGCGGTCGAGGTAGAGCGTCGCTGCTGGCCGGTGCTTATCCACCAGCTGCTTGCTATGGCGCTGGCGAGTGACGGGATCGCCGCCGACGACGCCTGGGAGCACCTGGCGGGCGTATCGGACTTCCAGGGCATTCACCGGGCCGAATATGATCGTCTACTGAAATGGATGGTACGCGACGGCGCATTACGGCTCGTAGGGGGCCGGCTGGTCCTCGGGCCGAAAGCGGAACGCCGTTTCGGGCGCAAGAACTTCATGGAGCTCTTTGCGGTCTTCTCAAGCCCGCAAACCTACACGGTACAAACCGCCGGCGGCCAGCCTCTCGGCTCGTTGAACCAGGCCTTCGTCGACCGACTCGTCGATGGCGTCAGCAGCTTCCTGCTCGGGGGACGCGCATGGGCCGTCCTTCAAGTGCGGCACGAGGATCGCCGCGTGGTCGTCGAAGCGGCCCCCCGTGGACGCCAGCCCACGTGGGGCGGCTTTCTTCCGCAGTTCCTCGGCTTCGACGTCTGCCAGCGCATTCTGTCGGTGCTCCTGAGCGATGAGCGCTTTCCCTACCTCGACGACGCGGCGTGGGCGGTGCTCGCCGAGCATCGCGATTCCATGCGCGAAATCATCGACTCCCAGCGCGGAGGCATCGAGTTCGACGAGGGGGAGATTCGCTGGTGGACCTTCGCCGGAGGGCGCATCAATGCGACGCTTCGATACGCGCTCGAAGCGGTCGGGGGAGATTGGAAGGTCATCCCTGACAACTTCTTGATCAAGGTGCGGGGTGAGGATATTGATAGGCGCCGGTTCCGGGATGCGCTCACCAAGCTGGCGGAGCCCGAATTCTGGGAGAACCACCGCCTCTGGTCACAGGTCGGCGAATCGCTCCCGAGCTATCGCCTCAGCAAGTTCCAACCGCTGATGCCGCCGTGGGTCGAGCGCGAGGTAGTCGCCGGCTACCTGCTCGACGTCGGAGGTGCCTGGCGGTGGCTTTCGGGGACCGAAACCAGTCTAGCTCGCTTGCCTGATGGCGTTCGGACGCTAACCCGTGGCGACGCGGAGCGCATCGCCCAGTTCGAGGGGACCCTCGCGGACCTGCCCCTCCTGCGTCGAGAGAATGGTCGACCGCTGCTCTGGGTGCGCACGCAGCCGCAGCTCGAGGCAGCGGTCGCCGCGTTGGTGTCCGAACCCGTCGTAGGCCTCGACGTCGAAACCACACTCGCGAATCGCACGCTCTGCCTGATTCAGGTGGCGGGTCGGGAAGCGACCTACCTCATCGACGCGCTCGAGCTTCCCGATTTGGAGCCTCTCGGCCGGTTGTTCGCGAGCGCCGAGACGACGAAGCTGATCCACTACGCCTCATTCGAGCGCGAAGTCCTCGGCCGGCACGGTTTCGCCCTGGATGCCGTGCTGGATACGCGCGACGTGTCGCGCCGGCTCCGCCGCGCCGCTAGTGGCCACAGCCTTCGCGACGTCTGCGCGCGTGAGCTCGGCGTGGAGCTCGATAAGAGGGAGCAGGCCGGGGATTGGACCCGGCGACCTCTCACCGAGAGCCAGGTGACCTACGCCGCCCTCGACGCCGAGGTGCTGCTTCGTTTGCACTCGCGCTTCGAGGAGGTTGCACGCAGTCCTGCAGCTCGTCGCCCCGCAGCAGGATTCTGCTTCTAATCTTGTCAAAGAGCAGGAGTTTCACCGTCCGCCGATGGCCGTTGGCTGTGTCAGCTCGGCGAAGGGTGTCCACCGGGCGTGAGGATTGTTGTTCCTGATTGACAGGAGTCGGGTCGCAAATTCACCCACCACGTTCGCCGAGCTGGCTAGGAGCGGTGCGGCAGCCGCGATCATCTTTAGCTCGCGTGCGTCACGTAGTAGTGGCCAGTCCGGGTCGGTGGTGACGTCGTGGCCGTATGCGGCTGCCAGCGCTCCGTGTGATCCGGCCCGACCGAAGCGAACTTCACCGACTGCGACCGCGGCGAGGTCGACCTGCCAGGGGCCGACACACGTGGCATCGAAGTCGCAGAGCAGGATACGACCCGATGGTGCGCGTAGCAGGTTGCCTACGTGGGCATCGCCGTGAACAAGTCCTCCTGCCGCATGCTGCCTGAGGTAGCTGACTCGTGGTTCGAGGCGGTTGCACCAGTCGAGCAGGTAGTCGCGGTCGTTTTCGGCGAGCCCTTCCGCATCGGCGAGTCGCCGGCGAGCGTCTCCGACCGGGTCCCACGAGGGCAGCGGAAACGGCGGAGCGCCAAGGGCATGGAACTCTCGCAGCGCCCGGCCAAGATCCTCAACGCTTGGTGCCGGCACTGTCGGCGGCACGTACTGCCAGGTTGAGGCCATCAGATCACCTACTTGTACCGGCCGCCCGAGGCCCGGTGCGAGTCGGATGGTCGGGGCGTCGACCTGGGCGAACCACTGCGCGAGCTGAACAACTTTGGGTACGCGGTCGTGGAGCCGATGTGAGCGGGCGATCCGGATGACGATCCCCGCGGCAGGGAGAGCGAAGACCGCATTGTTGGTCAGCCGCAGCAGATGTGCGTCGTCTGCCGGCACCCTCAGGTCATCGGCGATCTGGTGCAAGGCAGCCGTCATCGCCGCTTGCGTGAAGCGGCCCGTCTCACTCATGCGGCAGTAGGCGCGATGGTGGCGACGACGCGCGCGAAGTCTGCGACCTCAGGATTCCTGTGGTGCTGGGCGAGGTCTCGCCGCAGGTTCCGGACGCGGTCGATGACCCTTCGGGAGCTGAGTCTCCCGGCGTGCTTGACTACATGGGCGCCCACGGGCAAGGCCCGTTGCGGCTCGTCGGCGAGGAACAGGGCACTACACAGGCCGATCTTGTTCAGCAGAGCGCTGCGGACGTTTTGCGGACCGAGTGCCGCCACGGCTTCGTCCACCCAGTGCACCGCCTCGGCGGCGTACTTCCGGTCATTCCGAGCGAAGTCCCGGTAGACGCGGCCGTACTGCGCCAGCAACTCGCCTCGGTCGTAGAAGCGCATCCACTCCGGTTCCCGGTCCGCGATAATGCGGTCGAACTCCTCGCTCGCCCTGCCGAGCGCCGACAGGGCGGCCGGCCGGTTGCCGAGCGCGGCGAGCGAAGCGGCCTCCGCACCGAACAGCATGGCTGCCACTCCCGGCGTCCCCGCCGCCCCGAGCTGGGCGCGGGCAAGCTGCAGTGTGGCCAGCGCGTCCCGATTCTGCTTCTGATGCTGCAACTGCCGGGCCTGGCAGTAGCGAATTCGAGCCAGTAGTAGAGCCTGGCCGGCCGTCTGAGCCGCCCGCTCCGCGGCCATGAAGTGGCGCTGGGCATCCGGGTGTCGACCCGCGTCGAGAGCAGTCCAGCCAGCCAACTGCCGCGCGGCGGCGACGGAGGCGACCAGTCCCGGCGTCAACGCTTCCGAGTGTGACGAGTCGAGCAGCGCGAACACCGCGTGGGCGAATCGGTCGACCTCTCGGTAGAGGAGTCCGCCGCCGCACTCGTAATCGACTGATCGGTAGAGCTCAAGGATGGCGTTTAGGCGAACGATGTCGGCGCTACCGATCCGCCGATGACGTGTGGAGTCAGCACAGCCCAGCAGGCCCGCTCCGGCGGCGACGGCCGCGATCCCGGCGAGCAAGGCACGCCGCCCTTCGTCAGCCTGCCGACCAAGTTCGTGGGCGGATCGTCCCTCCGAGCCGCGAAAAGCAAGCTGATCTCCTTGCGTCGCGCCGTTGGCTGCTTCCTGATCCGAATCGGGGAGCGTGAACCACAGGCGTTCGGCGGGGATGCGCAGGAGCCGCGCCCAGTGTGTGAGTCGATCAAGGTGCACCAGTCGCGGCCCCTTTTCCACACGACTCAGCTGCGCCTGCGTGATGCTGAACCATCCCGCTATCACGGCCTGCGGCAACGCCGTCCGCCCGTGGTACGGGTGGTGCCGGTACGCCCGGATCACCCGCCCGAGGTGCCGCTCCGCGAGTGCGATCCGCACCGGCTCGTGTTCCCAGAATGACGCCGGCACCACCGGGGGCGCGCTTAGCCGGTCGCGTTCGGCGGCCTGGCAGGGCGCGCAGCGCCCGCTGTCGTTGTCCCGGGCCAAGCGTCCCCCACAGCGTGGGCAGTTCGTAGGTGTCACCGGCAACCTCGCCGTTCGCGGGGGTGGCTGTGTCCATTGCGCTCCGTCGAGCCTAACCATTCAAACCGTTTCGCGGGCTCGCGGTATACGCACCACGTATATCGACGATCCTCGCAGCGTCATGCCAATCGGTGTCGGTCCGCCAGACCCTGCCTTGTAAGGCAACCCCCGGGCCCATCTGGAAAGCGTCAGCAGTCGGTAGACCACCGCATACGAACGGTGCATACCGGCTACCTCGCGCATGTCATACGGCCTGCCTGACTGATCCACAACCCTGCGATGGAGGCCCGGGGCGGGTGCTGGGCTCCGGTCGGTACGGACGCGCGGTCGTACCGACCGACCCCGCCCGCCTCGGCGCCGCCACCAACCGATTAAGGAGGGACATGGACTCGACCGACGAGATCCTCGGCGAACTACCCCTGCCGCCCCACGTCACCGCCGAAGACATCACCTTTGCCGTCAAACCCTTCACCGTGCAGGCCGCCGAGCAGTGGCCCGACGGCCTGCGGTGTCGCAACGACCGCGCACCCCACCCCTGCCGCCTGCACCGCTGGAGCCGTCGAATCCTCGACCAACGCGGCCTCACCGATCGGCAGATCCGCGCGCTGATCGCCGAGCAGGAGACGCGGCAGCAATGATCTACGTGACCGGAGAGCGCTTGCACCCGCACCACGCCCGCATCGCCTCTTTCGACACCCGCTGGCGCGGCCTCGACCCCGCCCAGGTGCACGACTACGTCAACCGGCTGGCCGACGAACTCGAGCGTCTGCATCGCGAGCTGACCACGGCGAACACCGAGGCCGAACGCATCCGCCAGGCGCTGCGGCAGTGGCAGTCTCGGTACACCGGCTGTCGCCACACAGATTCACCTTCATCGAACAGCCGGTGGCAGCGATGACCGCACCCCGCTGGATCATTCACCTCCCCACCACCCTGACCAACCTCGACGGGGCCATCACCCTGGCCGTAGCCCTACGCGACTCGCTCGGTCACGTCACCGCCATCGACTTCGGCGAAACCACCCTCAGCGAGGAGGATCGCCAGTTCCTGCGGACCCGAATCTGGTGTGACGCCAAGCTCGACGGGGCCGGCCGCTGCCGACGCCGCGACGACCACGACGGCCCGTGCGGGGCCGCGGATGAGGGTCCACGGCGGTAGCGTCCCGGGGATGCCCGACACCGCGCACGACGACCTGCTGGCCGGCTTCACGGCTCCCCAGCCGCACACCATGGAGACTGTCGCCGACGCTCCCCGCGCCCCTGGCGTGCACGTGGTCCTCGACGGCGGGGTGGTCATCTACGTCGGCCGGACCAGGCGGGGCATGCGGGATCGCCTCCGGCAGCACCTGAACGGCAACCGCGACTCGTCGGTGCTGCACGACCAGGTCGGACAGCTCCTCGACACCCCGGGCAACGCGGCGTCGGCTGCCGACATCGCCGGCTGGCTGGGTCGGTGCGAGGTCCGCTGGCAGGAGACCGACAACCCGGAGGGTGCGAAGGAAGCCCTCGTCGTCGCCTTCAAGCCGCGGTTCAACCGGCAGGTGCCGAAGCCACGTGACGCCGAGGGTGGCGAATAGCGGAGCGGCGCGTGGGCGACTGCCCCAGGCCGGATCGGCTCCGTCTTCCGACCTTCGGCGCAGATCGATCTCCATACGGCTGAGCGGGTCCGTCGAGACTGTCGAAGCGTGCCTATGCTCTGCGCATCGGGCGAGGCTGCGGTTGAGGGCCAGTCGCGTGGGGCGAGTTCGAGGGGCGCGCGTGGCATTCAACGTCGGTGACATCGTTGCCGTTCAAGCCGACCCCAGTCGAGTCGGACCGGTCATCCAGATTCTTCAGAGCGTCGATGGGTTCGGCCGCTATCGCGTCTTCCATGAGGCCGGAAGCATGCGCGAGTACGCGGAGGACCAGCTGGTGCTCGCGGCGGCGCAACAGGAGGCAACGACTGGCGGCCTGTCTCCCGAGGAGTTCCGAGCCCGCCTGGTCGCTGCCCGGCTCAGCCACCCGCTCACCGATCACGTCTATTCGCTGCGGGCAGCGCGGATCAAGTACGTGCCGTTTCAGTTCCGGCCGCTCCTGCGCCTCGCCCGCGCCGACGAGCCGCGGCTGCTCATCGCTGACGACGTCGGCGTCGGTAAGACCATCGAAGCTGGCTTGATCATGAAGGAGTTGGCTGCCCGCCAGCCGCTGGACCACGTGCTGGTCCTCTGCCCCAAGGCGCTCACGGTTAAGTGGCGCGAGGAGATGCGCCGCTTCGACGAGGACTTCCGGGTGCTCGACTCGGCGAGCCTGCGCTACTGCCTCAACGAGGCCCACCTTGACGGTGCCTGGCCCGAGGAGTACCGGCGGGCGATCGTGCACTACGAGCTCTTCGCCCGCACGGCATACCTGAAGGGAGGTGCCAAGCGGAAGAAGGACAAGGGCCTGCGCGAGCTGGACCCGCCGCCCGCCTTCGACCTGGTGATCGCCGACGAGGCACACCATCTGCGTACGCCGGGCACGAACTCGCACGAGCTCGCCGAGTACTTGAGCGAGATCAGCACTGCCCTCGTCCTGCTCTCGGCCACACCGGTGCAGACGCAGGCCCGGGACCTGTTCACCCTGCTCAACCTCCTCCGCCCGGACCTGTTTCCCGATCGGCAGACGTTCTTCGAGGTCGTCGAGCCCAATCGACACCTCAACGCCGCCGTACGGGCACTGCGCAGCGGTGCGCCCGAGGCCGCCAAGGAGGCGCTCAAGGCGCTGGACACCGCGGCGTACACCAGCTGGGGCCGGCAGGCCATCGCGATCGACCCCCGGTACGACGACGTGCGCAGGCGTCTGGACGCAGCCACCTTGACCACCGACGACCGGGTCCGCTGCGTGCGCGAGATCGAGGAGCTGAACACTCTCGCGCCACTGGTGAACCGCACCCGCCGACGGGACATCGGAGGGTTCACCATCCGTGAGCCCCACACCGTGTCGGTGCCGTTCACACCGGTGCAGCGCCAGTTCTACGACCGCCTGCTGGAAGCCCGCCGCGACCAGCTGCTCACCCGCTACAACCCGGTCGTGGTCCGCCTGATTCTCGACACTCTCGAGCGTCAGGCGTCGAGCTGCCTGCCCGTCCTCGCTCGACGCATCGTGGCGGCCGGCGAGCCGGCCATCACGGATCTGACCGACGCCCCCGAGGCCCATCCGGACGAAGCTCCGCCGAGGCTTCCCCTTCCGACGGACCCGGACCTCCGTGAGCTGGCCCGTCGACTGCCGCCGGACGATCCGAAACTCCAGCGGCTCCTCCAGGCCGTCCGCGAAGCCCGCGCGGTGGATGGCCCCGGAAAGCTCCTGGTCTTCTCGTTCTTCCTCGGCACCCTCGATTACCTCGCCGAGCACCTGACGGCGGCCGGCGTCCGCGTCGGGGTCGTCACCGGGCGAGTGGCCGAGCCCGACCGGCAGCGCTTGCGCGACCGGTTCCGCCTCGACCGCGGAGATGCGGAGGCCATCGACGTCCTGCTCTCCAGCGAGGTCGGCTGCGAGGGCCTCGACTACGAGTTCTGTGATCGGCTCGTCAACTACGACATCCCCTGGAACCCGATGCGGATCGAGCAGCGCATCGGCCGCATCGACCGGTTTGGGCAGCGCAGCCCGAAGGTGCTGATCCTCAACTTCGTGACCCCCGACACCGTCGAGGAGCGGGTGTTCTACCGCTGCTGGGACCGGCTGGACCTCTTCCGGGACACCGTCGGTGACCTCGAAGGTGTGCTCGGCGAGATGACGCAGGACCTGGCGGCCATCGCCACCAGCCCGGACCTGACGCCCGAGCAGATGGAGGAGCGGGCTCGACAGCTCGCCGACAACGCCGTCCGGCTGGTCGCCGAGACCCGAGGCGTCGAGGACGCGAGCCAGGACCTGCTTGGCTTGGACGACAGCCTCACCCAGGACCTCGACGCCCTCGTCGAAGAGGGCCGGGCGGTCACCGAACAGCAGCTGGAGGAACTGGTCCGCGCGTACCTGACACGGCCCCCTCTCTCCGGGCACCTGGACCGGCTGTCCGAGGACGAGCTGCGGCTCCGACTGCCTCAGTCCGCTCGGTCAGAACTGCTCGACGCCATCAGCCGGAACGAGGCGAGGCTCGGCGGCGGCCGGCCCGTCCAGCAGCTGCGCCACTGGCTCAACGGGAAGGACAGCGGCCTGCGGCTGACCTTCTCCGACGAGGCAGCCAGCCGGGATCGGTCGATCACCTTCTTGACCGCCACCCATCCGCTCGTTCGCCTCGCGGTGTCTGCCCTCGCCCCCGCTCAGGACCAGCAGCTGCGCGCGCAGCTTCGCGTCATCGATACGGATCTGCCGGAAGGCCGCTACGTCTTTGCCTGTGACACCTGGGAGACGATCGCGGTGCGGCCGGAGTTCCGCACCGTGTCGTTCGTCGTGGACGCAACCCGGCTGACGGCCAACCGGCTCGTGGAGCGCCGCCTCTTCGCGCTGCTCGCCAACGCGCTGCCCGGGGAGGCCGGACCCGCCGCCGACCTCCGGGAGGCGGGAGCGGCACTTGACCGTTACGCCGAGCATCGCCGCCGAGACGCCGCGAGGGACGCTCACGCCCTCAACCAGGTGTTGCTGGCCCGCCGAACCGGAAGCCTAGAAGCCCACCACCAGCGAGGCCTGCGGCGAATCGACGACCGCCTCACCGGCGAGACCGAGCCTCGAATCCGGACGATGCTGACGGGACAACGAGCCCGCGCCGTCCGGAAGTTCGAGCAGCGCCATGCGCAGCTGGAGGAACGCCGCAGGGTCGACATCGTCAGCCATCGGATCGCAGAGGGAGTGCTGACGATCAGCCATGCCGAGTGACTACACCCGCATCCGCGAGGACAACATCCGGGAGTACGGCGAGGGCACCCGCCACCTGGACTTTCTGCAACGGCTGTACGCCGACCGCACTCATTTCATCCTTGAGCTGCTTCAGAACGCCGAGGATGCTCGGGCGTCGCATGTCACGTTCACCCTGCACCCGGACCGACTCGTCGTCGAGCACGACGGCCGCCCGTTCAACGAGCGGGACGTCCGGGGTATCTGCGGGGTTGACGCCTCCACCAAATCCAGCGAGCTGACCAGCATCGGCAAATTCGGCATCGGCTTCAAGTCTGTCTACGCCTACACCCTGGCGCCCGTGGTGCACTCCGGCGCTGAGCATTTCCGCATCCGCCACTACGTCCGCCCCGAGGCCACCGCCGCCCCGCTGGACCGGCCCGAACGCCTTACCCGGTTCGAGTTCCCCTTCGACCGTGAGGATGTGCCGAGCGAGCGGGCGTACTCCGAGATCGGCAGCGGTCTGACGAGGTTTGATCCGGTGACTCTGCTGTTCCTTCAGCACGTCAGGCGGGTCACGGTGGTGGGAGGCAGCGGAGCGGTCACCTTCACCCGGCTGGAGCGCGGCGAGTTGTCGTCGGACGTGGAGCTGGTGGCTTGGCAGAACGATCGGGTGATCAACCACCAGTACTGGGAGGTCTTCCGCCGAAGTTTGGACAGCATCGGGCACCCCGGCCGGCGAGTCGAGATGGCCTTCAAGCGGACGAGTGGGGCGCCATATGCTCCCGTCGAACGCATCCCCCACGCGCCACTGGTCGTGTACTTCCCCACCGACAAGCCGAGCGGCCTGGGGTTCCTGTTGCAGGCGCCGCTGCGAACGACCCCGGCACGGGACAACATCCCGGAGCGGGATCCGGACAACGCCCGAGTCATCGTGGAAGCCGGCCACCTGCTGATCGAGGCTCTCGAGGAGCTGCGCCGTAAGGGGCGTCTTGGGATCGACGTGCTCGACGTCCTGCCCATCACGGCGGTGGATTTCCCCGAAGGTTCCCTGTTGCGGCCGTTGTTCGACGCACTTCTCGAGGCTGTGCGGACTCGACCGCTTCTGCCGGTCGCCGGACCGTTGGGACACGCTCCCGCCACACGGATGCGTCTTGCGCGGAGCGCAGGGCTGCGTGAGTTGTTGACGCCGGAGCAACTCGGTGCGCTGGAGGGGACGGGCGAGCCGCTGCAATGGCAGCCGGTGCGGCTCACCCGGGAGCGGAATCGCGACCTGTGGGACTACCTCCACGACGTCGTGGACATCGACGAGCTCGACGCCGAGTGGCTCGTCGACCAACTCGACAGGACGTTTCTGGAGTCAGCTGAGGACGCGTGGCTCGTTCAGCTGTACCGATTTCTCGCCCAGAGCCCCGCACTGTGGCGCAGGCCGCGGCCGCCGTGGAACCGGCCGGGACCCGCGCGGGAGCTACCGCTGATCCGGCTAAACGACGGTCGACAGGTGGTGCCATTCGATGCCGACGGACGTCCCCAGGCGTACCTGCCCGGCCCGGTGTCGTCGAGCTTCCCGACGGTGCGGGCGGAGGTCGCTGCCAATTCAGAGGCGCGGGCCTTCCTCGAAGAACTGGGCCTGTCCGAGCCCGACGCCGTGGACGAGGTTCTCGAGTACGTCGTGCCGAAGTACGGCAATCCGTCCAGTGCCATCGCCGACGAGCAGCACGACGACGATCTAGCGAAGATCTTCCGCGCCATGCAGGCTGCGACGAGGAGACGCAGGGACACCTTGGTCGAGGTGCTACGCGGCACGCCGTTCCTGCAGTGCCGTCCAGCACATGCTTCGGCCTTTTCGTTTCGGTCTCCCGCCGTCGCCTACTGGTCGGAGGAGGATCTGGAGCACTACTTCCTGCCAAGCCCGCACTGCTGGTTTCTGCACGAGCGCTATCGGCCTTACCAACAGGAGCTCAGCGTTCTCGGGGTGGCGCAGGCGGTCCGGGTGCTGTCGTCGCCGCCTAACCCACTCGGGCACGTCGTCCTCCGCGCCGACTGGGGCGACCACAGCCGCGGACTGCACGGGTTCGACCCGAACCTACGCTTCGCTGGCCTCGAAGCTGCCGTGACTCATCCTGATCGCCGGCGATCGGCGTACGTGTGGAATCGGCTGCTGCTGCCGTACGCGAGCCGGCTGCGAGGAATCCTGGAGTCCGCAGGCCGGCAGGACTACTCGAACAGCAAGTCCGTCGAGACGATGTCCAAGGCCCTGGAACTCGCCGTCTCTCACGCGTGGCTCTCGACGGGCGCGGGCGAGTTTATGGAGCCGGCCAAGCTTTCGCTGGACGATCTACCTGACGACTTCGAATCCAGCCAGGCCCTTGCCGACGTGCTCGGCATGGTCTCGTCCGCGATCGTGCAGGTGAGCGCAGAACTGAACGTTCCGGTGGAGACGCTGCGCTTCGTAGCCGACAACCCGGATGTGATCGCCGAACTGAACCAGTGGCGTCAACGCCGCGAGCACAAGGATCAGGACGGCGGCGAGGCTACGGCCGGCACCGGTCTCAGTCCCGAGGCGTACGCCGCTGCTGTGGAAGATGCGTTCGACAAGCCCGCAGAGCACGGCGAGTCGGAGGATGGCCGGCTGGCCGCCGGCGAGCGAGTGGTAGCCCCTGCGGTCCGTCGGCAGCGGACCCGGGACGACATCCGGGAAGGCCTGGCGGACGAGCCCACGCCGCAGGACCGGTTCCGCGTCATCGGGCGCAAGGTCTGGGACGGGAAGGATCCCGCCGTCCGCCAGTTCCTGCTCGAGCAGTACGCCGGCCGCTGTCAGGTCTGCACCGCGACTTTTCCAAAGCGAGACGGGGTGCCCTACTTCGAAGTTATTCACCTTGTCTCGCACACGGCTGCCGCTTGGATCGGTCGCCCGGGAAACACGCTGTGCCTCTGTCCGACCTGCGCCAGCAAATTCCTTTACGGCGAGGTCCGATCCGAGGAACTTCTGTCGCAGATCCAGCAATGGAGGACGAGTGTGGAGGGTGGGCTCGGCAACAGCCTGCGGGTCGAGCTCTGCGGCGAGCCTGTGACGATTGGCTACACGGAGAAGCACCTGCTCGACCTGCAGGAGATGATCCGGACCGATGACGTCGCACTGCGGGGGTAGCAGGCAATCGTCAGTCGATAGTTGTTAACGGGTGAGGGCTCCTGCGGCAATCAGGGCTGGTCTAAAGACCACGCAAGAATATCCATGATCCGCACGTCGGTGAGGCGGCTCGCTGCCACGACAACAAGCGGATCCTGGTGCCGGCCAGCGACCTCACGAAGGATCGCGAGCCCGTCCCTGGCCCGAACCACATCAAGCCGGTACGCCGCCCAGTAGGCACGCCGTGGCGGGGCCTGGCGCCCCTGCAGCCACCCCAGGTCTCGTGCCGCCTGCTCCGCTGACTCCCGGTACAGGTTAAGCAGGCGACTGTCGAGGATAGGGAACAGCGCTGGACGCATGAGGTACAGCGACTTGCTCACCTTGGCAACGGCGATGCCCCTCACGCGAGGGTGGTAGAAGTGTTGGTAGAGACGCACAGCGCGGGCGTAGAGACCCTCAGCCTCTACTGGTTCAGCGTCTTTCAGGTGGGCATCGCCGGCGACATCTGACCAAGGGGCGGTCTCGCTCAAGTCGAGCAGGTGCAGCTCCTGCGTGCGACTGATCCTGCTGCCCATCCATGGAGACCTGGTGGCCTTGATGAGCTGGGGCGTCAGAACCGAGCTCGAGCCGGCAAGCCAGTCGTAGTTGCGGATGGTGCCGCCGTTCCGCTGACAGTAAGCGGTGAAGGGGATGAGAGGATCTTCGATGATTCGACCGGCGACCTGAATTGGAGGAACTTCTGGCGTCATCTGGCGGTTCCTCCTGCCTGCGCCCTTGTCCGCAGCCGGATCAAGGGTTTGCTCGCTGGAAGCTGACTCCGGCCGCGGGGAATGCGTCCCGCAGGGCAGAGAGGGTTGGCTCGGTGTTGCGTCCCCACATTTTGCGGACCACCCAGGTCCTGCCGTCCTCGACCAGCGCCTGACCGGTGAACCAGCGGCTGACCTCCACCCCGGGGTACTGCTCAGCCAGCGCGGCCTGGACCTCTTCGTCACTGTGGTGCTCTCCCTCGAGTGGCCGGAAGCGCCCGGGAGTGAGGACCTTCCCGATGGCCGCGGCAGTCACCCCGCGATCTACCAACTTCTCGATCATCAGCCGCACCGTACGGCGCTTGTTCTCGTCCGGCAGGAGCTGGCCGTCGACGATGATGTGGTAGCGCGTCCAGTCCCGGCCGTCGGTGCTGCGCCGCTCCTGTTCGGTGACCTTCCGGCCCACTCGGATCTGATAATCGGCGGCCTCGGGGAGCGGGATGACCTGCTGGATGTCCAGTAGGACCCGCCCGTCGATCTCGTAGGGGATCAGCCGGACACAACGCACGTCCATGCCCTCGAAGCGGTTCAGCCACAGCACCGCGGTGGTGAGTTCCCGGCCGAAGTCCGCCGAGACGAGCAGGATCCGCACGTCGGAGGAGATGATGGGCGCGTCGTCGCTGTCGCTCAGGTCCAGCCAGCTGATGAGCTCGGTCCGCGCGTCGACATCCGCATCCGGTCGTACCTTCGACAGGTGCACCTCAAAGGCGGCGACAACCTCGTCGAAGCTCATCGCGGACACCATCGCGGCGTACCGCAGAGCTTGCAGCTCCATGTGGCCACCGTCGTCGGTACGCTTCAGCTCGATGACCACCAGGTGTCCGGCTTTGTCCACCGCGAGTAGGTCGATGCGACGCCGGGAGTCCTCCCAGTTCCCGAATTCCTCGGCGATGACGAGCAAATCTGGACTGAGCACAGCGATGTCGTCGCGGAGAAGCTGCTGCAGATCGTTGCGCTCGTAGATGCCGAGAGCCGCGAACCGCGCGGCGTCATGCCGGCGTAGCCGGTCCCCATGGATCTCGTACAGCGGCATGCGTCTTCCTTGGCGTGGCTAGGAAATGAGGGAGGGCAAACCGCCAGCGGCGGCCACCGCCTGGCGGAGGCGAAGCTGAGCAGCGATGAACCACTCGACGTAGTCGTTCCACTCGTCGGTGTTCACGATGTCGCCTTTTCGGTATTCGGCGATGCGGCACCCCTTCCTGCCGGTCAGTGGTTCGAAGGACAGGGTCGCCGGGTATGCCGGTTCGAGCTTCGATTGTGCCGCCGCGAAGCGAGTGTCATTTACGGCCGGATCGGGGTGCTGGAAGAAGATCTCGCTGGACAACCCGGAGCGACTGAACGTGCAGGCGTAGGACACCCCGCTCATACCGCTCGGCAACGAGTACCAGTTCTGCGGGTACCCCTTGGTTGAGGTCGTCCACTGGAGCTGGCGCTGCTGGATAGCCGCCAGCAACATCGTCCAGAACGACTGGTAGGCCTGGTTGCGGCCGCTCGCCGTGGCGTCGTGGGTGCTCGCCCTTACCCTCTTGCCCCAGTCGTTGGGCTGCACGACCAAGCGCATGAGCGGTGCGGGAACGGACTGCCCGATCCGTACGGCGCTGATCTCGATGCCGAAGAAGCGGGTGTTCTCATCGGTCCTGGTGTTCAACCAGTCCAGGGCCGCGCGATGCTCCTCCCGGAAGCTGGTCGCGATCCACACCACGTTCACCGGGTCGGTCCCGCCCGCGTAGGTGAGGAGTTGGCCCAGATGGTTGTGGTCCGTTCTCTCCAGCTGGTTCTCGATGATGACCGTCTCGTTGGTCGCCTCGTCGATGCCGATGAGGTCCAGCGAAAAGCCACCCACCGGGTGCTCCGCGGCCGAGAGTGCCAAGTCCATTCCCAGCACCTCACCGAGGACCTCGGCGTTGGCGAGCAGCCACGGCGTGAAGGTGTGCGCCTCGTGCTTCCAGACGTCGCGAACCTCGACGCTGTCGAGCTTGCCCAACGCGGGTAGGCCGTTTGTCGTGTCCACTGTCGTCATGTCGCCGACCGTATCGGGCCTGGTCGGCGGACGCTGCCCTTGGCCGGGGCTGTTCCCGAACCGCCGGTCAATCCCATCGCGTGCCGCCCCCGCTGGTCGGATGGTTGGACCGATCTTCACGAGGCCGTGGATCAGCCCTCTGCGTCGAGGATCTCGCCCGCTCTGGCTAGTACGGACTTCCATAAATTCGGCGCGACAGTTTCGCGGAGTAGTGCGACCACCTCCTCCGCCGCCAGGTCGACGAACCGCTGAGAGACGTGTCCTCGCGGTGGCGGGGCGTGGAAAGGCTCGACCACTGCGCGCGGACCGACGTGCGGGCCGCCGTTGACCTCCTCCGCAACTGACCCGTCGGCTGTGTCCGACTTCGAACCGAGCAACTCGTCGAGGACTTCTCCCCACGGGTCCGGTTCGAACTCCGACCCGTCCTCCGCATCGCCGGTTCCCGCAGCGAAGAATTCGCCGTCCGTCGTCGGTTCGCCCGATTCGCCGTCGTCGTCGTTCATCGCGAGCGGGTCTCCGACGCAGACGATGTCGAGATACCTCGTTGTTCTGGTCAGTGCGACGTACAGCAAGCGGTGGCCCCGGTCGTCCTCGGCGACGATGTCTTCCGGCTCCATGACGACGACCGCGTCGAACTCGAGGCCCTTGGCTTCCTGCGGACCGACCAGGTTGATTCCTGGGCCGAGCTCACCGGCGGACGCGGCACGCCAGGCCACGTCTTTGGCCTTCAGCTCTCGTTCGGTGTCGGGGCGGCAGGAAGTGGGGCAGATGATGGCTACGGAGCGGCCGTGGGCGGCGTGCCCCATCGCGACGCGGACGGCCTCCGCCGCGCGGTCGTCCCCGTCGATTCGGTGGATGAGAGGTTCGGCCGGACCGTCCCGCACGATCTGCGGTGCCTGCACAGTGGGTGCGGCGAGGGGCAGGAGCTGGGCCGCAAGTTCGAAGACCTGTCGAGGTACGCGGTAGCCGTAACGCAGTTCCTCGCGGACCTGGGGAAGGTCGGCGGGTAGGTGATCGAGGAGCTCGTCCCAGTCGTCGCGCGCCCAGTGGCCGGTCGACTGGGCGATGTCTCCGACGATGGTCATGGACCCGTTGGCGGAGCGGCGGGCGATGGCTCGCAGTTGCATGGGGGAGAGGTCCTGGGCCTCGTCGACGACGATGTGCGTGAAACGGGCCTCCACGCTGTTGATCAGGTGCTCGGCCTCGTCGAGCACCGCGAGGTCGGCGTCGCTCCACGTTTCTTCCGAGAGCCGATCGGCGGGCCGCCGGTGCAACAGTGACACCTCCCGGGCCGTGAATTCGTCGCCTGCCGCCGCCATCAGTCTGTCGCGGGAGCCGTAGAGCTCACGCAGGAACGATGCGGCGGTGAACGACGGCCAGAGCCGGTCCATGACGGGATCGAGTGCCGTCCGCAGTCGTTGCGGGTTCACGCGGACCCGGGGGGAGACGAGGTCGGTCAGCAGGTCCCGGAACAGGTGCCGGCGCTCGGAGTATGTGCCGGCGCTGGCACGGCACCGCATGATCAGCGGTTTGAGCTCCTCGGCGGCGATCGGTACGGGGCGGCCCTCGATCTGCGCCTCGACCCAGTGCTGTCCCTCGGGCGGCCCGACCCGGGCGTAGAGCGCCCGCCGCACGAGCCCCGCCATCCTGTCGTCGCCCTTCAGCTTCACGACGTCGTGTTCTTCTTGGCGATGGCGTTTCACCGGTGGATGCAGCTGGTTGATGTCGCGTTGCTCGATGCTCGTATCACCCAGGCTGGGCAGCACCGTGCGGGTGTAGCGCGTGAAGGTGGGGCTCGGCCCGATGATGAGCACATCCTGGGCGGAGAGCCGGCCCTGATTGTTGAACAGCAGCCACGAGACTCGGTGCAGCGCAACTGCTGTCTTCCCGGTGCCCGGCCCGCCCTGGATGACCATCAGTTGGTCGATCGGGGCGCGGATGAGATCGAACTGCGCTGCCTGGATCGTCCGGACGATGTCCTGCATCGTGCCGGTGCGGTTGCTGTTGAGGTCTGCGAGGAGCGCGTCGTCGACCTCCTCGTGCGCCTCCAGCTCGGCGACGTCAGCGGCCAATTGGGCGAACACCGTGTCGCTGAACGACTTGATCGTGTTGCTCGAGCACTCGAAATTGCGCTTGAGCCGCAGCCCGAACGGCTCGGCGTGACTTGCCTCGTAGTAGCGGGCGGCGGCAGGCGCCTGCCAGTTCATGACGAGCAGCTCAGCGTGGTCATCAAAGATCGCGTGATGGCCGATGTAGAAGACTTCGCCGTCCTCGTAATCCATCCGGCCGAAGGCGACCGGTTCGTCCGATCCGCCTATGCGTTCGAGCCGTGCTTGGGTGTCCTGCCTGATCCTCGCGGCGGCGCCGCTGTTGGCGGCAGCGCCTGCGGCGAGACCCAGAGTCGTACGCATGCGCTCCCGGTGGTCCCAAGCCGCGTCGAAGTAGTTCTGCTCGCGACTCAACTCTGCCGAGACCGCATCCATCCTGGACCTCCCGCTGACCTGGCGCGCACCGTAGCGCCTCCCTGCGACAACTCGACCCTCGTCGCGCAGAGCCGAGGACGTTCAGGCCGGTTCAGCAGGTGCGCTCAAGATCCCCTGACCGTACGGTCGGTCAAGGGTTCTGTCGCTCGGTCGAGCGCATGTTTGCCCGCTCAACCTTTCGGCGCTGCGGACGACCGGTCGGGTCCATGGACGAGGACGATCAGCATGGGTCACAGGCAGCAGGTCTTCAGGCGACGGGGTGCGCTGGAGGCGTTCGCGGTGTCGCGGCGGGCGAGCTTACCGAGACCGTTGACCGGCCACAAGATCAGATTCAGCGGTTGGAGCGTCGGCAAGGCCAAGATCGGACCGGGTGGCTGGCCCGGACCCGCCGTTCCGTCCACCTGCGCGATCCGCCCCGGCGATGTGTCGCTGCCCGCCCTGGTGGAAGATCATCAAGTTCTGGTGGGCGGCATGATCGACGGGGCGCGGTGAGCGTCCCGCTGATCCTCCTACCGCTGGCCGTAGCCGCCGTGACGGTGGCGCAGAGCCCGCTGAACGGTCGAGACGCGAGCGCCAAGGTGCGCATGCACTGCCTGCAGGAGGAGCGAGATGTCGAGCGTGGCTGACGGAGGATGGCAGCCTCCACCGGTGCCCCCGAGCCCGGGAGCGAGCCTCGGCTGGCGGATCCGGCACAGCCTCTGGCTGCTGCTGCCCGTCGCCGGCTGCGGGTTCCTCGCCGGGGCCGGATTCCTCTACATCGGGGTGCGCTCCCGGCGCCCGGCCTGGTGGATCGCTGGCATCGTCTACCTGGTGGTCGGTTGGACGCTCTTCGCCACCATCGGCGAGTCGGACAAGACGGGCATCCTGAGTACGGTGGCAACGGTTGCGCTCATGGCGATGTGGGTGACGAGCATCCTGCACGGCTGCCTGATCAACTCGTCGTGGCTGCGCTGGCGGGCCGGCCACGTTCCCTGGTACGCCCGGCCCCAGGCACCGCCGCCCGATTCGCCCGGCAGCCCATACCCGCCAGCTCAGGCAGGGCCGCCTTCCCTGCCCACATCCGCTCCGCCCGCCGTCGACGAGGTGTTGCCGCAGCCCGGCGCCTACTCCGGTGTCGCGGCCCCGGTGGCGTCCGCGCCCACTCAGCCGTCGCCGCAACCGCCGGTCGCCGCGCGCCCAGGGGTCGTGGATGTCAACGCGGCCACGCTCGAACAGCTCGCCGCTCTTGCTCACTTTGATCCGGAGCGCGCGCAGCGGGTGGTGGCCGAACGGCAGGTGCGCCGTGGGTTCGGCAGCGTGGAGGAGTTCGCCGCCGTCGCGAACCTCGCGCCGCATGAGTTCGCTCGCCTCAAAACCCTGGTGACCTGCGTACCGCAGTAGGGGCTGTCCGCGGGCCAGCCGCCGCCACCGAGCCGCGCACTCGATGAGGCCTCGAACCCGCCAAGGTCTACGCCTACCTGAGCGAAGTTGCCGACGAATTGGCCCGACGGCCGTCACCGTGAGCGCGTACGAGGCGGACGCCTTCGCCGGCAACTGGTACAACACGTCATACGCGGTCTGCGAGACAGCGTAACCGTCCACGGTGGCTGGTGCAGCTGCCCCGGAGCTGCGGGGCGGCTGCCCGGCGGGACCGGCGGACCTGCACGAGCGCCAGGTTGCTATCAAGGGCGTTGTGCTTCAGGTACTGGCGATGGTCGGTCTGGTCTTTCCGCTGATCGCCGTCTGGCTGATGATCGCGGCGGCGTACGCGACGGGCACGTTCCGCCTGGTGTACGCCCGGGTTCTCGGGGACCGGTCATTCGTACTGGCCCGTCGCCGTGGCCTGGCTGCGGCCCTGCGGCATGCTTGCGCCCGCCATGCCGGCCACTCCCTGCCGACGCACCTGGTGCGCATGTGGCACGACGCCGGGTACCTCGCCATGGTGCCCTGGACGGGGTTCATGGCCGGCGCGGCCCTTCCCGCGATGCTGTCCCTCGCGCTGCCCTCGAAGACCCGCCTCCTCGATGCGGGGCTGCATGCTGCTGCGGTCTCCGCCGGGCTCGCCGGGGCGGCCTTCGCGGTCCTCATCTGGGTGCGCGGTTTGGGATACCTCGCCCACCCGCAGCGACACCGCCGCGGCCCATTGCCCCGGTTGAGCTTCCCCGCTGGCACCCTCGTCGAGGGACGCCTCCGGATCGCGTTCAACGCCTACCTGCATGCCCAGACCGGGCGGCTCGCCGTACTGGCCTTCTGCTACCCGTGGCTGTTGCTCTTCGTCGCCACCGCCAATCTGCCCGCGCTGCCGCCGGAGGAGTCGAGTGACCCGCCGGGGCTGGACATCTCCCCGCTCGTCGGGCTCGGTTACATGGCGCTTTTCATCCTGCCGACGGCGCTCGCCGTCCGGGCGACGGCGCGGGCGCTGCGGCGGCGACAGGCAGTGAGCACGACGGCGGTGGCGATCGCCGGCCTGCTCGCACCCGAGCCGCCGGTCCGCCCCGAACTGGCTGAACGGCTCGTCGACGGCCTGCCCGACCCTCTCGGGGCGACCCGGCAGCGGCTCAGCGGGGTCGCCGAGGGACTGACCGAAGTGGCTCGACGGGTCGATGCCCGGCAGCGACGCGGCTTCACGCCGCACCCGGTCGCCACGTCGCTGCGGGCCAGCGCGGCAGCGATGCAGACGCATTTGCTCAGCGAGCGGGCACTGGCCCGGGAGTTGCCGGAGCCGTTGACCCGGGTGCTCACGCTGACCCTCGGGGTGCTCGCCGGGCCGGCTCGGCCCGAGCTGCTCACCGAGCTGGCCGGCGCGGTCGCCGCCTTCGACGACCGGGGTGCCCCTGCCGTGGAACCGGCCGCCCAGCAGCCGGGCCGGCTCTCGACGCTGCTCATCCGGGCGACCACCGGCCTCGAACGGGCGGTGCTGCTGCTCGGCGGCCTTGCCACCATCATCGGACTGTTGCTCGCGGTGGCACTGACGGCGATCGGCGCTAGCGACCCGGACAGCCTCGTCGGGCACCTGCTCCGCTAGCCAGCCGAGGTCGGCGAGTGCCGCCGCGGATACCGTCTGCCGGCGCTGGTATGGCGATCCTTCCGCGGTGACAGCCGCGGCGGCTCTGCCGGTAGAGTCGGCCGTCATGCGGATGGTCTACACCTCGGCACCGGACGACCTCTTCTTCTCCGCCCGCCAGCGGCTGATGCGGCGGTTCGACCGTTGGGCCCGACGGCATCGCCGGCCGGTCGACCTGTTCGTCATCGAGGCGCTGCTCGACCACCGCTGGTCCGACGGTGACGGCCTGCTCGGACGATGGCAGCCCGAGGATGTCGAAGAGGCCCTGCTCGACTGGTTTCCCCGCAAGGTGACGTTGCCGCCGGACCAGTGGGCCTCCGTCGTGCCGACCGTGGGCGCGTTCGTCGACTTCCTCTTCGACCAGGACCTCGCCGACCGGCGCTGCGCCGACCGGCAACTGCTGCACGCCGCCCTGGACAAGCTCGCCGCGCCGTTCGCCGACGCGATGGCGGACCAGAGCCGGTACGGGCTCGCGAAGTTCTGGACCACCCGGATGCTGGACGAGGGTATCGACCCCGGCGATCAGGTGGCCGCCGAGCGGTTCATCGCCGACCTGCACGCCGGTCGCGTCGCCGTCGACAAGGACCTGCTGAACCAGGTGATGGCCAACCACCTGCTCGGCGAGGATCCCGACCGGCATCCGCCGCTACCGCTGGTGGCTGTGCCCGACGACGACACGCTCCGCGGGCTGGCCGCCGAGTCGGTTGTCGTACGCCGGCTGCGGGAACTCCTGCAGTGGCTCGGTGATGGGCGGACGCTGACCACCACCGGCCGGCTGCGGCTGGCCGACGCGCGGGAACTCGTCACGGTGCTCGACACCGGCGACATCGTCGACCCGATGATCGGCGACCGGGTCTTCGCCACGCGCAGCAGCGACGAGCTGTATGTACTCACCGTGCTGGTCGCCTGGGCCCGGGCCGCCCGCGTCGTACGGGTGGTGAAGGGGCGGCTGGTGCCGGTCAAGAGCGCGGCGAAGGTGCTGGCGGACCCGCTCGCGCTGTCCCGTCGGGCGTTCACCGCATTGTTCGACCTCGGCGAGGCGGTCTGCGGCGGTGGGTGGGCCGAGTCAGTCCTGCGGTGGCGGTTCGACGATGCCGGGTTCGCCGTGACCATGGCGCTGTTCATCGCGCCGGAACCTCTGAAACTCGACGAGCTGCGGCAGCTCGCCTACCAGGCGGCCTGCGACGGACTGGGGTTCTACCCCGGCACCGAGGAGCAGGAGCGAGGCTGGCGCCAGTCCGCCGACAACGACACGGACCGCCTGCTTGACCAGTTGGCCAGGCTCGGCGCGATCGAGAAGAACGTCGCTGCCGCCGCACTGACCCCCTTGGGCCTCGGTCTGCTCGCCGGGCACCTGCGTGAGCAGGGCGTGACCGTGCCGACCATCCAGCAACTGCTCGAGGAGACCGCGGAGGTGGTGGTCGCCACCGCCACCGGGAGCCCGCCGGACACCGCCACCGTCCTGATGCACGCCTGGTGCGCACGCAACACCGCCACCGCATCGTCGGAGTTGCGCGCGCTGGCCGAGCGCACCGACGACGCCGAGCACCGCCGGCTCGCCCTGACGTACGCCTGAACCGGCGCACCCGACGACCATCGCCGCGGATGGGCGGCCTCCAGGGCGTGGTTCGCCCTGGGCCTGCGCGGGACCTTGACAAGGAAATCCGCTATACGTGGCGGCAACGTGTACAGAGTTTCCCTGTGGGTTGTGCCGCCGTGCCTGAAGCGGCAGCGACCGAGCGCGACTATCGGGCCCTGTCCTGCCTGCTGGCTAGTCGGTGGCGGCGACGACGAGCAACATCGACCGGTGATGTCGCAGACGATTCAGCTCGACAGCGACCGCTCCGGTCGATGTCAGCCCGTGCGGCACCAGACGAGCCGGGAGGATGCCGCGCGACATCAGCCCGTCGGCTGGCGCCTCGTCGCTGTCGGCCCAGGTCGAGCCCGGGCGAGCGGCCCCCTGGCAGCGCCGCTCACTTCCGCCAGGCAGGTGCCATCCGCTCGGACATCTCCCGCCAGAACGTCCGCAGATCCTCCCGGTTGACCGCCTGCCAGTCCGCCCGCCCCGGCGACCGGAACCAGCGCCCGACGAGGTCGATCTGGTGGGCGCAGAAAACCTCGTCCATCTGGTACGGCAACTCGTCCCCCTTCGGCGGCAGCGGGCACAGCCGGAACGGGCAGTCGTCGATGCAGGTGGAGCCCGGTTGGACGTCGTGGGCCTGGCGGCGGCTCAGGGTGACCCGCATGGCGCTGCGGTCGATGGTGAGGCACGGGGGCAGTTCGGCCCGGCTGGCCCGGCTGAGCCGACGCGCCCGCTCCGAATTGTCCTCTCCCCGGTCGGCGAGGTTGAGCAGCAGCATCACGTCGGCCAGCAGCCGTTGGGCCCGTGGTTGCAGCACCCCCCAGCCGTGCGACGGCGGCAGCCAGGAGTTCTGGAGCCGGCGGACGGCGGGGTCAGGGCTGACCGCCCCCACCCGCCCGACGATCTCCCGCTCGTCCGCCCAGCAGTGCCGTTCCGGATGGCGGTCGAGGAGCGCCTCGACGCACAGGTCCGCTACCTCGAGGACGAGCGGGTGGGCCGTACCGCTGCCGGGTTGCGGGGCGCGGTGCCCGCCCCCGGCGATCGAGGTCCAGAAGTTGACCAGCCCGCGCGGGTCCGAACCGTGACCCCGCTCGCGCAACGTCTCACCGGGATCCCGGGGCAGGGCCAGCAGGGTGAGGGCCTGGATGAGCACCAGGTGCGAGTACCAGAAGCGGGAGTGCCGCAACGCCTTCTCGGCTTCCTCGATCAGGATGCTGCGGTGCGCCGGGTACGTGCGGCAGTTGGCCGCCAGCCGGAAGCCCTGCGCGAGCGTGAGTTCGTAGACGCGGGCTCCGTCCGAGGCGTCGGTGGCCAGGCGGTGCACCCAACGCCGCATGCTCTCCCGGGCCACGCCGAGCCAGTCCGGTTCGTCGGGGGCGTGCTCGCACTCGGCGAAGAGGAACAGCGGCGGCGCGATCCAGGTCCGCAGCTCCTCCAGGCGTTCCCGGCCCGTGGCGTCGGCCGCCTCGGCCGGCGCGTCGAGCAGGTCGCGCAGCGCGCGGACGGCCGCGTTGCCGCCGCTGGCGATCTCGCGGGCCGCGCTCAGCCGGGGCAGGTACGAGGACTCGTCAGCCATCATCTGGAACAGCTGCCGGTACTGCGCCTCGGGCTGCTGCCTCCGGCGCCCGGTGGCCTCCGGGGGCCGGTCCCTGAGCTGCCGGGCGGCGTCGCCGTACCGGTGCACGATGGCGATCTTGGCGTCTTCGAGGGGGCGGTCGGTGACCGAGCCGTCCCCCTGGTAGCGGGGCCAGGCATCCCGGATGGCGTCGGCCAGTTGCCGGTGCACCGTGTGCCCGGTAGCGGCGTCCATCTCCAGCGCGGCCGCGAACATCTCCAGCGCCCGCGTGCGGTTCCGCGTTTCGGTTGCCGCCTCATACAGCCGCCGTACCAGGGTGATCGACCGGTTCCGGGTGACCTCCGCGTCCTGGACGTCGTCCGTGCGGAGTCCCGCGGTCTGCCGGATGACGTCACCGAGGCGGCGCAGCGTTCCTTCAGGGGCGGGGGGCTTGCGCCGCCCGTCCAGCCGTTCGAACACCCCGCCGCTGCGGCTGTAGAAAGTGAGGGCCGAGAGCAGCTCCCGTCCGGGCCCGTGGTGGCGGGTGAAGGCGCGCTCGAGGAAGGCGTCGTCGCGCAGGGCGGCGGTGAGGAAGCGCGAGCCGAGGTACGCCTGGATCACCCCGTTCTGGAAGCGCACCCCGTCCTGCCGCTTCACCACGATGTTCAGCGCGTCCCCGGTGGTCTCGGCGAGCCCGATGTCCTGCGGGTTGTCGGCGCTGAGCTTGTGCAGCCGGGCCCGGAGCTCGGCCAGGATCCACTGGCGGCCGGCGTCCTCCTTGCCGTTGGCGCCGGTAAGTTCGGTGGTGCGCACCGACGGCTGGTTGTCGCGCAACCCGATGCAGGCAAGCGCGGAGAGCACCTCGATCGCGTCGGCTCGTTCGGTCTGCGGCATGCCGTAGTCCTCGTACAGGTCCCCGGCGACGGTGGCGTCGTACCACTCCTCCAGCAGGCTCCACCGCAGCGCGGATCTGTCCTGGCCCGCCGGCTCCACCCGGTCGAGGCGGTCGACCTCGTGGAGCTGGCCGATGATCCGCAGGTAGAACGGTGAGTCGGCGACGTCGGCGTCCCTGACCAGCCCGACGATGCGGTCCGACCGCTGTCCCGCGTCCGAGCGGCGGCTGTGGCTCTGCACATACTCCAGGGCGGCGCCCTGGGCGAGCGGCTCCAGTTGCACCAGCAGCGCATCCAGCCCGCGCAGCGGATCGGCGGGGCGCGACGCGACCACCAGGGGGAGACGCTCGCGAACCGCACCCCGGACGGCCTCCCTCAGCAGGCTGTCCCGGTCGGCGGGCTGGGCGGTGTCGGCGAGCACCTCCTCCAGGCCGTCGGCGAGCACCACGATGCGGTTCTCCAGCCAGAGCCGCCGCCACATCTTGTCGGCCTCGCCCGCGGCGTGCAGCTGGGTGTCGATGGTGCGCTCGAACTGGGCCTGGGCGAGCTGGTGGAAGTTCAGCTTCTCCGGATCCGTGACGGTGCGCAGGTCGATGCCGATCGGTACCACGTTGGTGGCCATCAGCATCTCCGCCAGGCGGACCAGCGTGGTCGTCTTGCCGGTGCCGATGCCGCCCACCAGCAGCAGCGGACGGCGGCTGCCCTCGTCGCGCAGCCGTTGGATCATCAGTTCGCACAGTTCGTCCCGACCGACGACGTCGACGCGGCTGATGTCGCGTTCGGCGGTGGGTATCACCATCCGGCGGTTGCGCAGGGCATTGCGGTCGTACCAGCGGCGGACCCGGAGATACCGCCAGAAGAGGAAGACCGCGAGGCCCAGCGCCAGGACCAGCGGGCCCTTGACGAAGCCCTCCACCTGCCCGCAGTAGTACGACCTCGGCGGCTCTCCCGCGCACCACTGGGACATCCTGAGGAAACCGGGCTCGGTGTTGAGGACCATCAGGAACAGCGAGTAGATGATCCACACCACGAGTATCGAGGCGGTGCCGATGATCGCCCACCGCAGCCCGCGGTGGTGCCGCCAGTCCATCCGGTGATCGGGGCGCTGGTCCGTCCGTCGGCGGCGGCTTCGCTCGATCCGGCGTTCGCGTCGGGTGCGCCACCTGCGCCGGCGCTGGCGTAGCCACAGCCCAGCGACCCAGACCGCACCACGTCTCGGCCCGCGCATGGACACCCCCATGATCGACATGGTCGGCTACCGGACGGAGGCGCCTGGCTCCCCTTCCCCGCCAACGCTAGTGCCGGTTTCCGCAGGCCAGCGTCGGATCCGGCAATTCTCGCGGCGGCCGGCCCCCCTGACGGCACGCTGGCGCTGCGCCGAGAGCGCGAGCGGGCGTGAGACAGCCGAGAATTGCCAGTCAGGTCCCGGAGATGCCGTGTCGGGAGGTGCGGTCGGTGTCTGCTGGGCTGGAGGTGCCGCCCGCGGTCGAAGCGGAGCGGGTGATCACCGCCGTGCTGGCCGACCTGCGCTCCGGCCAGCACCGCGGCGTCGGAATGTCGGCGCGCGGCGGCCGGGTCGGCAAGCCGGCGCGCAGTGGACGGGCCGACCGACGCCGGATCCGGTCGCAGCCCCAGCGCCGCCCAGTCGCAGTTCAGCACCAGCTACCGCGTCGAGTCGATTACGCGACGTAGTCAAGTTGGAGATATTGCCTGGTCGGGCGACTACCTAGCGTGAATCCGTTGTCAGATTCGGCCTCGGCGCCGATGACGGTCGATCGCCTCCTGGCTGGACGCCCGTCACCGTCGCCGGGCCAGAGACGGGAGAGAACATGCGTGATCTGAAGGATTCCCGCTGGTTCGGCGCTCGTGCGTCCGTACTCGTGCTCGGTCTCGCGGTCGCAGGCGCGGTGGTCGCCCCGGCGAGCCCGGCGTCCGCCGCGGTCCCCGGCCTGGTGCGGGTCTCGGCGACCAGCGGCGTGAACTCCAACGACTTCCACACCGTCACCGCCGTCTGCCCGGCCGGCAAGGTGCTCACCGGCACCGGCTACGAGCTGAACGGGGCGTTGGGCGAGGCGGTCGTCGACGACCTGCGCCCCAACGGCGGTCCCGCCGTCGTGCCGACGGCCGTCACCGTCACCGCCTACGAGGCGGACGCCTTCGCCGGCATCTGGTCGGTGACCGCGTACGCGATCTGCGCCAACCCGGTGGCGGGACTGGTGCGCATCTCCGCCACCAGCGTCAACAACTCCAACAACTTCCGCACGATCACCGCGGCCTGCCCCGCCGGCAAGGTGCTGACCGGCACCGGCTACGAGCTGAACGGGGTGACCGGGGAGGCCGTCGTGGATGACTTCCGCCCCAACGGCGGACCCGCCGCAGCGCCGACCTCGGTCAACGTCGGCGCCTACGAGGCGGACGCCACCGCCCTCAACTGGGACGCGACCGCGTACGCGATCTGCGCCAACCCGCTGGCGGGCCTGGTGCGCATCAGCGCGGTGAGCGCCAACAACTCGGTCGACTTCCGCAGTGTCACCGCGTCCTGCCCGGTCGGGAAGGTGCTCACCGGCGCCGGCTTCGAGCTGAACGGGGCGACCGGTGAGGTGGTCGTCGACGACTTCCGCCCCAACGGTGGCGCTGCGGCGGCCCCGACGCTCGACACCGCCGGGGCGTACGAGGAGGACGCGTTCGCCGGCAACTGGTCCAACACGTCGTACGCCGTCTGCGCGACGGCGTAACCGTCCACGGTGGTGGGTCGAGCCGCTTCGCTTCGCGAGGCGGCTCGACCGGCACCGAGCCGACCGAGCTTCCGAGGTGATGGCGGTGGGGGCCAAGCCCCGCCGCTGACTCCGGTCACGCCCCCGGTGGCTGGTACTCCGCCTTCACCCGGGTCGCCTCGTCGACCTCCGCCGGCGTCAGCACCGGCGTGACGCGCACGTCCAGCCCGCCCTTCGCCCGGATGGCGATCGCCAGCCCCGCCGCCGTCTTGTGGTCCGGCAGCTCGCACAACACGTACGTGTCGTCCTCGCCGAACCCGAAGTACATCGACTCCATCCGCCCGCCGGCGTCCTCGATCATCGTGCGGACGACGTCGGCGCGTTTCGTGCCACCATCGTCGACCAGCCCCTTCACCCCGTCGACGGTATACGTCGACATCAGCAGGAATCGCGCCACGTCGACCATCTCCTCCCAGGTGTCCGGGTGCGGGCAGGCTCAGGAGCCGCCCTGGCGGTGTACGCGGTCCCCGTGCGCGAGCTTCGACCGGCCGTGGTCGCGTTCGGTGCCGGACGTCCCGGTCGCCGCCCGCAGATGCCGGCGCTTCGGTGAGCGCTCGACCTCCGAGCCCTGCCGGCCCGGAGCGCCGCTGCCGGAATGCCGTCCCGCGCGCGCCGACTCGCCGCCGGGATCGTGCTTGTTCTCCTTGTGGCTACCCATGCGCCGCGCGTACCCGGTCCGCCGGGGGGCTATTCATCGGGGCCGGGGGCGCCGCCCGCCGCGCCGGGTCAGCCGGTGTACGCGCGACGTCGATCGGTCGCACGGTGTCGGAGGGTTCCGCTACGGTCCGGGGGTCATGGATCCGCGATACGGCGAGACGCTCATCGGGCGGGACCACCCCGCCGGTCTGCTGCGCGCCGAGGTGGAGCGGGCGACCGCCAGCCACGGCGGCCTGGTCCTCGTCACCGGTGAGCCGGGCATCGGCAAGACGACACTCGTGACGGCGGTGGCCGAGGAGGCCCGCCAGCGGGGTGCGCTGGTGCTCGGCGCGGCCTGCTGGGATTCCGACAGCGCACCCGGCTACTGGCCGTGGGTGCAGGTGCTGCGCGCGCTGCGGCGCTCGCCGGACGACTGGGCGCTGGCGTGGGAGGCTGCCGAATCGGGTCTCGCGACCCTGCTCGGCGAGACGACCCGCCCTGCGACGGACCCCGCGGCCGGCGGCGACGATGACGGCGGCGGCGGTGGCCGCGCCGGCGACCGCGACGGCGGCGAGGAGGCTTTCGCGATCTACGACGCGGTGACGACCGCGCTGGTCGCGGTCTCGCAGCGCCGTCCGGTCGTGGTGGTCCTCGACGACCTGCACTGGGCCGACCCCGCCTCGATGCGACTGTTGCAGTTCGCCGCCCAGCACACCTGGTTCGAACGCCTGCTGCTGCTCGGCACCTACAGAGACGCGGAGGCCGAGTCGGACGACCATCCGCTGCGTCCGCTGCTGATGCCGCTGGTGGCGAAGGCGACCATGGTCACGCTCACCGGCCTGTCGCGCGCCGAGGTGGGCGCGCTGATGACCCGCACCGCCGGCCGTGCACCCGACGCCGAACTCCTCGACGAGGTGCACCGGCGCACCGGCGGCAATCCGTTCTTCGTCGAACAGGCCGCCCGGCTGTGGCGCACCGACGGTCTCGTCACCACCATCGCCCCCGGCGTACGGGAGGCGGTGCGGCGGCGGCTCGACCAGTTGCCTGCGGCGGTGGTCGAGGCGCTCACCGTCGCCGCCGTGCTGGGCCGGGAGTTCCATCGACTGGTCCTCGCCGCGTGCGCGGCCACGCCCGCGGCGCAGGTCGACCGGCTCCTCGACCACGCGGTGACCGCCCGGCTGGTGGTCTCCCGCGGCGGCGGCCGGTTCGCGTTCGTCCACGACCTGGTCCGGGAGACGCTCTACGACGGGCTCCCCGACGACGACCGTCGGGCCCGCCACGCCGCGGTCGTCCGGGCGGTCGACCCATCGGCGTCGCTCGCGGAGCGGCTGATCCCCGCCGACCTGGCCCGCCACGCCTGGCTCGCCGGCAGCGCCCTCGACCCGTCGCGCTCCGCGGACCTGCTGGTCGCCGCCGCCCGGGAGGCCGGCGGCCGGCTGGCGATGGAGGAGGCGACGGTCCACCTGCGCCGCGCGCTGGACGTCTCCGAGGACCAGGCGCAACGGGCCAAGATCATGGTGGAACTCGTCCATCTGCTGCACTACTGCGGCGACCGCGAGGAAGCCCGCCAGTTGCTCGCCCAGGCCGCCGCGCTGGCGCTCGACCTCGACGAGCCGGCGGTGCTGGCCCGGGTGGCGATCAGCGTCCACCGCCACCACCAGACCACCTCCGGGCGATCCGCCGAAACGGAGGAGTTGCTGCGCGAGGCGCACCGCCGCCTTCTCGGCGAACCCGTCGACGCCGTGCCGGTCAGCACGCTCGTCGCCGACCTCATCACCGCCTCCGAGACGCTCGCCCGCCGCGGTCAGGACGACGAGGCGCTCAGCTTCAGCCTCTGGGCCCGCCACGACACCACGTGGGGGCTGGGCACGGCCGCCGAACGGGCCGCGCTCACCGCCGAGATCCGCGAGGTGGCCCGGCGCAGCGGCGACCGGGAGACCGAGCTGTGGGCGACCTCGCTGCGCTGGGTTGCGCTGCTGGAACTCGGCGACCCGCGCTACCTGCACGAGCTCGACGCCTTCGTCACCGGGTGCCGGGAGAGCGACATCGCCCGCCACCGGATGGGAGCGGCCATCGACGGCGGCATCATCGCCGCCTTTCGGGGCGACTTCGCCGCAGCCGACGAGTTGTTCGCCGAGCTCACCGACCTCGGCGAGTGGGAACACTCCGACCATGCGTTCATGGGCCACCACCTGCGCTGGTCGTGGCTGCTCCTGCAGGGCCGCTTCGCCGAGGCCGGCGCGCTGCTCGACGGGCTGGACCCGACCGGCCACCCCTACCTGGAGCTCCTCCGGGCGATCACCGCCGTGGAACGCGGCGACGACGAGGCGACCGTACGGCTGACCGCCGGCATCGAGGCCGCCGGCACGGCGTACCCCCGGCCGGTGTCGCCACTGTGGCTGCGGCTCCGCGCGCAGGTCGCCGCCGCGACCGGCGATCCACGCCGCTGCGCCGAGGCGCGCGAGGCGCTGGACCCCCATCGCGGCCAGTGGATGGCCGCGATGTTCGGCTGCGACATCGGCGGCCCGGTCGACCACTGGCTGGCCGCCGTCGACGCCGCGCAGCAGCGCTGGAACGACGCGGTAACGGGCTTCGAGGCGGCCCGAGCCGCCGCCGACCGGATGGGCGCCCGACCCT
>NZ_JAMOKF010000029.1 GCF_023656545.1 Micromonospora phytophila | reverse complement strand
AGCCCGCCGGCCAGCCGGGACAGCGCCTCGGCCTGGCGCAGCGCCCGCTGCCGGTCGCTGACGTCCCGGGCCACCGTCGCCACGAAGGCGGTGGTGTCGCGGCCGTCGCCGGTGGTGACGGTGAACGTCTGGTGGTCCACGTCGAACTGCGCGCCGCTGTCCAGCCGGACCAGCCGGCTCTCCGCCCGGTGGTGGCCTTCGCGCAGCGCCGCCGGGATCAGCTCCTGCCGCCACACGTCGTGCACCTGCGGCGTCGCGACGTCGACCAGCCGCAGGTCGGTCACGGCCGCGGCCGCGTCCAGGCCGATCAGGTCCCGCCCGGCCGGGTTGACGTAGATCGCCCGACCGTCCGGCGTCGCCACCGCGATGAAGTCCCCGGAGCGCTCCACCAGCGCCTGGAACAGCCGCAGCTCCGCCTGGGTGGCCCGCTCGGCGGTCAGGTCCGTCGCGTACGCCAACCAGCGCAACGGCTCCCGCTGAAGGGCGACCACCCCGATCAGCACCGGCACCCGGCGCCCGTCGCGGTGCCGGTACTCCTTGTCGTACGCCGGGGCCCGCCCGGTCGTCGCCAGCTCGGCCAGCGCCCGCTCGTCGGCCGCCTCCCAGCCCGGGGGAGTGAGCCCCGGCCCGCTCAGCCGCCCCTCAGCGACGTCGGCGCGGGTGTAGCCGAGCATGGCCAGGAAAGCGTCGTTCGCCTCGGTGACGCGGGGCCCCTCGCCGCCGAAGACGGCCAGCACGTCGGTGGCGGCGAGCCGCTCGTAGCGGGCCCGCTGCTCGCTCAGGGCGTCCATCAGGCGGGTGCGCTCGCTGACGTCGACCACGGTGAAGCCGAGCCCGACCAGTTCGTCGGTGGCCGCGATCCGGATCGGGAAGTAGCTGGCCACCAGGTGCCGCCGGCCGGCGCCCGGCGCCACCTCGTCGGCGTCGAACTCGACCCCGACGATCGGTCCCCGCGCCAGCGCCTCGCGCATCAGCTCCTCGACGCGCGGCTCGTAGATGGGCAGCACCTCGCTCGGGCGCCGGCCCAGGTGCCGCTCGGCCGGCAGCCCGTTGAGCGCGGCGAGCGCCGGGTTCACCTGGAGATAGCGCAGCTCCGTGTCGACCAGGCCGAAGCCGACCGGGGAGGCGGCCAGCAACGCCTCGCTGATCGCCGCGGTGCGCCGCGCCGCCGACTCGGCGACCACCCGGTCGTGGGTGTCCCGGACGGTGCCGATCCAGTCGGTGATCGCGCCATCGGCGTCCCGCAGCCCGGCCGCCCGCAGCGCGACGTGCCGGTGCCCGCCGCTCGCCGCGTGCCGGAGCCGCCCGTCGATCTCGAACCGGGTCGCGTCGCCGGCCACCACCTCGCGCCACGCCGCCACGACCCGCGCCCGGTCCTCGGGGTGCAGCGCCGCCGTCCAGCCGTCCCCGGCGTACTCCGGCCACCGCTGCCCGGTGTACGCCTCCCAGGACGGCTGCGGCTCGGCGGTTCCACCGCTGGCGTCCGCGGTCCAGATCACCGCGTTCGACGTCTCCGCCAGGGCGCGGAACCGCCGGTCGGCGCGCTGCTGGTCGGCCCGGGCGGTCGCCTCGGCCCTCCGGGCCCGCCTCCGCTCGGTGGCCTCCCGGACCTTGCCGCGCAACCCGTCGGTCACGGCCACCTCCGTTCGGCGCCGCGGACATCCGCCACCTGTCGGACCGTACCAGCGCCGGTGGGCGGACGGCGGGGGATGATCATGACAATCCGGGACGGGCCCGGGGCGGAACGGCGTAGCGCGTCGACAACCGGGCGAGCGCGGCCCGCCCCGCCGCGGAGTTGACCGGAGCGCCCGTGCCGGCACGCGGCCCGTGCGACGCTGAGCCCCTGCCGGTCGGCGCCGACACTCCGTCGCCGCGCCCCGGCGCGACGCGGGAGGGAACGCCATGACGGGAGTGCCGCAGGTCGACTTCGCGCTCGACACGTACGAGTGCATCGTGCTGTATCCCGGCGCGGCCGGACGGGCGCTGGCCCCGGAGACGGTCCAACGGTTGCAGGCCGAACACTTCGAGCACATGGGAGCGTTGCAGCGCCGCGGCATCATCCTGGTCGCCGGCTCGGTGGACGGCCCGGCCCGCGAACCGGCGCCGCCGATCGGCTTCGGCCTGGCCCGCACCGGCTCCGTCGACGACGTGCGCAGCGTGATGGAGGCCGACCCGGCGGTGCAGGCCGGGCTCTACCGGGTGGACGTGATGACCTTCCTCTGCCCGGCCGGCTCGCTGGAGTTCCCGCTGGTCAAGACGGGAGGCTGAGCCCCCCTGTCGTCATGGTGACGGCGCCCGCCGGGCACCCGGTGCTACGTTCGCGCGCAGCGAGGACCGCCGCTCCCGGCGCACCGGGCGCCGGCGACCGCCCCGGTCGAGGAGTCGCCATGACCTCCACCGCCACCCCCGACGTCCAGTTCGCCGCCGCGCGCCTGCGCGACGCCCTCGGTGACCGGCTGCTGCTGCCGGCCGATCCCGCCTTCGCCGCCGCCACCCGGCTGTGGAACGCCGCCGTCGACCGCTCACCCGCGCTGGTCGCCCGCTGCGTCGACGCCGACGAGGTGGCGCTGGCCGTCCGCGTCGCCCGGCAGTGTCACCTGCCGCTGTCCGTGCGCTGCGGCGGGCACGACTGGGCCGGCCGGGCGCTGCGCGACGGTGGCCTCGTGCTCGACCTGACCGCCCTGCGCCGGGTCGATGTCGACCCGGCGGCCGGGGTGGTCACCGTCGGCGGCGGAGCCACCGCCGCCGACGTGCTCGCCGTCACCGGCCCGCACGACCTGGTCGTGGCCACCGGCGTGGTCCGCGCCGTCGGCATGGCCGGCCTCACCCTGGCCGGTGGGTACGGGCCGCTCTGCGGCCGGTACGGGCTGGCCCTGGACAACCTGCTCGGCGCCGAGGTGGTGCTCGCCGACGGCCGCCGGGTGACCGCCGACGCGGAGCACGACGCCGAGCTGTACTGGGCGTTGCGCGGCGGCGGCGGCAACTTCGGAGTGGTGACGAGCCTGCGCTACCGGGCGCACCGGCTGCCGGCCGCCCTCGCCGGGATGATCATGTTCCCGCTCGAGCAGGCGCCCGCCGTGCTGCGCGGCCACCGCGAACTGCTCGCCGAGGCACCCGACGAGTTGACCGTGATGGCCGGCTTCCTCGGCGGCCCGCAAGGGGAGCCGCTGGTCTTCGTCTTCCCCATCTTCAGCGGCCCGGATGCGGCTGCCGGGGGGCCGTGGGTGGACCGGCTCCGCGCGCTCGGCACCCCGGTCGTCGACCAGGTCGCCCCGCTGCCGTACGACGCGGTGCTGCGGATGTTCGACGGCGGCATGGTCGACGGCAACCACTACCTGCTGCGTACCCGCTGGCTGCCGGAGCTCACCGACGCCGCCGTCGAGGTGCTCGTCGACGCCGCCCGCCGGATCAGCTCGCCGTTCTCGGCGCTGGCCCTGCACCACTTCCACGGCGCCGCCAGCCGCGTCGGGATCGGCGACACCGCGTTCGGGCTGCGCGCCGAGCACCTGCTCGCCGAGGTGATCGCGGTCTGGCCGCCCGGCGACGACGCCGGGGCGCACCGGGACTGGGCCGAGCGGACCTGCGCCGCGCTCGCCCCGCACGCCCTGCCCGGCGGCTACCCCAACCTGCTCGCTCCGGACGAGACCGACCGGGTCCGGCTGGCCTACGGCGCCAACTGGGAGCGGCTGCGCCGGGCGAAGCGCCGCTACGACCCGCGGGGCGTCTTCTCCGCAGTGCCCACGCTCCCGCCGTCGCCCGGGCCGGGGTGACGGTCGCGGGCTCAGGCGTCGGAGCACCCCAGTGTCCGGTCGCGCCGGGGGCGTACGATTCCGGCGCGCGGTCGCCGATGCCCGCCAGCTCAACGTTCCCGGCGTGGGTTCCGCCCGCCGGCTGCGCGCGGATCGCGCGTCGTTGGACAATTAGTTCCGCAGTCCGCAAGGGGTCGGCCCGTGGTCCGACCCGGAGGAGAGACTAGCCTGATGGGCGTGACACGCCGCGCGAAGATCGTCTGCACTCTTGGCCCCGCCACCTCGTCGCCGGAGCGCATCCGGGGCCTCGTCGAGGCCGGCATGAACGTGGCGAGGCTCAACTTCAGCCACGGCAGCCACGCCGATCACGAGGCCGTCTACCACCTCGTGCGCGAAGCCGCCGAGGCGGCCGGCCGGCCGGTGGCCGTCCTCGCCGACCTGCAGGGCCCCAAGATCCGGCTCGGCCGGTTCGCCGACGGCCCGCACGAGTGGCGTACCGGCGACTCGGTGGTGATCACCGGTGACGAGGTCATCGGCACCAAGGACCGCGTCTCCTGCACCTATAGCAAGCTGCCGCAGGAGGTGAAGCCCGGCGACCGGCTGCTCATCGACGACGGCCGCGTCGCCGTCGAGGTCACCGACGTCACCGGCAACGACATCCGCTGCCTGGTCACCGAGGGCGGACCGGTCTCCAACAACAAGGGCGTCTCGCTGCCCAACGTGGCCGTCAGCGTCCCCGCCATGTCCGACAAGGACGCCGAGGACCTGCGCTTCGCCCTCGGCCTCGGCGTCGACCTGATCGCGCTCTCCTTCGTCCGCTCCGCCGACGACATCAAGCTGGTGCACGGCATCATGGCCGAGGAGGGCGTGCACCGCCCGGTGCTGGCCAAGGTCGAGAAGCCGGAGGCGGTCGACCACCTCGAGGCGATCGTGCTGGCCTTCGACGGCGTCATGGTGGCCCGTGGCGACCTCGGCGTCGAGCTGCCGCTGGACCAGGTCCCGCTGGTGCAGAAGCGCGCCGTGCAGCTCTGCCGGGAGAACGCCAAGCCGGTCATCGTGGCCACCCAGATGCTCGACTCCATGATCGAGAATTCGCGGCCGACCCGCGCCGAGGCCTCCGACGTCGCCAACGCCGTGCTCGACGGCGCGGACGCGGTGATGCTCTCCGGCGAGACCAGCGTCGGCAAGTACCCGGTGCTCACCGTCAGCACCATGGCCAAGATCGTCACCACCACCGAGTCCGGCTCGATCGGGGTGCCCCGCCTCCAGCACGACCCGCGTACGCACGGCGGCGCGCTCACCGTCGGCGCCTCCTCGATCGCCCGGGCCATCGGCGCGAAGGCCCTGGTGGCCTTCTCGCAGACCGGCGACACCGTCAAGCGCCTCTCCCGGCTGCACTGCGACCTGCCGCTGCTGGCCTTCACCCCGGTGCCCGAGGTGCGCAACCAACTCGCTCTCTCCTGGGGCGTGGAGACCTTCCTGATGCCCTTCGTCGAGCACACCGACGACATGTTCCGCCAAGTCGACCAGGCGCTGCTCGGGCTCAACCGGGCCAACCCCGGCGACTACGTGGTGATCGTCGCCGGCAGCCCGCCCGGCACCCCCGGCTCGACCAACACGCTGCGCGTACACCAGCTCGGCTCGCTGGTCGACGCCGCGTCCGCGCGGGCCCTGCAGTGACCGAGCATCCCGCGGCGACCGGCCAGGCGGCGGTCGACCAGCTGCTCGAGGTCCTCGACCTGGACCACACCGGCGAGATGACCTTCCGGGGAATGAGCCCGCCGGTCGGCCCGCAACGGGTGTACGGCGGTCAGGTCGCCGGCCAGGCCCTGGTCGCCGCCGGGCGCACCGTCGACGCGGAGCGCTTCGTGCACTCCCTGCACGGCTACTTCGTCCGGCCGGGCGACCCGGTCGAGCCGATCGAGTACCAGGTGGAGAACATCCGCGACGGCCGGTCCTTCTCGGTGCGCCGCGCGGTCGCGCTCCAGCACGACAAGCCGATCTTCTTCATGTCCGCGTCGTTCCAGCGCGAGGAGGAGGGCCTCGACCACCAGGCCCCCACCCCGCCCGACGTGCCGGGGCCCGACGAGGTCCCGACGATGACCGACCGGCTCTCCCGCTATCCCGAACGGCTCGGCATCTGGGGCCAGATCCCGCGCCCGATCGACGTCCGCTACGTCGGCGAGCCCGGCTGGGTACGCCCCGGCGACCGCCCCGCCGACCCGCACCAGCGGGTGTGGATGCGCATCGACGGCAAGCTGCCCGACGATCCGCTGCTGCACGCCTGCGCCCTGGCGTACGCCTCCGACCTGACCCTGCTGGACTCGGTGCTCTCGGTGCACGGCGAGGTGTGGGGCCCCGGCGGCGTGGTGGGGGCCAGCCTCGACCACGCGCTCTGGTTCCACCGGTCCTTCCGCGCCGACGAGTGGTTCCTCTACGACTGCTGGAGCCCGTCGGCCTCGGGCGCGCGCGGGCTCGCCACCGGCCGCATGTTCACCACAGACGGGCGGCACATCGCCAGCGCCGTGCAGGAGGGGCTGCTGCGCCGCGTCGGCGCCTGAGCCCCCCGATCGCAGCACACCACCCGTGGCCGATCGGCCGAGGGGTGATCGTCCGGGCGGGGTGACCAGCGGGCTAACCTGTCCGGCATGCGTCTCTCCGCCCGGGTCGACTACGCCCTCCGAGCGGTCGCCGAGCTCGCCTCGGTGACCGGCAGCGCCGTGGCCGGGCGAGGTCGGCCGGTGACCGCCGAGCAGATCGCCCGCGCCCAGGAGATCCCGCCCAAGTTCCTGGAGAGCATCCTGCTGCAACTGCGCCGGGGCGGCATCGTGCACGCCCAGCGCGGCCCGGAGGGCGGCTACTGGCTGGCCCGGCCGGCGGAGGAGATCTCACTGGCCGAGGTGATCCGGGTGATCGACGGCCCGCTCGCCCACGTACGCGGGCAGCGCCCCGAGGACCTCGGCTACCACGGCGCGGCCCGGGCCCTGCAGGAGGTCTGGATCGCGCTGCGCGCCAGCGAGCGCGAGATCCTTGAGCTGGTCACCGTGGCCGACGTGGCCGCCGGCACGCTGCCCGGCCGGGTGACCGAACTGGCGGCCGACCCCCGCGCCTGGACCTGATCGACCGCCCCTGACCCCGCGCCCGGCCCACCTGGCCCGGGCCCTGGTCCGCCTCGCGTCGGTCCCGTCCCGGGGCCGGCTCGGGTCGGCCTCGCCCTGGGCCTGTTGTGCGTCGGCCTCGCCTCGGCGCCTGTTGTGCGTCGGCCCGGCGCTGGGCCCGCCACGCGTGTCCCGCCCTGAGGCCGGTTCCTGCCGCGGCCGTTTTCCCGCCCGGCCGGCTGTGTGCCGCCCCCCGGGGAACCGGGCGCCGGGGCCGGCCCGGCCACCCGACGGGGCTTGCCGCGCCGGTCGACCAGCCGGCGCTGTCGACCTGTCCCGTCCGTGCGAGCGGGACTCCCTTCGGACTGGTCCGCCGCTTGGGTGGTCGTCGTCCCACTGACCGATCAGGGACTTGACCCGGCGCGCCCGGTGCCGCATTGTCGACCAAGTCGATAGGAGATGCCAGGAAGTCAGGGGGCGCTCGTGCGTAAGCTGCTGGTCCTCGCGCTGGTCGGGCTCGCCGCGCAACTCGTCGATGGCGCGCTCGGCATGGCGTACGGCCTGACCTCCTCGACGCTGCTGCTCTTCGTCGGCGTCGCGCCGGCCGCCGCCTCGGCCTCGGTGCACCTGGCCGAGATCGGCACCACGCTCGCCGCCGGGGTGGCGCACTGGCGGTTCGGCAACGTCGACTGGCGGGTGGTCGCCCGGATCGCCCTGCCGGGTGCGATCGGCGCCTTCGCCGGCGCGACCTTCCTCAGCGCCATCTCCACCACCGCCGCCGCACCCTGGATGGCCGGGATCCTGTGCACCCTCGGCGCGTACCTGCTGGTGCGCTTCTCCCGCCCGCTGCGCGCCAACCGGGCCGCCGGCCGGCTGCGCGGCCGCTTCCTCGCCCCGCTCGGCCTGGTCGCCGGTTTCGTCGACGCCACCGGCGGTGGCGGGTGGGGCCCGGTCGCCACGCCCGCGCTGCTGGTCTCCGGCCGGATGGAGCCACGCAAGGTGATCGGCTCGGTCGACACCTCCGAGTTCGTGGTGGCCGGCGCGGCCAGCATCGGCTTCCTCATCGGCCTCGGCTCCGAGGGCTTCCTGCTGCCCATGGTGGCCGCGCTGCTCGTCGGCGGCCTGATCGCCGCGCCGGTCGCCGCGTGGCTGGTCCGGATCGTCCCCGCCCAACTGCTCGGCGCCGTGATCGGCGGGGTGTTCGTGCTGCCCAACGCCCGCACCCTGCTGCGCGCCGGTGACCTCGGCGGCGCCGTGCCGCCGGTGGTCTACGTGCTGCTCGCCGTCGGCTGGCTGGTCGCGCTGGTGCTCGCGGTACGGGCCCTGCGCCGCACCCGCCGCGAGCGGGCCCTCGTCGAGGCCGCCCTCGCCGCCCCGTCCCCCCACCCGGCCGGCGCTGCCGCCCTCGCGGCCCCGGAGCCGGGGACCGCACCTGTGCCGGCGCCCGCGGGAAGGCACTGACCCCGGGTCACCGGCGAGATCTTGGAGGGAAACGGCCCCTCCGGGGGCCCATTCCGTCCAAGATCTCGACGAGGCTCGTCGCGCTGCCGGGGGTCAGTGGGGGAGGAGGGTGTGCGCGGCGTCGGTGAGCAGGCCCCAGGCCTCGTCGACGTGCTCCTCGGTGGTCTGGGGAGAGCCGACGGCCAGGCGCAGCGTGTACCGACCTTCCACCCGGGTGTGCGTCAGGTGCACCCGGCCGGTCGCGTTCACCCGGGCCAGCAGCTCCGCGTTGACCTCGTCGTCGCCGCGCAGCCGGAAGCAGACCAGCGCGAAGGGGTGCGCGGCGGCCAGCTCGAACCGGTCGTCGGCCCGGACCCGGTCGGCGAACCGGGCGGCCAGCGCCACCCCGGACCGGATGTGCGCGCGCAGCCCCTCGACGCCGTACCAGCGCAGCACGAACCACAGCTTCAGGGCGCGGAACCGGCGGCCCAGCGGCACCTGCCAGTCCCGGTAGTCGATGACCGCGCCGGATTCGGTGGCCGCGTTGCGCAGGTACTCCGGCAGCACAGTCAGCGCCTCGATCAGCTCTCCCCGGTCGGCCACCCAGAACGCGTCGCAGTCGAAGCCGGTGAGCAGCCACTTGTGCGGATCGAAGCAGTACGAATCGGCGTGCTCCAGGCCGGCGTGCGACCAGCGCAGCTCCGGGCAGACCGCCGCCGCCCCCGCATATGCGGCGTCGACGTGCAGCCACACGCCGAACTCGGCGCAGATCGCACCGATCTCGGGCAGCGGGTCGATGGCGGTCGTGGAGGTGGTGCCGACGGTGGCCACCACGATCGCCGGCACCACGCCGGCGGCGAGATCAGCCTCGATCGCCGCGCGCAGCGCCTCCGGACGCATCGCCAGCGTCCGCGGGTCGACCTCGACCGGGCGTACCCCGTCGGTGCCCAGCCCGGCGATCCGGGCCGCCTTCTCGATCGAGGAGTGCCCCTGCGTCGAGGTGTACGCCCGGTAGCGGCGGTCGATGCCGCCGTCGCGCCAGCGACCCCCGCTGGCCCGGTGCAGCGCGGCGAGGGTGGCCACCAGGGTCGCGGAGGAGGCGGAGTCCTGGATGACGCCGCCGCCGGCGGCGGCGCAGCGGAACCGCGCCGGCAGGTCCAGCAGGTCGGCGAGCCAGTCCAGCATCGCCGTCTCCAGCTCGGTGCAGGCGGGCCCGGTCGCCCAGAGCATGCCCTGCACGCCGAGGCCGGAGCTGACCAGATCGCCCAGGACGCTCGGGCCGCTGGTGTTGGCGGGAAAGTAGCCGAAGAAGCCGGGGTGCTGCCAGTGCGTCAGCCCCGGGGTGATCAGCGTGTCCAGGTCGGCCAGGACCGCCTCAATCGGTTCGCCCTTCTCCGGCGGGCCGGCGGGCAGCCGGGCCGCGACCGCTCCCGGCGCATCCTGCGAGGTCACCGGGCGCTGCCCGAGCGTCGCCCAGTAGTCGGCGATCCAGTCCACCACGGCGTGCCCGGCGCGACGGAACTCGTCCGGGGTCATGTGCTCAGCCACCCGACGAGTCGATCAAGAAACCGGTCGTGGGGCAAGCACCCGGCGTGTTGTGCGGAAAAACCCGTCGTCGGCGAACTTCTTCCTCGTGTGGTGGGACGGCGACCCCGTCCGTGAGCTGCTCGACGGCACCCGGATCGACAAGTACGCCACCGGCGGGGACACCCGCCTGCTCACCCCGGCGGCGGCGTGGCGTCGAACAACGGCACGAAGTCCACCCGGCGCTCTCCGGCGACATCCTCGGTAAGTGGCGCGAGGAGGTGGTCTGGCCGACCGCTGACAGCCGGGCGCTGCGCATCCACAGCACGCCCACCCCGACGACCACCCGGATCCACACCCTGATGCACGACCCGCAGTACCGGGTCGCGGTCGCCTGGCAGAACACCGCCGACAACCAGCCCCCGCACCCGGGCTTCTTCATCGGCGCGGGCATGGCCACCCCGCCGACGCCCCGCGTCTACCTGCGCTGAAACCCCACCCCGACGCCAACGGCAGGCACCGGGCCGCAGCCGCGGAATCCGCACAGCTCCGGCCCGGTGCGCCACACCGCGGCATCCCCGACCCGTCCCGACCAGGAATGCCGTACCACCACCGAGGACAACACTAGGCAGGCTCAGGGTCGGCGGGGTGACACCGACGTGAAGATCGTGTTTCAGGCGTCCCGGCGCAGGCCGCCGGCCACCCGCTCGGCGATCAGCTCGAACGAGCGCACCCGGTCGGCCACGTCGTACACCAGCGTGGTCAGCATCAGCTCGTCGGCGCCGGTGCGGGCCAGCAGGTCGCCCAGCTGCCGGCGTACCGTCTCCAGCGAGCCCATCGCCTGGCCCTCCCGGCGCTGCTCGACGAACTCCCGCTCGAACTCGTTGTACGGGTACGCCGCCGCCTCCTCGGGCGTCGCCAGGGGCTCCGGACGCCCCGAACGCAGCTTCAAAAACGACAACGCGCTCGGCCCGGCCAGCCACCGCGCCCGCTCGTCGGTCTCCGCGCAGACCGCGTTGACCGCCACCATCGCGTACGGCTTCTCCAGCCACCGCGACGGCCGGAAGCTCTGCCGGTACAGCGCCAGCGCGGGCAGCGTGTTCTGCGCGCTGAAGTGGTGCGCGAAGGAGAACGGCAGCCCCAGCAGCCCGGCCAACTGGGCGCTGAACCCGCTGGAGCCGAGGAGCCAGACCGCCGGCTGCTCGCCGCGACCCGGGGTGGCCGTGATCGGCCCCGGCTGCTCGCCGCTGAAGTAGTTCATCAGGTCCGCCAGCTCCCGGGGGAAGCCCTCCGCCGACAGCCCCTCCATCGTCCGGCGCAGCGCCAGCGCGGTCACCTGGTCGGTGCCGGGGGCGCGGCCGATGCCCAGGTCGATCCGGCCCGGGTGCAGCGCCTCCAGGGTGCCGAACTGCTCGGCCACCACCAGCGGCGCGTGGTTGGGCAGCATCACCCCGCCCGAGCCCAGCCGGATCGTCGAGGTGTGCGCCGCCAGGTGCGCCAGGAGCACCGCCGGCGCGCTACTGGCGATCGCCGGCATGTTGTGGTGCTCGGCCACCCAGAAGCGGTGGTACCCCAGCTCCTCCGTGCGGCGGGCCAGCTCGGTGGTGTGCCGCAGGGCCGCGCCGGCGGTGGTGCCGGCGGCGACCGGGGCAAGATCAAGAACGGAGAGCGGTACGTCGATCACGCGTCTGGTCAACCCGTCCCGCGTCGGCTTTGTTCCTGCCAGCGACCCCGAACCACGCTCAGCCCACGCCGCGGGCCTGTTCGAAGATGAGGCTCGTCTGGGTGTGCTGCACCACCGGATCCACCGCCAGGTGATCCAGCACGAAGTCCCGCAGCGCGTCACCCGACGCGGCCCGCACGTGCAGCACGTAGTCCTCCGCGCCCGCCACGTGGAAGACCGCCACCACCCCCGGCAGCCGTACCGACCGGGCCCGGAAGGCGTCCACCGCCGCCCGCTCGTGCGCGGTCAACCGCACCGACACCAGCGCCTGCAACGGCAGCCCCACCGCCGCCGGATCCACCTCCGCGTGGAAACCCCGGATCGCCCCGCACTCCCGCAACGCCCGGGTCCGTGCCAGGCAGGTCGACGGCGCCACCCCGACCCGCTCGGCGAGGGCGTTGTTCGGCAGCCGGCCGTCGGCGGCCAGTTCGGTCAGGATCGCGCGGTCGGTGTCGTCCAGGGCCGCGAACGGCCGCACATCATTCGTTGCGAGGGGCATGTCTGCATCCTCCACCGAATCCTGACCCTTATCCAAGCATTCTTGCCGAATCATCTGCGAAAGCCTTGCCGTGAGCCGATGGGATGTTCGATCCTTCCGGCATGACGACCGTGGACACCCGAGCCGTGCACGCCGGCCGCGACGACCTCGCCGCGCTCGGCGTCCACGTGCCGCCGATCGACTTCTCCACCACCAACCCGCTGCCCTCGGTGGACGCCGGCGGCGACGCGTACGAGACCCTCGCCACCGGCGGCACCCTCCCGGCCGGCGGCAGCGCCGTCTACCAGCGCCTCTGGAACCCCACCGTCGCCCGGTTCGAGACCGCCCTCGCCGAACTGGAGGGCACCACCGACGCCGTCGCCTACGCCAGCGGCATGGCCGCCCTCACCGCCACCCTGCTCGCCGCCACCCGCGACGGGAAGCGGCACCTCGTCGCCGTCCGCCCCCTCTACGGCGGCACCGACCACGTGCTCGCCACCGGCCTGCTCGGCACCGAGGTCACCTGGGCCCGCGCCGACGAGGTCGCCGCCGCCGTCCGCCCCGACACGGCCCTGGTGATCGTCGAGACCCCGGCCAACCCCACCCTCGACCTGGTCGACATCGCCGCCCTCGCCCGCGCCGCCGGCGACGTGCCGCTGCTCGTCGACAACACCGTCGCCACCCCCGTGCTCCAGCAGCCCGTCCGGCACGGCGCCACCCTGGTGCTGCACAGCGCCACCAAGAGCATCGGCGGGCACGGCGACGTCCTCGCCGGCGTGGTCGCCTGCGACGCCGACTGGGCCGCCCGACTGCGCCAGGTCCGCGCGCTCACCGGCGCGATCCTGCACCCCCTCGGCGCGTACCTGCTGCACCGCGGCCTGCAGACCCTGCCGGTGCGGGTTCGCGCCCAGCAGGCCGGCGCGGAGAAGCTCGCCGCCTGGCTCACCGACCACCCGGCCGTCGAACGCGTCCACCACCCCAGCGTCAGCGACCCGCACGCGCTGGTCGGCCGGCAGATGTCCGGCCCCGGCAGCCTGCTCGCCTTCGAGGTACGCGGCGGCGCGGCCGCCGCCGCCACCGTCGCGGGCGCCTGCCGGCTGATCACCCATGCGGTGTCGCTCGGCGGCGTCGACACGCTCATCCAGCACCCCGCCTCGCTGACCCACCGACCTGTCGAGGGGGAGGCCAGGCCGGTCGGCGGGCTGCTGCGGATCTCCGTCGGCCTGGAGGACCCGGAGGACCTGCGCGCCGACCTGGCGCGGGCGCTCGCCTCGGTGTAGCCGCGAGCGGGTCGTCAGGCCAGGTCGGCGTTCTCCCACATCCGCTTGGCGGCGCCCTCCCGGGCCACCCGCAGCATCGTCCGCCCCACCTCGTCGCTGGTGGTGACGTACTTCCGGAAGAGCCGGCGCAGCACGGGGCGAGCGGCGCGGTGACCGCGTAGAGAGCCCGATACCAGCCGGTCTTCGACACCGCGCCGTGCGTCGGCTGGATGAAGCCCGGCCGGAAGGCGTACCCGTTCGGCAGGAGGGCGAGCACGGCGTTCTCCGTCCGGCCCTTCACCCGCGCCCATATCACCCGGTCCCACTCCGAGGAGTCGGTGCCGGCACGGAGACGTAGGTCAGGCCCGGGCTCGCCTCGGCCAGCGTCCGCGCCGCCGCCATCGGGTAGTCGTAGCTGACCCGGGTATACGCGGCCTCGTCCAGCCCCACGGCGGAGACACCGAGACAGTAGAAGCAGGCGTCCAGGCCGGTCAGCTCCCCCCGCGATCGGGGTGAGGTCGGCGAAGTCTTGTTCGACCGGACGCTGCCAACCCTGGCAGCGCACCCTGACCTACCCGCTAGCCGCCCGTGCCGGCTCGGGCGGGTCGAGCGAGCAGGTCGGTGCGCCGGTGCCGGCCCGCCGGGTCTCGGCGTGGGGCCGGGACGAGCGCCGTGAGGAGCAGGCCGATGATTGCCGCCGCAGCCGCGACGACAAACGTGGTCCGGAACCCCGCCGCTGTGGGCAGCGTCGCCGCGCCGACCGTGATCGTGACCTGTGCCAGGATCACGGTCAGGACCGCGCTGGCGGCGGCACTTCCGACCGAGCGCATCAGGGTGTTCACTCCATTGGCCGAGCCCGTCTCGGTCACCGGGACCGCATCGGTGATCAGCTTTGACGTGGCCGCAGTCGAGATACCGGCGCCGGCCCCGATGATGCCCGAGGCGATGACGAAATCGATGACGCTGTTCATCAGTAGCGTGATGAAGACGTAGCCGGCGGCGATGACGATCGCTCCCAGCATCATGGCCAGCCGGGCCCCGTACCGGGTGATCAGGCGGGCCGAGACCGGAGTCAGCAGCAGCGCCAGTACTCCGCTCGGGGCGACGGCGAGCCCCGTCCACACCAGGCTCTGACCGAATCCGTAGCCGGTGGCGAGCGGCGCCTGCAGGATCTGCGGAAACACGAAGAGCATGGTGAATATCGCGAAGCCGACCGCGACGGTGGCGAGGTTGGTCATCAGCACGGGTCGCCGCGCGGAGAGCACCAGGTCGACGAGGGGGGAGCGGGTGCGCAACTGGTGCCAGCCCCAGGCGAGCAGGATGACGACAGCCGCCGCGCCAAGGCCGAGCGTGCGGGTGCTGCCCCAGCCCCACTGCCCGCCCTTGACGATCGGCAGGAGCAGGCCGATCAGCCCCACGGTCAGCCCGAGGGTACCGACGACGTCGAAGCGTCCCTCGGTGCGCTGCGGCGACTCCGGCACCACCAGCGCGGTCAGGAGGGCGCAGAGCAGGCCCAGCCCGGCCGATCCCCAGAACAGCACGTGCCAATCAAAGTGCTCGGCGACCAGGCCGGCCAGTGGTATCCCCATCGCGCCACCGAGGCCGAGCATCGCGGTCAGGAGCGCGATCGCCCCGCCAATCCGGCGCGGTGGAAGTTCGTCCCGGAAGATGCCCAGGACGAGCGGGATCACCCCGAGCGCACAGCCCTGCAGCCCACGGCCGATCACCATCAGCCACAGCGAACTGGTCAGGGCGGAGATCACCGCGCCGATGATCACCACGGCGAGCGTCAGCAGCAAGGCACGCCGTTTGCCGAAGAGGTCACCGAGGCGCCCGCTGACCGGCGTAACGATCGCGCCGGTCAGGAGCGCGATGGTGACGACCCACGACGCATCGGCGGGCGAGGCGTTCAGAAGTGCGGGAAAGCTCGGAATGAACGGGATGACCAGCGTCTGCAGCATCGTCGCCAGCAGGCTGATGGCGGCGAGTACGGCGAGGATGGCCGAGGGGGAACCGGAACGCTTCATGCGGGTCTCCGTGCGGGGCGGTCGTTGTGCTCCATGCACATGATGTGTACGCTACACATCGTGCCGCGCAATCGAACCGGACGTGACCAACGCGACTCCGTCGAGGGCCTCGACCTCGAGCTGACCCTGCTGAGCCGGTATGAGGTCCTACCCGGCAACGACCGCGCCGGCCGGGGACTGCTGGACCGCTCGGCCTTTCTGGTGCTGAGCCGGCTCGAGGTGCAGCAGCCGATGTCCCTGCGCGAGCTGGCCGACGCGTTCAACCTCGATGTCTCGACGATCAACCGGCAGACGGCTGCCCTGCTCCGGCAGGGGCTCGTCGATCGGATTCCAGACCCCGCCGGAGGCATCGCCCGCAAACTGCGGCCGACCCCGGACGGGCTCGCCATGCTGGCCCGGGACCGGGCCTACTTCCAGGGCAGACTGGCGGAGGTGATTGCCGATTGGGCCGAGGACGATCAGCGCACCTTCCTGCGACTGCTCCGACGCTTCAACATCGACGTCGAGACCAGCCAGGGCACGCCATGGCCCCGCGACGGTGGGCAGTCGCCGCAACAAGGGTGAGCGGCGGTTCGACCCCACAGCACCGCCCACGCGGCCGGACTGGCTGCGCGGGGGCACCCGCTGCGTGCCCGGCGGGCCGCCGGTCGGCCTCGAGCGCGGGGGCTCTGCCGCGTCGCCGGTTCGGTGGGCGTTGAATCCGCTGAGAAGGTGCTCGACGTGCCCAAGCCGCCAAGAGCCGGTGGCTGATCTCGCGGAGCTTCGGGTGTTGCCGCCCGGTCTCGACCCCGCCGGCGCCGGTCGGCGGAACGCCCCCGCTCAGGACTTCGGGCCGACGTGGCGGTCGAGGGCGACGACGGCCTCCCGGCGGGCGACGGAGAGCGAGTTGCGGCGGTTCATCCGCCAGGCGATGCCGAGCAGGTCCAGCGCCCACTGGCAGAGACCCATGATGTCGGCGGACTCGTTACTGAACATGTAGCGGGGGTAGACGTACTCCTTGCCGCGCACCGTCACGCGGTTGCTGGTCCGGCAGCCGTCTGAGTGGAACAAGCCCCGGACGAAGTCGCCGGGATGGGCGGTGACGATTTCCTTCTGCCAGTCGGTGAGGAGGATCGGGCGCTTGTGCTTCTTGCCCGGCCCGTGCTGAGGGAGCAGACACGGCCAGTGGACACCGCTGCTCTCCACGGAGACGCATCCGTGTTTCGGGATCTGCTGCACTTTCGACGCCAGCACGGCGCGCATCGCTCGGGCGCACGTGCCGACGAGGTCGGGATATGCCGTCGTGCACGCTATCCGCAGCACGGGAACCTTCGGTGTGACGGCGAGGTGACCGTCGCCGAGGTAGAGGCCCAGCAGATAGGCATAAGCGCCCGGGTCTGTCGGATCGCGGACTTCGGGGGAGCAGCGGAAGCACCGCAGCGCCGTGCCGACAACGGCCGGTTCCGGCCGGTCGACGCACCAGTGCCAGACGGTGGTGTAAGGCAGGGACAGGGTACGGGCTACGGAATGTAGCGTGTGCCCGCGCTCGCGGAGAGCGCGAGCACGCACTCGCATCTCAGGTGGGTGCACGCCCGCATCATCGAACAGGTGTATGACAAAAGTGCCGGGAGCGGGACTTGAACCCGCACGCCCTCTCGGGCAGATGCTTTTGAGGCATCCGAGTCTGCCGCTTCCTCCATCCCGGCGGTACCCCTGTCGGAGGTGTGGCTCACTGTACCCGACTAGGCTCGTGCGGGAGCATGGGTGGTAACCGTGCCCGGAACGATGGTGGGAGTGGCTCGTGGCCGAGACGCAGACGGATGCCGAGCGCAGGCGCGTACTGATCGCCGAGGACGAGGCGCTCATCCGGCTGGACCTCGCCGAGATGCTCGTCGAAGAGGGCTACGAGGTGGTCGGGGAGGCCGGTGACGGCGAGACCGCCGTTCGGCTCGCCGAGGAGCTGAAGCCCGACCTCGTCATCCTCGACATCAAGATGCCGATCATGGACGGCCTGGCCGCCGCCGAGCGGATCGCCGGCGCCCGGATCGCCCCGGTGATCATCCTGACCGCGTTCAGCCAGCGTGATCTGGTGGAGCGGGCCCGGGCGGCCGGCGCGATGGCGTACCTGGTGAAGCCGTTCCAGAAGAGCGACCTGGTTCCGGCGGTGGAGATCGCCCTGTCCCGCTACTCGGAGGTCGCCGCCTTGGAGGCAGAGGTCGCCGGGCTGACCGACCGGCTGGAGATCCGCAAGACGGTCGAGCGCGCCAAGGGTGCGCTGATGACGACGTACGGGATGACCGAGCCGCAGGCGTTCAAGTGGATCCAGCGCACGGCGATGGACCACCGGATGACCATGAAGGAGGTCGCCGAGCGGATTCTCGCCGAGACCGCTGGCGGCGAGGTCGCCCAGCCGGCCCCCTGACTTCGCAGGCCGCGCCCCGGAGGGGGCCGTCGCGCGGGCGGGCGGTCGATAGCATCTGATCCATGTCGGCCCGGCCGCTGGTGGCGCTGCTCGCCGTCCTCGCCGTGCTTCTGACCGGGTGTGTGCCGGGGGAGTCGGACAGCGACGGGGTGGAGCCGGACGTCCCTGAGGCGGAGCCGCTGCGGCCGGCGTGGCGGTCGCTGACCCTGCCGACGCCACCTGGCGGGACCGGCCGGCTGATGGTGCGCGACGCGGTGGCCTGCGACGGCCGGTGGTTCGTGGTGGGCGGGGTGGCCGATGCGGCGGGGCGGACCAGGCCGGCCGCGTGGGTCAGCTCGGACGCCACGTCCTGGTCGCCGTTGCCGGTGGCGGCGTCGTCGTTCTACGGCCGGCAGCATGTGTTCTCGGCGGTGGCCTGTCGGGCTGGGCGGGTGGCGGCGATCGGGGCGAAGAGCGGGGGCGTGCACGGCAATCCGCGCGTCGGCACGTGGGTGCAGGGGTCGGGTGGGACGTTGCGGGAGGTGGCGGCCCCCCTGGAGTGGTATGGCGGTCCGCGTGCGGTGGGCGTTTCCCGGCTGGCCGCCGGCCCGGCGGGGTGGTTGGTCGTGGGGACCCGGGTCGACGGGGCGGCGGTCTGGACCTCGCCGGACGCGGAGGGTTTCACGCCACGGGAGGGCGTCGCGGAGTTGGCCGGCGACGAGCGGGGTGGCACGTTCGCGTATGACGCGACGGCGGTGTCGTCGGGGTGGCTGGTGGTGGGGGCGGTGCTGCCGCTCGGGGGTGCGGCGTTGGTGCCGCTGGCGTGGACCTCGTCGGACGGGCGGGTCTGGCGGCGGGCGGTGCTGCCGACGCCGGACGGGCAGGGGCAGGCGCAGCGGGTGGCGTCGGTCGGCGGTGCAGCGGTGGCGGTCGGTCCGGTGCCTGGCGGGTTCGGGGCCTGGCGGCTGGTGGGGCTGGGTTGGCGTCCGGGCGGCCGGTTCGGCGGGGCCGGGCCGGGGGTGTCGTCGGTGGGTTCTCTGGTGGCCGCCGGGCGGGCGCTGGTGGTGGTCGTCGCGGACGGTCGCGGTCACGGAGTGTGGCTATCCGCCGATTCGGGTGATTCATGGCGGGCGGTGGCGTTGCCGGTGGCGGTGCCGGATGCCGGCGGTGCGGCGCTGGCGGTGGCGTCGTGGGGTGATCGTCTGTTGTTGGTTGCCGACGACGGTTTGGGGTCTCGTGCCTGGTGGGCGGGGGTGCCGACGGCCGATCGGTAGCGGGTCGAAGGCCGGTTGCTCGTTACCTACGAAACAAAGGTGAAAGCCCTTCATGATCTAAGGTTCTTACAGCCATCGTTTCCAATCCGCCACGGCGTGTAACGGTTCGGTCAACCCAGACCCCTGGGGCTTACGTCACAGCTCACCGGTGGGATAACGTCCGGCCCCAGACCGGCGACGACGGTCTGGTTCGTCCGCCCCCGCAAGAGCCAGTTGGCAGCGGGTGGTTCGGGCCATGGGACGGAGGAGGGTTCGGGCCTTGAGGCAGAAGCTCGCACGGGTGCTGAGTGGCGTAGCCATCAGCGCGCTCGTTTTCGGTGGCGCCGCCGCATGTAAGGCTGACAGTGGTAGCGAAGGCGGCGGCAGTTCGGCCGCCTGTGATCTGAAGCTCGGATTCTTCGGCCCGCTGACCGGCGACGCCGCGGGTCTCGGTATCCACATGCGTAACGGCACCAAGCTGGCGATCGACCAGTACAACAAGGAGAACGCCGACTGCAAGGTCAACCTCGAGGAGTACGACTCGCAGGGTGACCCGGCCAAGGCCGCGCCGCTGGCCCAGAAGGCGGCGAGTGACACCAAGGTCGTCGGCATCGTCGGCCCGGCGTTCTCGGGCGAGTCCGAGGTGGCCGACCCGATCTTCAACCAGGTCAGCCTGCCGATCATCACCCCCTCGGCGACCCGTCCCAGCCTGAGCACCAAGGGCTGGAAGATCTTCCACCGGGGCGTCGGCAACGACACCTCCCAGGGCCCGGCGGCCGGTCGCTACATCAAGAACGTCATGAAGGCCCAGAAGGTCTACGTGGTCGACGACCAGTCGGCCTACGGCGCCGGCCTGGTGGACGAGGTCAAGAAGATCATCGGCACCGTCGCCGGTGAGGACAAGGTCCAGGTCAAGCAGACCAACTTCTCCGCCGTCGTCACCAAGATCGTCGGCAGCGGCGCGGACGTCCTCTTCTTCGGTGGCTACTACACCGAGGCGGGCCTGCTGCTCAAGCAGCTCAAGGGCGCCGGCTGGAAGGGCACGATGGTCGCCGGTGACGGCGTCAACGACGCCAACTTCATCTCCGTCGCCGGCCAGCAGGTCGCCGAGGGCACGATCCTGACCTGCCCGTGCGCCCCGGCCACGGCGGCCAAGGGCACCTTCGTGACGGACTACAAGGCCGCGTTCGAGAACGCCGAGCCGGGCACCTACGCCGACGTCTCGTACGACATCACGAAGATCTTCCTTGAGGGCATCAAGAGCGGCAAGGCCAGCCGCGAGGATCTGCTCGCCTTCGTCAAGGCCTACAACAAGGCCGGCGGCGCCACCGGTGTGACCTACAAGTTCGAGGGCACCGGCGAGCTCGACCCGGCCCAGGTCCTCGTCTGGGCCTTCAAGGTCAACGCGGGCAAGGTCGTTCCGGACATCGAGATCCCCAAGGCCTGATCGGTTAGTCCGGTCCCGCCAAGGGATGCCAAACGGTGCGGCCGGGAGGTTCTCCTCCCGGCCGCACCGCTTGACCGCCACAGTTGGAGCCCCACTTGAACTTCGATGAGCTCGTCGGGAACTTCCCGGCACTGACCATAACTGGGCTGGAGCAGGGCGCCATCTACGCGCTCGTGGCTCTCGGCTACACCCTGGTGTACGGCGTTCTTCGCCTGATCAACTTCGCGCACTCCGAGGTCTTCATGGTCGGTACCTTCACCGCCCTGTGGACGTGGGAGGCGCTCGGCTACAACCAGAACAGCCCCTCACCGGCCTTCGGTCCGCTGCTGCTCGCGCTGCTGGCGGGCCTGGCGGTCGCGGCGATCGCCTCGGCGGCCACCGCGGTCACCGTCGAGCTGGTGGCCTACCGGCCGCTGCGACGGCGTAACGCCCCGCCGTTGGCCTTCCTGATCACCGCGATCGGCGCCTCGTTTGTGCTCGCCGAGTCGTTCGGCATCGGCACCGCCCGCGCGCCGTTCGGCATGCCGACACTGATCAAGTCCGAGACGGTCTTCACCGTCTTCGGCGCTGGCGTGACCAATGTCCAGCTGCTGATCCTCGGCGTGACCCTGGTGATGATGGTCGGGCTCGACCAGTTCGTGAACCGCAGCCGGCTCGGCCGCGGCATCCGGGCGGTGGCGCAGGACGCGGACACCGCGGCGCTGATGGGCGTCAACAAGAACCGGGTGATCCTGCTGGTCTTCGTGCTCGGCGGGATCATGGCGGGCGTCGCCGCCCTGCTGTGGAACGTCCGGTACGGCTACACCAAGTTCAACATCGGCTTCCTGATCGGGCTCAAGGCCTTCGCGGCCGCGGTGCTCGGCGGCATCGGCAACCTGCGTGGCGCGCTGCTCGGTGGTCTGCTGCTGGGGGTGGCGGAGAACTACGCCGCCGGCCTCTTCGGCGGAGACTGGAAGGACTTCACCGGCTTCGTGCTGCTGGTCGTGCTGCTGATGTTCCGGCCGACCGGACTGCTCGGCGAATCACTCGGGAGGGCGCGCGCATGACCGCCACCGTGGAAAAGCAACGGACGCCGGGGTTCAAGGACCGCTGGGCGAGCATGCCGAAACAGTTCCGTTGGGCCGCCCTGGCGGCGTTGGTCGTCTTCCTCTACATCCTGCCGAACCGGTGGTTCTACGAGTACCTCGGCTTCCCGATCGGCAGCGAGTACTTCGCCCTCTACACCACCCGGTCGGACTTCGCGGCGGTCCTCTTCGACACCGCCGTCTTCGTCCTGCTGGCGGTGGGCCTCAACGTCGTGGTCGGTTTTACCGGCCTGCTCGACCTCGGCTATTTCGGCTTCTACGCGGTGGGTGCGTACACCGTGGCGCTGCTGACGTCGCCGGAGAGCCGGCTCGGGACGAACTGGCCCTGGCTGGCCGCGGTGCCGGTGGCGATCGCGGTCACGATGATCTCCGGTGTCATCCTCGGCGGGCCGACGCTGCGGCTGCGCGGTGACTACCTGGCCATCGTGACGCTCGGCTTCGCCGAGATGATCCGGCTCTACGCCGCCCGCAACGAGGGCGTCCTGCAGGGGCAGCGGGGCATCCCGGAGGTGGCGCACCCGCCGGGCACCGGTTCGGACGGCAAGCCGTTGTTCGGCGTGGTGGACTCCAAGCCGTACTACTGGCTGATCCTCACACTGATCATCGTGGTGATCTTCCTGATGCGGAACTTGGTCAACAGCCGGGTCGGTCGGGCCTGGGTGGCGATCCGGGAGGACGAGGACGCCGCCGAGATCATGGGCGTGCCGACCTTCAAGTACAAGCTGTGGGCGTTCGCCATCGGCGCCGCGGTGGGTGGTCTGACCGGCGCGGTCTTCGCCGGGAAGCAAACCTTCATCAACTCCGACAGCTTCGTGCTGGAGAGCTCGATCCTGGTGCTCGCCGCGGTGATCCTCGGCGGGGCGGGCAACATCAAGGGCGCTATCGTCGGTGGAGCGATCACCTGGTACCTGCCCGAATGGCTGCGGGGCGTCGGTGATCTGATCGGCGTGGAGTTCGACGCCGCCGAGTACCGGATTCTGATCTTCGGTCTGGTCGTCATCGTGATGATGATCTTCCGTCCGCAGGGCATTGTGCCCAACCGGCGTCGCGCGGCGGAGTTCGCCGACCGCCGCAAGGAAGCGGTCCCCCAGGAGACGGTGCCCAATGAGTGAGCCGCAGATGAGAAGCGAACGCGACGCGAGCAGCGACCGCGACATCACCGCCGACGGGCGGAGCACGATCGGGGTGCCGCCGGAGAAGGGTCCGGCCGAGCCGGCCACGACCACCCCGGCGCCGCCCGACCCCGCCGGGCGGGAGCCGCTGCTGGAGGTCGACCACGTCACGCTGCGCTTCGGCGGCGTGGTCGCCCTCAACGACGTCACCTTCACCCTGTACAAGGGTGAGATCCTCGGCCTGATTGGTCCGAACGGCGCCGGCAAGACGACCTGCTTCAACGCGATGACGGGGGTCTACCGGCCGACCGAGGGCGAGATCCGGTTCAAGGGGCAGCGCACCAGCGGCAAGCGCCGGTCGTGGATCACCAAGGCCGGCATCGCCCGCACGTTCCAGAACATCCGGCTCTTCCCGGAGATGACCGCGCTGGAGAACGTGATGGTGGGCGCCGACGCCCACCACAAGACCAGCGTCATCGCCGCCATGCTGCGCCTGCCGCGGCACTGGAAGGAGGAGCGGCACGGTCGCGACAAGGCGCACGAGCTGTTGCGCTTCGTCGGCATCGACCGTCGCGCCGGAGACCTGGCCCGCAACCTGTCGTACGGGGAGCAGCGCCGGCTGGAGATCGCCCGCGCGCTGGCCACCGATCCGACCCTGCTCTGCCTGGACGAGCCGGCCGCCGGCTTCACCCCGGCGGAGAAGGAGGAGCTGCTCGGGCTGATCCGCAAGATCCGTGACAACGGCACGACGGTGCTGCTGATCGAGCACGACATGCGCCTGGTGATGGGCGTGACCGATCGGATCGTCGTGCTGGAGTTCGGCAAGAAGATCGCCGACGGGCTGCCGGCCGAGGTCCGGGACGACCCGAAGGTGATCGCCGCGTACCTGGGGGTGCCGACCGATGCTGCTTGAGATCAAGGACCTGACGCTGCTCTACGGGCGGATCCAGGCGCTGCACGGGATCAGCCTCGTGGTCAACGAGGGCGAGGTGGTCGCGCTCATCGGCGCCAACGGGGCGGGCAAGACCACCACGATGCGGGCGATCTCCGGGCTGCGCCCGGTGGCGCAGGGCTCCATCGTCTTCGACGGCACCGACGTCACCCGGATGCGCGCGGACCTGCGGGTGATCCGGGGCATCGGGCAGGCGCCCGAGGGCCGGGGCGTCTTCCCGGGCATGACGGTCATCGAGAACCTGGAGATGGGCGCCTACACCCGGCGGGACCGCGCCGGCATCGCCGAGGACATGGCGATGGTGCTGGACTTGTTCCCCCGCCTGGCCGAGCGCCGCAAGCAGGCCGGCGGCACCCTCTCCGGTGGCGAGCAGCAGATGCTCGCCGTCGGTCGGGCGTTGATGGCGCGGCCGCGGCTGCTGCTGCTCGACGAGCCGTCGATGGGGCTGGCGCCCAAGCTGATCCAGCAGATCTTCGAGATCATCACGCGGATCAACGAGCAGGGCACCACGATCCTGCTGGTGGAGCAGAACGCCCAGCAGGCGCTGTCGCGCGCCCACCGGGGCTACGTGCTGGAGACCGGCCGGATCGTCAAGGAGGGCACGGGGCAGGAACTGCTGCACGACCCGGCCGTCAAGGAGGCGTACCTCGGCGTGGCCTGAGTCACGCCCGTACCGTCGGCGGCCGTCCGTCCCCTTTGGGGGCGGGCGGCCGTCCGGCGTCCGCCCTGATGTCGGGGTTTGCGGTGCCCGGGCGGTGCCGCGGGCCGGGGATGTCGGGCGTTGCGACTAGAGTCGCTGCCGTGACTGCTACGACCCCCCGCCTGCTCCTCGTCGACGGACACTCCATGGCGTACCGGGCCTTCTTCGCCCTGCCGGTGGAGAACTTCTCCACCACGACGGGGCAGCCGACCAACGCGGTCTACGGCTTCACCTCGATGCTGATCAACGTGCTGCGCGACGAGCAGCCCACCCACATCGTCGTCGCCTTCGACGTCTCCCGCCACTCGTTCCGCACCGACCGCTACGCGGAGTACAAGGCCGGCCGCAGCGAGACCCCCACCGACTTCAAGGGCCAGGTCAGCCTGGTCAAGGAGGTCCTCGCCGCGCTGCGCATCCCGGTGGTGGAGAAGGAGGGCTACGAGGCCGACGACGTCATCGCCACCCTCGCCTGCCAGGCCCGCGACCAGGGCATGTCGGTGCTGATCAGCACCGGCGACCGGGACGCGTTCCAGCTCGTCGGTGACCAGATCACCGTGCTCTACCCGCGCAAGGGCGTCTCCGACCTGGCCCGGATGGACCCGGCGGCGATCGAGGCGAAGTACGGCGTCGACCCGCAGCGCTACCGCGACCTGGCCGCCCTGGTCGGGGAGACCAGCGACAACCTGCCGGGCATCCCCGGCGTCGGCCCGAAGACCGCCGCGAAGTGGATCAACACCTACGGCGGGGTCGAGGGAGTCATCGCCCGGGCCGACGAGATCAAGGGCAAGGCCGGCGACAGCCTGCGGGAGCGGCTCGCCGACGTGATCCGCAACTACGAGATCAACTGCCTGGTCTCCGACCTCGAGCTGCCGCTGCGCCCCGAGGACGCCCGCTGGGCCGGCTGGGACCGCGAGGCCGTGCACCAGGTCTTCGACACCCTCGAGTTCCGCATCCTGCGCGACCGGCTCTACCAGTACCTGGAGGCGGTCGAGCCGGAGGCCGAGGCCGGGTTCGACCTGACCGGCGAGGTGCTCACCGTCCCCGGCGCGCTCGCCGCCTGGCTGGACACCCACACGCGAGGCGGGTCGCCGGTGGGGCTCGCCGCCAAGCTCGACACCGGTCCCAACCGTCGGCACACCGCCGCGGTCACCGGCATGGCGCTGGCCACCGCCGGCGGCGCGGCGGCCTGGTTCGACCCGAGCGGGCTGGAGCCGGCCGACGAGGCCGCCCTGGCCGGTTGGCTGGCCGACGCCGAGCGTCCCAAGGTGCTGCACGACAGCAAGCCCGCGGTGCTCGCCTTCGGCGCGCACGGCTGGTTCCTGGACGGCATCGTGCGCGACACGCAGATCGCCGCCTACCTGGCCCGACCCGACCAGCGCTCCTACGACCTCACCGACCTCGCCCTGCGCTACCTGCACCGCGAGCTGCGGGTCGACGCGCCGGAGAACGGCCAGCTGACCCTCGACGGGCTCGGCAACGACAGCGAGGCCGAGCAGAACCTCATGCTCCAGGCCCGGGCCACCCTCGACCTGGCCGACGCGATCGACGCCGAGCTGTCCCGCGACGGCGAGCAGTCCGCCCGCCTGATGGCCGGGGTGGAGCTGCCGCTGATGCGGGTGCTCGCCGGCATGGAACGCACCGGCATCGCCGCCGACACGCACTACCTCTCGGAGCTGGAGGCGCACTTCGCCGCCGAGGTGAAGGCCGCGGCGCAGGGCGCGTACTCCGCGGTCGGGCGGGAGTTCAACCTCGGCTCGCCCAAGCAGCTCCAGGAGATCCTCTTCACCGAGCTGGGCCTGCCCAAGACCAAGAAGATCAAGACCGGCTACACCACCGACGCCGACGCCCTGCAGTGGCTCTACGCGCAGAACCCGCACCCGGTGCTGGCCCACCTGCTGCGCCACCGGGACGTCGCCAAGCTCAAGTCGACCGTCGACGGGCTGCTCAAGTCCGTCTCCGACGACGGCCGCATCCACACCACCTTCAACCAGACGGTGGCGGCCACCGGGCGGCTCTCCTCGACCGAGCCCAACCTGCAGAACATCCCGATCCGCACCGAGGAGGGCCGGCGCATCCGCCGGGCCTTCGTGGTGGGGGAGGGCTACGAGTGCCTGCTCACCGCCGACTACAGCCAGATCGAGATGCGGATCATGGCGCACCTGTCGTCGGACGACGCGCTGATCGAGGCGTTCAACTCCGGGGCCGACTTCCACGCGGCCACCGCCTCGTCGGTCTTCGCGGTGCCGCTAGACGAGGTCACCGCCGACCAGCGGCGCAAGATCAAGGCGATGAACTACGGCCTGGCGTACGGGCTGAGCGCGTTCGGCCTCTCCCAGCAGCTCGGGATCAGCACCGAGGAGGCGCGCGGGCTGATGGAGAACTACTTCGCCGGCTTCGGTGGGGTGCGCGACTACCTTCAGGAGGTGGTCGCCCGGGCCCGGCTCGACGGCTACACCTCCACCATCCTGGGGCGTCGCCGCTACCTGCCCGACCTGGTCAGCGACAACCGGCAGCGCCGCGACATCGCTGAGCGGATGGCGCTCAACGCCCCGATCCAGGGTTCGGCGGCCGACATCATCAAGGTCGCCATGCTGCACGTCGACACCGCGCTGCGCGACGCCGGGCTGCGCTCCCGGATGCTGCTGCAGGTGCACGACGAGTTGGTCTTCGAGGTGGCGCCGGGCGAGCGTGAGGCCCTCGAAGCCCTGGTGCGCCGCGAGATGGGCGGGGCCTACCCGCTGTCGGTGCCGTTGGAGGTCTCCGTCGGCGAGGGGCGGGACTGGAACAGCGCCGACCACTGATGCGATGCTGCCCCGGAACCCCGACGTGGTCACCCTGGGCGGCGGCGGTTTCGAGGGTGGTCATCGGTGGCTGGTCGGCGCCGTGATCGCGGTGCTGGTCAGCGTCCGGGTCCCCGGCGTTCCTTCGGCGGGGTGCCGTGCCGTTCGAGGGCCCGCCGGGACGGGCCGCCCGGGGGCGGCAGCGGACCCTTGAGGGGGTCGTGGCCCCAGTTCATCAGGGACCAGCGCCACTTGGTGTCGCGGACGTTGCCGGAGGGGCGCTGCGCCATGTGCCGGCGGACGTACCCGACCACCTTGCGCATGTGCTTGTAGTCGCCCTCGGAGAGGTCGCCGCGCTTGCGCCGCAGCAGGTCGATGATCTTGCGGCCGGATTCGTGGCCCACCGACTCGCCGCCTTTGGTGCTCTTCCGCCAGCCGACGTGCTTCGACTCGTCGGTCTCCAGCCAGGTCGACAGCTCGCGGGGCTTCATGTTCACCGCCTCGGTGAACTCCCGGTAGGTGTCCCGGCCGTCGTCATTTCGGCTCATGGCGCAGCGCCTCCGGTCGGTGGGCGACGTCCCGGCCCGAGTCGTCGTTGCGGATCCGGTACTGCGGCTCGTCCTCCGTCGCGTTCACGGCGTGTCCGCGCACGTGTGTCCGGTCGATCAGCTTTTCCTTGATCACCCCATGCGCCCGGCCGCTGTGGCTGGCCCAGGAGACGTGGTCACCCTCGCGGAATTCCCTCTGCTCGGCCATACGCCCTGGCTACCCCGGCCCCGCCTGAAAAAACGGCAGGCCCGGGCGGTTACTGCCGGGTGATCTCGCCGGTCGGCAGCCCGAACTCGAACGGCTCCGTCGGCTCCGCGCTGCCGGCGACCAACTCGAGGTCAGTTGGCGGGCTTGTCGGTGACGAAGATGGCGGTGCCGGGGAAGAGCCTGCCGCGCAGCGGGCTCCACTGCCCCCAGGTCCCCTCGTGCCCCGCGGGCCACTCCGGTTCCAGCAGGTCGACCAGGCGGAACCCGGCGCCCACGAGCTCGCGGATCCGGTCGCCGAGGGTGCGGTGCTGTTCGACGTAGGTGGCCTCGCCGGTCTCGTCCTGCTCGACGTAGGGGGAGCGGTCGAAGTAGGAGTGCACGGCGGTGAGTCCGCCCTCGCCCGGGTCGTCGAGGAAGATCCAGCGCATCGGGTGGGTCACCGAGAAGACCCAGCGGCCGCCGGGGCGCAGCACCCGGAACACCTCGGCCATCAGGGCGGCGGAGTCGTCGACGAACGGGACCGCGCCGAACGCGGTGCAGGCGGTGTCGAACGCCCCGTCCGCGAAGGGCAGCGCCAGCGCGTCGGCCTGCACCAGCGGCACGCGTACGCCGGTGGTGGCGGCGGCGTGCGCGGCGTGGCGCAGCATGCCGGCGGAGAGGTCGAAGGCGACCGCCCGGGCGCCCTGGGTGGCCAGCCACCTGGCACAGGCCGCCGCGCCGCAGCCGACCTCCAGCACCCGGCGCCCGGCCACGTCGCCGAGCAGTCGCGCGTCGGTCTCGCGCAGCCCCTCCGGGCACCAGACGAAGTCGACCTCGCCCAGGAAGGCCGCGTGCTCGGCCTGGTAGGCGTCGGCGTCGGCGTCCCACCAGCCGCGGTTCGCCCGGCGGGCCTCGGCGTCGCCGACCCGGCGTCGGGTCACCCGGCTCTCGTCATCCACCCGCTCACGCTAGGCCCCCGCCGCGGCGGCCGGGACGGCGGGCGGTGTGGGGCTCGACGGGCCGGTCGCCGGGGCCGGTGGGGCTGCTGTGACGGAGGCGACACCTGGGACCTCTGCCAGTCGAAATCTCCGCTTTCGCAGGTGGCGAGGTCGCGGTGAGGTGGGAGGCCTTGCACGCTGTGGTAATGCAGCGGGTAGGCTAGACGATGCGCTCGCGGATCGTGTGCCTCGGCAGGGAGCAGGTGCGCGGTCGACGGAGCCACATCATGATCTCACTCAGCGATCGTTCGGTGTGCCCGGCGACGGATCCGTTGGCGCGAACAGGTCACCGCGACACCAGCCTGCTGTGACACACCATCCGACCGGAGCAACCGCCCACATGACGAGCAGCATCGAGGCCCCCTCGAGCGCCACCCGGGTCACCCACGACGATCTCGGTTCCGAGGAGGCTTTCCTCGCCGCGATCGACGAGACCATCAAGTACTTCAACGACGGCGACATTGTCGAAGGCACCGTCGTCAAGGTCGATCGGGACGAGGTCCTGCTCGACATCGGCTACAAGACCGAGGGTGTCATCCCCTCTCGGGAGTTGTCGATCAAGCACGACGTGGACCCGGCCGAGGTCGTTTCGGTTGGAGACCACATCGAGGCCCTGGTCCTCCAGAAGGAGGACAAGGAGGGTCGTCTGATCCTCTCCAAGAAGCGGGCGCAGTACGAGCGGGCCTGGGGCACGATCGAGAAGATCAAGGACGAGGACGGCGTCGTCCGCGGTTCGGTCATCGAGGTGGTCAAGGGCGGCCTCATCCTCGACATCGGGCTGCGCGGCTTCCTGCCGGCCTCCCTGGTCGAGATGCGGCGGGTGCGCGACCTGCAGCCGTACGTCGGCCGTGAGCTCGAAGCCAAGATCATCGAGCTGGACAAGAACCGCAACAACGTGGTCCTGTCCCGCCGTGCCTGGCTGGAGCAGACGCAGTCCGAGGTGCGCACCGAGTTCCTCAACAAGCTGCAGAAGGGCCAGGTCCGCAAGGGCGTCGTCTCTTCGATCGTCAACTTCGGCGCGTTCGTCGACCTCGGCGGCGTGGACGGTCTGGTGCACGTCTCCGAGCTCTCCTGGAAGCACATCGACCACCCGTCCGAGGTCGTCGAGGTGGGCCAGGAGGTCGAGGTCGAGGTCCTGGACGTCGACCTGGACCGCGAGCGGGTCTCCCTGTCGCTGAAGGCGACCCAGGAGGACCCGTGGCGTCAGTTCGCCCGCACCCACGCGATCCAGCAGATCGTGCCGGGTAAGGTCACCAAGCTGGTGCCGTTCGGCGCCTTCGTCCGGGTGGACGACGGCATCGAGGGCCTGGTCCACATCTCCGAGCTGGCCGAGCGCCACGTGGAGATCCCGGAGCAGGTCGTGCAGGTCGGCTCCGAGGTCATGGTCAAGGTCATCGACATCGACCTGGAGCGCCGCCGGATCTCGCTGTCGCTCAAGCAGGCCAACGAGGGCTTCGTCGAGGGCGAGGAGCACTTCGACCCGACCCTCTACGGCATGGCCGCGACGTACGACGCCGAGGGCAACTACATCTACCCGGAGGGCTTCGACCCGGAGACCGGGGAGTGGCTCGAGGGGTACGACAAGCAGCGCGAGACCTGGGAGAACCAGTACGCCGAGGCGCGTCAGCGTTGGGAGGCCCACACCAAGCAGGTGCAGACCTCTCGCGCGGCCGACGCCGAGGCCGCTGCCAACCCGGCTCCGCCCGTCACCGGTGGCACCACCACCACGACCACCGCGGCCCCGAGCCGTCAGGCCGAGGAGCCGGCCGGCACCCTGGCCACCGACGAGGCGCTCGCCGCTCTGCGGGAGAAGCTCGCCGGCGGCAAGTGACCCGCTGAGCACGACGACGGGCCCCGTCCCCTGCGATCACACGATCGCCGGGGGCGGGGCCTTCGCCGTTGCGCCGGCTTGGCGCGCGGCGGGTTTGGCAGCGCAAGCGTGATCAGGTTGACTGGTCCGGTGCTGATGGTGGGGTTGACCGGAGGGATCGGGTCCGGCAAGAGCGCCGTGGCGGCCCGGCTGGCCGAACGGGGCGCGGTGGTCATCGACGCCGACCGGGTGGCCCGGGAGGTGGTCGCGCCGGGCACCGAGGGGCTGGCCGAGATCGTCGCGGCCTTCTCCGAGCGGGTGCTCGACCCCGCCGGCGCCCTCGACCGGGCGGCGCTGGGTGCGGTGGTCTTCGCCGACGAGTCGGCGCGCCGCCGGCTGGAGGCGATCACCCATCCCCGGGTGCGCGCACGTACCGCCGCGCTGGTCGCCGCCGCGGCGCCGGACGCGGTCGTGGTCAACGACGTTCCGCTCCTGGTGGAGGTGGGGCTCGCGCCCACGTACCACCTGGTGGTCGTGGTGCAGGCGGCCGTGGCGACCCGCCTGGCGCGGCTGGCCCGTGACCGGGGGATGGAGCGGGCCGAGGCCGAGCGGCGCATCGCCGCGCAGGCCGACGACGCCCGGCGGCGGGCCGCGGCGGACGTGGTGCTGACCAACGACGGCAGCCTGGCGGAGCTGCACGCCGCGGTCGACGCGCTGTGGCGGGAGCGGCTGGGTCCCTACGAGGCCAACCTGCGCGCGCGGCGGGCGGGCGGCCCGCAGCGTGTCGAGCTGACCGAGGCGGACCCGACCTGGCCGCAGCAGTACGCGCGGCTGGCCGCCCGGATCCGGCACGCGCTCGCCCCCGCCGACCTGCGCATCGACCACATCGGTTCGACCGCGGTCCCCGGCCTCGCGGCCGCGGACGTCATCGACATCCAGCTCACGGTGCCCACGCTCGCCGAGGCGGACGGGGCGTTGGCGCGGCGCCTCGGCGAGGCCGGCTTCCCGCGGGTGCCCGGCGAGTGGTGGGACGACCCGCGTCCGCCGGGCGGCGAGCGGTGGGAGAAGCGGCTGCACGGCGCCGCCGATCCGGCCCGTCCCGTCAACGTGCACGTCCGCGCCGTGGACTCGCCGGGCTGGCGGCACGCGCTGCTGATGCGCGACCACCTGCGCGCCGACCCGGACCAGCGGGCGGCGTACCTGCTGCTCAAGCGGGAGTTGTCCGCCTCGGCCCCGGGCGGTGCCGCGTACGGCACGGCGAACGACCCGTGGTTCGACGAGGAGCACCTGCGCGCCGAGGAGTGGGCCGCGCAGACCGGTTGGCGTCCCTGACCGGTCACCGGCCGCGCGCCGGCCGGGGCGGGCGCTTCGGCGCCGGTGCGGCCGGGGTCAGTCGGGGCACCGCGCCCGGGGTCAGGTCGAGCTGGGCCCAGGCGCCCGCCGAGGTGCGCAGCTCCAGGCGGCGCAGCAGCCCGGAGGAGTCGATCCAGTAGCGCAGCGGCGCCCCGGAGGTGCGCAGCTCGACCACGTCGACGGTCTTCCCGGCGAGGGTGTCCGCGCGGATCCGCAGGGCGGCGCCCCGCGGCCGGGTCGACCCGCCGGCCCG
>NZ_JAMOKF010000291.1 GCF_023656545.1 Micromonospora phytophila | reverse complement strand
TGGGTGGCCCACCGACGTCGGCGGAGCTGCCGGTGGCCGGTCGGCGCCCGGAGGCCACCGCGCCGCGCCAGACCCGCCCGGTTCCGGTGCGGGCCGAGGACGTGCTCGCCCCGGCAGCCGGGGCGCCCGCGGCGGCCGATGGTGGCTGGTGGTCCCGGCAGGGGCCGGCGCCGGCCCCGGCGCGGGAGACGTCGCCGACGCCACCGGCCGTTCCGGTGACCGGCGGCACCAACGAGCGTGGCCTGCCCGTCCGGGTGCCGATGGCCCAGCTCTCCGCCGTCACCCGGTCGGCCCGGCCGGAGCAGCCGGCGCCACGTCACGACCCGGACCCGGAGGCGGTCGGCGGGATGTTGTCCCGGTTGTACAGCGGTGTCCGGCGGGCCGAGGCCGAGGACACCACCGAGATACCCGTGCCGCGCGCCGGCGCGCGCACCGAAGGGGGAGATCAATGATGACGTTGAGCCAGGAGGCCCGGGACCTGAGCTGGCTGGTCAGCGCGTTCGCGCAGCGGGTGCCGGGAGTGGCGCACGCGATCGTGGTCTCCTCCGACGGGCTGCTGGTGGCGATCTCCGACCACCTGCCCCGGGACCACGCCGACAAGCTGTCCGCGGTGACCTCCGGCCTGATGAGCATCACCGCGGGGGCTGCCCAGATGTTCGACGGCGACGTGGTCAAGCAGACGGTGGTCGAGATGGGCCGCGGATACTTCCTGGTCATGCAGATCCGCGACGGGTCGATCCTGGCCACGCTGGCCGGGGCGGACGCCGACATCGGTGTGGTCGGCTACGAGATGGCGCGGCTGGCCAAGCAGGCGGGGGAGATGCTCACCCCGGCGCTGCGGGCGGAGTTGCAGCAGGCCCTGCCCCGCTGACCGGCGGACCCCCACCCGGCACCCGCCGACCGGCGCCGGGTGGGGAGCTGTCCGGCCCTTTAGAGGCCGTTGTCGGCGATGACCGTGCGGTACCAGTGTGCGCTGCGCTTGAGCACGCGTCGCTGCGTGGGGTAGTCCACGTAGACCAGTCCCCAGCGCTGGTCGTACCCCTCGGCCCACTCGAAGTTGTCCAGCAGCGACCAGACGTGAAAGCTCTCCAGCGGCACCCCGGCGGTGACCGCGCGGTGCGCGGCGGCCAGGTGGTCGCGCAGGAAGCTGATCCGGCCGGTGTCGTCGACGGTGCCGTCGGCGGCGAGGGTGTCCGGGGTGGGCAGGCCGTTCTCGGTGACGGTGAGGGGGATCGGGCCGTAGTCGCGGGTCACCCGGGTCAGGATGTCGTACATCCCGTCGGGGTAGATCTGCTGCCAGTCGGCCTCGGAGGTGGGCCAGCGCCGGGTCGTCCCGCCGTCGGCGGTGACGTAGATCGGGGTGTAGTACTGCACGGCGAGCAGGTCCACCGGCGCGGAGATGGTCGCCAGGTCGCCGTCGCGGATGCCGCGGACCATCCGGCTGTCGGCCCCGAGGTCGGCCAGCACGTCCTGCGGGTAGCTGCCCTTGAGGACCGAGTCGAGGTAGAGGCGGTTCTCGTAGCCGTCGTAGAGGCGGGCCGCCCGGGCCGCCTCGGCGGAGTCGTCGGCCGGGTAGCAGGGGTGCAGGTTGAGCGCGGGGCCGATCCGGCCGGCGCCGGTGGCGCGCAGCGCGCCGACGGCGAGCCCGTGGGCGAGCTGGAGGTGGTGGGCGACCAGGTACGCGGCGGCCGGGTCCTGCCGGCCCGGCGCGTGGTGCCCCCAGAGGTAGCCGTTCTGCACCACCGTCTTCGGCTCGTTGATGGTCAGCCAGGTCGGCACCCGGTCGCCGAGGGCGCGGAAGACGATCTCGGCGTAGTCGGCGAACCGGTGGGCGACGTCGCGCGACTCCCAGCCGCCGGCGTCCTGCAGGGCCTGCGGCAGGTCCCAGTGGAACAGCGTCGCCATCGGCGCGATGCCGCGCTCGTGCAGCCCGTCGACGAGGCGGCGGTAGAAGTCGAGTCCGCGTTGGTTGGGCGCGCCGGCGCCGTCGGGGAGGATGCGCGGCCAGGAGATGGAGAACCGGTAGCTGCGCAGCCCGAGGTCGCGCATCAGGTCGAGGTCCTCGGCGTACCGGTGGTAGTGGTCGGCGGCGACGTCACCGGTGTCGCCGTTGCGCGTCCGTCCCGGGGTCCGGCTGAAGGTGTCCCAGACCGACTCGCCCCGGCCGTCCTCCTTGGCCGCGCCCTCGATCTGGTAGGCGGAGGTGGCCGCGCCCCAGCCGAAGCCCAGGGGGAACCGCAGGCCGCCGGCCGGAGCGGCGGTGGTCTCCGCGTCGGTGTCCTCCGCCGGGTCCTCGCAGCCGTCGGCCGTGCCGGCGGCGGCGGCCGTGGCGGCGCCCGGTCGACCGCCGGTTCGGGCGGCGGCGGTGGCGGAGAGCGCGGCGCGGCCGAGCAGCCGCCGGGTGGGTATCGACATCGGGTTTTTCTCCTCGTGGATGCGTGCCACCGCTTGGGAGCCGGGAGCGCTCCCAGCATAGGGCAGGCGCTGTCGGCCGGTCATCCGCCGGTCGAGCGGGACGGGACCCGGCGGGTGGGCGGCGATCGGGGCTGGCGGAGCTGGAGGGTGCGGCGGGCGCCGACGGGCTGCGCCGCGAAAGGCGCGGGCGAGGGAGGGCGGTCGCGCCGCGTGTGGCGCCGCGGGGGGTCTGGCGGGCGCGGGGGCGTCGACCGGGGGTGCTCCGACGGGCCGACGGCGGCGAGGCCGGTCGGCACGGCGTCGCGGCCAGTCCCGTCGGCCTCTTTTCCCGTCGTGAACGGGGGTTTAGTGTGGGGACGGGGGAGGGCAACCCCCGTCCCCACCGTTGCTGCACACGCACGGGCGGAATTGGCGTCCTGTCGTGCGTGTCGCGCGGGAGCCGGGCCACGCGAGTGGCTTGAGGATCCACCTCCCTCCACGTCGGCGGGATGATGGCTGGCGGCGGCGTCCGGGCTGGCCCGCCGTCAGCCCTCGGGCTGGTCCCCGGGTCCGTCGCAGACGGGGCTCCGGGTGATCTTCCAGTTGGAACCTTTGTCGATGGAAGCGCTCCCATCGACGATGCTGCGACTGTAACGCCCGTCACGGCTTTGTGAAAGCCCCTAAACGAGATCGAAACATGTAGGTGCGTCGCCGCGTCGTCGATGTTGTGGGAGCGCTTCCATGCGTGGCACACTGTCGCCGACCGCGACGCGGAGCCAGATCGCGTGAGCGTGGGTCGCCGAGGGCAGCCGGTGCGTCCGGCACGGCACCCGACGCAGCCGGCCGGAAGCGCCGTCCCCGTGAGGCCGCCTCCCGCCGCACCCCGGCCCGGGCCGGGGCGACCACCATCCCCGGGCGCCTCGAATCCCCTTTCTTCGGGAAGGCGCCCCGCCGGGGGCCCCACCCCGGCCTGGTCGAAGGAGACACCGCGCACATGAGAGATCTGGCAAGACGTCGCCGCCTGGCGATGGTCGCCGCCACGGCGCTGGCGGTCGGCGGGGTGACCCTGCCGGCCGGCGCCGCACAGGCCGCCCCAGCCTGCGACGTGGTCTACGCGACCAACGACTGGAACAACGGCTTCACCGCCAACGTCACCGTCAAGAACCTCGGTGACCCGATCAACGGCTGGACCCTGAGATTCGCCTTCCCCGGCGAGCAGAAGGTGACCCAGGGCTGGTCCGCCCGGTGGAGCCAGACCGGCAACCAGGTCACCGCCACCAACGAGTCGTGGAACGGCAGCCTCGGCACCGGCGCCTCGACCAGCATCGGATTCAACGGCTCGCACAGCGGCACCAACCCGAAGCCCACCTCGTTCTCCCTCAACGGGGTCACCTGCGGCGGGGCGCCCCAGCAGCCGCCGACGGTCGCCCTGAACGTGCCGGCCGGGCCGTTCGAGGCGCCGGCCGACGTCCCGCTGACCGCGACCGCCAGCGACCCGGACGGGACGATCGGCAAGGTCGAGTTCTACCGCAACGGCCTGCTGGTCAACACCGACACCACCGCGCCCTACGGCTACACACTGGAGGACCTGCCCGCCGGCAGCTACACCGTGCAGGCCAAGGCGTACGACAACGCCAACCTCAGCGCCATCGCGGAGAAGTCCTTCACCGTGGCGCCGGCCTCCGGCCCGGTCCTGGTCGCCACCCCGTCCGCGGTGAGCGTGAACGAGGGCGGCAGCTCCCCGGTCAACCTGAAGCTCAGCGCGGCGCCGACGGCGAACGTCCCGGTGTCCCTCGCCCGCACCGGGGACACCGACGTCACCGTCTCGCCCGCCTCGGTGACCCTCACCCCGGCCAACTGGAACACCGGCGTGAACGTCACCGTCGCCGCCGCGGAGGACGCCGACACCGCCGGCGGCACCGCCACGATCACCGCCTCGGCGACCGGGTTCGCCCCGCTCGCCGTCACCGCCACGGAAATCGACAACGACACCCCCGGCGGCGACAACCCGTACACCGCCCGGTTCCTGGAGCAGTACGGGAAGATCAAGAACTCCGGCTACTTCAGCCCGGAGGGCGTGCCGTACCACTCCGTCGAGACGCTGATCGTCGAGGCGCCCGACCACGGCCACGAGACCACCTCGGAGGCGTTCAGCTTCTGGCTCTGGCTGGAGGCCCAGTACGGGCGGGTGACCCAGAACTGGGCACCGTTCAACAACGCCTGGACGGTCATGGAGAAATACATCATTCCGAACCATGCCGACCAGCCGACCGCCGGCGCGGCGGGCACACCGCAGTACGCGGCCGAATACGACCTGCCCAGCCAGTACCCGTCGACGCTCCAGCCCTCGGTGCCGGTCGGCCAGGACCCGCTCCGCTCCGAGCTGCAGTCCACCTACGGCACCGGTGACATCTACGGCATGCACTGGCTGCTCGACGTGGACAACACCTACGGCTTCGGTCGCTGCGGCGACGGCACCAGCCGGCCGGCGTACATCAACACCTTCCAGCGGGGCACGCAGGAATCGGTGTGGGAGACCATCCCGCAGCCCTCCTGCGACACCTTCGCCCACGGCGGCCAGTACGGCTACCTCGACCTGTTCATCAAGGAGGGCAACGCCCCGGCCAAGCAGTGGAAGTACACCAACGCCCCGGACGCCGACGCGCGCGCGGTGCAGGCCGCCTACTGGGCGCTGACCTGGGCCAAGCAGCAGGGCAAGGCGGCCGACGTGGCGGCGACCGTGGCCAAGGCCGCCAAGATGGGCGACTACCTGCGCTACGCGATGTTCGACAAGTACTTCAAGAAGATCGGCAACTGCGTCGGCGCGGCCACCTGCCCGGCCGGCACCGGCAGGGACTCGGCGCACTACCTGATGTCCTGGTACTACGCCTGGGGCGGCGCGTACGAGCCGAACCAGAACTGGTCCTGGCGGATCGGGTCGAGCCACAACCACTTCGGCTACCAGAACCCGTTCGCGGCCTGGGCGCTGACCAACGTGGCCGAGCTGAAGCCGAAGTCGCCGACCGCGGTCGCCGACTGGACCAAGAGCTTCGAGCGGCAGCTGGAGTTCTACACCTGGCTCCAGTCCGCCGAGGGCGGCATCGCCGGTGGCGCCACCAACAGCTGGGGCGGCAACTACGGCCAGCCGCCGGCCGGCACCTCCACCTTCTACGGCATGTACTACGACGTCGACCCGGTCTACAACGACCCGCCGTCGAACCAGTGGTTCGGCATGCAGGCCTGGTCGATGCAGCGCATCGCCGAGCTCTACCTGGAGGCCGGCAACGCCAAGGCCAAGGCGCTGCTGGACAAGTGGGTGCCCTGGGCCATCGCCAACACCACGCTGGGCGCCGACTGGTCGATCCCGTCGGACATGAAGTGGAGCGGCCAGCCGACCACCTGGAACCCGGCCAGCCCGCAGCCCAACACCAACCTGCACGTCGAGGTCACGGTGAAGGGCCAGGACGTCGGCGTCGCCGCCGCCTACGCCCGGACCCTGATCGCGTACGCGGCCAGGTCGGGCAACGTCGCGGCGAAGAACACCGCCAAGGGTCTGCTCGACGCGCTGCACGCGGCCAGCGACACCAAGGGCGTCTCCCGGCCGGAGAAGCGCGGCGACTACCGGCGCTTCGACGAGGTCTACGACGCCACCACCGGGCAGGGCCTCTACGTCCCGCCGGGCTGGACCGGCACGATGCCCAACGGCGACGCGATCGCCGCGGGCAAGAGCTTCGCCGACATCCGGTCGTTCTACAAGAACGACCCGGACTGGCCGAAGGTGGAGGCGTACCTGAAGGGCGGCGCGGAGCCGACCTTCAACTACCACCGGTTCTGGGCGCAGGCCGACGTCGCCATGGCGTACGCCGACTACGGCAACCTGTTCCCCAACGGCTGAGCCGACTCCTCCGGGTGGGCGGCGCGGCTCGCCCACCCGGAGACCGACCGGGCTCGGGGGACCGTGGTGGCCCGGTCGGCGGAGGGCCTGACACCCACGGTCAGGCCGGGGTGGGCCGGCCATCCGGCCGACGCAGCGGGTCGGCCGGCCCACCCCATCATCCGGATGCGCACCGAGCGCGAAAAAGCCCGAAAAAGAGGCCCGCACGGGATCACGCGCGGGTCCGGGACGGAGTAACGTACGTCACCGGAGAGGCCGCTCCCCCCGTGGCGGCCTCTCCCTTATTTTTCCTGGCTTGCGGCCCGCTCGCCGGCCCCGGTCACCGGGTGCCGCAGCCCCGGATGACCCGCCGGCAACGACCGTCGCACCACCACCCAGCTCACCCCGAGCGCCGCGGCGACCAGCGGCCAGGTCAACGCCACCCGGGCGACGGTCAGCGCGACCACCTGGCCGCCGAGGTAGAGGGGCAGGAACACCGCCACCCGCAGCAGGTACGTCGCCGCCCAGACCCAGCTGCCCCGCCGGTACGCGCGCAGCAGCGCCGGGTCCCGCCGCCACCGGCCCCGCTGCCTCAGCGCGACGCCGACGAGCACACCGAGCAGCGGCCAGCGCACCACGATGCTGACCATCCAGGCGAGCGCGCTGGCGGCGTTGGCGACCAACTGGATGAGGAAGAAGTCCTCGGCGCGGCCGGTGCGCAGCGCGATCAGCGCGGCCACGCAGACGGCCAGCAGCCCGATCAGCACCGAGCGGGGCCGGTCGCCCCGGCGCAGCCGCCAGCCGGCCACCGCCG
>NZ_JAMOKF010000290.1 GCF_023656545.1 Micromonospora phytophila | reverse complement strand
AGCGCGGTGGCCCGCGGCGCGCCGGTGAACTCCGGCTCGACGCTGAGCAGCAGCACCGACGTGGTCGGGGCGGCGGCGTGGGCGGCGGCTGGCGGGGTCGCGGCGGTCAGTGCGCCGGTGGCGAGGACGGCCGCCGTGGCGAGGGCGGCGACCTGCTGGGCGAAGGGCATGGTGTGTCCTTCCGTCGGGGCCCCGGGTGGGGGCCGGTCGTCGGCCCGGCCGTCGTGCGACCGGGCCGTCGACCACCCTAAGTGGACACTGTGAACCCGATTGGTCACCAACTGTTACGTCGGCTCAGAGCGAGCGCCAGTCGTCGGAGGTCAGCGCGTTCGCCTGCGGGCCCATCATCAGCATGCCGCCGTCCACCGGCCAGGACGCCCCGGTGACGTACGCGGCGGCGGGGGAGGCGAGCAGCGCGACCACCGCTGCGACCTCGCGGGCGTCCCCCGGCCGCCCGACCGGTACGCCGGGCCGCTCCTGCGTGAACGGGTCGACGTCCTCCTGGCCGGTCATCGGGGTGGCGATCTCCCCCGGGGCGACCGCGTTGACGGTGATCCCGTCGGCGGCCAGCTCCTGCGCCATCACCCGGGTCAGCAACCCGAGCCCGCCCTTCGCCGCGCAGTACGCCGCCGAGCCGACCCGCGGCGCGTGCTCGTGGACGCTGGTGATGTTGACGATGCGGCCGCCGAGGCCCGCGGCGCGCATCCGCCGGGCGGCCCGCTGCCCGCAGAGGAACGGCCCGTCCAGGTCCACCGAGAGCACCTCGCGCCACTGGTCCCAGCCGGTGTCGACGAACGGCGTGGACGCTCCGGTGCCGGCGTTGTTGACCAGCACCCCGATCCCGCCGAGCCGGTCGGCCAGCTCGTCGACCACCGCGGCGGCCTCCGGCAGCCGGGTCAGGTCCAGCTCGGCCACCTCGCAGCGCCGGCCGGTGGCGCGGACCTCCGTCGCGGTCTTCTCGGCGCCCGTCGTGTCGGCGTGCCAGGTGATGCCGATGTCGAAGCCGGCCTCGGCGAGCGCGACCGCGCAGGCCTTGCCGATGCCGGAATCGGCTCCCGTGACAATGGCGATCCTCGGATAGTTCTCGTAGCGCGCTGGCATGGTGCCGCACTACCCGTTCCCTGCGATTGCAACCATCTGTGAAATGCAAATCGACGCAGGGGATTGTCTGCCACCCGGTCCCTCTGACATTCTCCTGCGTGGACGCTGCCAGCGACGGCTCGCCAATCCGGCACCGCGCTGCGGTGACGCCTTCTCGTGCCGGAGGGACCCTCGTGAAGCGCAGACGTCGCCATCTACTCGTAGGACTGGCGGTCGGTGCCGTGGTGGCATCGACCGGTTTTGTCGGAATCCATTTCGCCGGCGCCGAGGTGCCGACCCCGGTCGCCGTCGGCGACGGGGAGATGCCGGGCGCGCTCGGCGCCCACACCGAGAAGTTGCTGCGGGCCGTGCCGGGCAACGACGGCATGTCGCCGGACGGGCCGGGCAACGCCGCGCAGCAGGAGTTCCTGGAGCGTGCCTTCCCGGCCAACGCGATCACGGTCGCCCAGATGGACCGGTCGAAGGCGGCCTACTCCGCCGCCGAGCGGCGGGCCGGCAGCACCGAGCGGCGCACCGGCGTCCGTACGTGGACCAACGTCGGCCCGAGCGAGGCCCTCTACCCGTTCACCGAGTACCGCAACGCCTTCAACTACGTGCCCAACGAGTACGTCGCGGGCGGCCGGGTCACCTCCGTGGACATCGCCCCGGACTGCAACCAGCTGCTCTGCCGGGCCTACGCCACCCCGGCCGGCGGCGGCGTCTGGGGCACCCTGAACGTCCTCGCCGCCGAGCCCAAGTGGTTCTACCTGGGCGGGCCGCTCGGCATCAACGCCGCCGGCTCGGTCAAGATCGACCGCAACGACAAGACCGGCCTGACCATGTACGTCGGCACCGGCGAGGCGAACACCTGCGGCTCCGGCTGCGTCGCCGGCGTCGGCCTGTACAAGTCCACCAACGGCGGTCTGACCTGGAAGGGCCCGCTGGGCAAGGCCGCCCTGGCCGGCAAGGGCATCGGCGAGATCACCATCAAGCCGGGTGACCCGAAGACGCTCTACGTCGCCACCACCACCGCGCTGCGCGGCATGTCCAGCTCCTGCTGCACCGGCGTCACCCGCCCGGTGCCCGACGCGGCGAAGTGGGGCCTCTACAAGTCCACCGACGGCGGTGCGACCTGGAAGTTCATCCACAACGGCTCGGCCGACCCGGCCCATTGCACCGGCAGCGCCGCCGAGTACGGCAACACCGCCGCCTGCTCCCCGCGCGGGGTGCGCTACGTCAAGCTCGACCCGAGGAACTCCGACATCGTCTACGCCTCCTCGTACGCCCGGGGCGTGTGGCGCTCGGCCGACGCGGGCGCGACTTGGACGCAGATCAAGCCGTCGCTCAACCCGGCCGTGTTCCAGACCCGCGCCGCGATCGACGTCACCGCGCTGCCCAACGGCAAGACCCGGATGTACGTCCACGAGGGCAACATCGGCAACCCGTACTCGCGGCTGTTCCGCAGCGACGACGTGGCCGCCGGCGCCCCGGCGTTCGCCGACCTGACCAGCAGCAACCCGGCCGACCCGGGCTACGCCACCTTCAACCAGTGCACCGGCCAGTGCTGGTACGACCTCTTCGTGCACACCCCGGCCGGGCACCCGGACATCGTCTACTCCGGTGGCTCCTACGTCTACGGCGAGACGGTCGCCCACAAGCGGGCGGTCGTCCTCTCCACCGACGCTGGCGTCAGCGGCACCGACATGACCTACGACGGCACCGACGAGCTGCACCCCAACGGGCTGCACCCCGACCAGCACGCCCTGATCACCAACCCGCGCAACCCGTACCAGTTCTTCGAGGCCAACGACGGCGGCCTGATGCGCTCCAGCGGTCAGTTCGTCGACCGCTCGTCCTGGTGTGACAACCCGGACCGCAACTTCGCCGGGGCCGCCGGGCCGGCCCAGAAGGCCCGCTGCAAGCAGATGCTCTCGAAGATCCCCTCCAAGCTGGAGGGCATCAACAAGGGCATGACCACGTTGCAGTTCATCAGCCTCTCGGCCAGCCCGCACGACCACACCCAGCTTCAGGGCGGCACCCAGGACAACGGCACCTGGGAGAACAAGGGCCAGCGCAACCGCTGGACCAACACGATGATCGGTGACGGCGGTGCCTCCGGGTTCGACGTCGGCAAGCCCGAGTTCCGGTTCCACACCTTCTACGACGCCACCCCCGAGGTGAACTTCAACAACGGCGACATCGGCAGCTGGATCTCGATCTACGACGGGATCTTCGGCCAGCTCGGCACGCTGTTCTACGCCCCGGTGATCAGCGACCCGAAGGTCAGCGGCACCATGTTCGCCGGCACCGCCCGCTCGGTGTACCGCACCAAGACCTTCGGGCTGGGCGACCGGAGCCTGGAGGAGGCCAACCGGATCTGCAACAGCTGGACCGGCACCTTCGAGGCCCGGTGCGGTGACTGGCAGCAGTTGGGCGGCACCGCGCTGACCGACGCCGCCTTCGGCGACCGGGCCGGCGGCGCCGTCTCGGTGGTCCAGCGGGTCGACTCCGACTCGTCCACCGCGTACGCGGCCACCAGCACCGGCCGGGTGTTCGTCAGCCGCAACGTGGACGCCGAGCCGGCCTCGGCGGTCACCTGGACCCGGATCGACACCGCCACCACCCCGAACCGCTTCGTCACCAGCATCCACGTCGACCCGGCCGACCCGGCCCGGGCGTGGGTCTCCTACAGCGGGTTCAACTCGAACACCCCGGCGACCACCGGGCACGCGTTCGAGGTGAAGCTGGGCGACGGCGGCGCGACCTGGGCCGACCGGTCGTACGACTTCGGCGACCAGCCGATCACCGACCTGGTCCGCGACGACGTCACCGGTGACCTCTACGCGGCCACCGACTTCGGCGTCCTGCGGCTGGCCAAGGGGAGCACGACCTGGGCGAAGGCAGCCCTCGGCATGCCGAACGTCGAGGTTGCCGGGCTCACCGTCGTACCGGGCAAGCGGGTGCTCTACGCCGCCTCGCACGGCCTGGGCGCCTGGCAGCTCACCCTCTAGAGGTAGACGATCATCGGCAACAACCTGGTGAGGGGCCGCGCGAGCGGCCCCTCACCGCTGCCCGAGGCGGCCGGCCGGGCCTGGCGTACCCTCGGCGCGGCCTTCGTCGTCCTGGTCTTCGTCCCCCCGCTGCTGCTGCTGGTCTCCGGCTCGTTCACCGAGCCGGGGCTGCCGCCGTCGCCGACCCCGCAGCTGGTGCCCGAGCCGGTGTCGACCACCGGCTACGAGCAGGCCGTGGAGCTGGGCGGGCTGCTGCGGGCCTCGCTCAACTCGGTCGTGGTCGCGGTCGTCGCGGTGCCGCTGAGCGTGCTGGTCGCCGCGCTGGCCGGCTTCGCACTGGCCCGGCTCGCGCCGCGCACCACCGCCGTGGTCGTCGCGGCGTCGCTGGTCGCCCTGATGGTCCCGGCCACCGCGCTGCTGGTGCCCCGCTTCGCGATCTTCCGGATGCTCGGCCTGACCGATACCCTGGTGCCGTTGATCGCCCCGGCGTTGCTGGGCACCTCGCCGCTGTACGTCCTGGTCTACTACCTGGCCTTCCGGGCGCTGCCGGCGGACCTCTACGACGCCTGCCTGGTGGAGGACCTCTCGCCGATGCGCACCTGGTGGCGGGTCGCCCTCCCGCTGGTCCGCCCGGTGACCGCCGCGCTCACCGCGCTCACCTTCGTGCTCACCTGGTCGAACTTCCTTGACCCGCTGGTCTACGTCTACGACCGTGACCTGTTCACCCTGCCGCTGGCGTTGCGCTCGCTGTCGGTGCTGGACCCGACGAACTTCCCGGTCTTCCTGGCCGGGGCGGTCATCGCCACGGTGCCGGCGCTGGTCGTGTTCGTGCTCGCCCAGCGGCGCTTCCTCCACCACGACGACCCGACGGGACGGAACTGACGATGAGACCCAAGGCGCTGCTCGCTCTGCTGCTCTCCGCCGTGCTGTTCGTCACGGGCTGCGGCTCCGGCTCCGGCTCGTCGTCCGACGGGCCGGTGCGGCTGCTGGTCTTCGGTGCCCCCGAGGAGTTGGCCGCCTACCGCACCCTGGTCGAGGCGTACGAGAAGGCGCGTCCCGGCACCGACGTGCAGCTGGTCGAGGCCAGCGACCGTAAGGACCTGCTGGCCCGGCTGGCGACCTCGGTGGCCGGCGGCGCCCCGCCGGACCTGTTCCTGATGAACTACCGCTTCTACGGCCAGTTCGCGGCCAAGAACGTCATCGAGCCGCTCGACGACCGGATCGCCGCTTCGCAGGCCGTCGACCCGGCCGACTACTACCCGGTGGCGATGGACGCCTTCAAGTGGGGCGGCAAGCAGCTCTGCCTGCCGCAGAACGTCTCCAGCCTGGCGGTCTACTACAACCGCACCCTGTTCCAGAAGTACGGCGTGCCCGAGCCGAAGGCCGGCTGGACCTGGAACGACCTGGTCGGCACCGCCACCGCGATGACCCGCGACGCCCGCGGCGCGGCGATCCGGGCCACCGAGAGCGAGGGCGCCGCCCAGCGCCCGGCCGTGCACGGCCTCGGCGTCGAACCGTCGATCATCCGGCTCGCCCCGTTCGTCTGGTCCAGCGGCGGCCAGCTCGTCGACGACCCCGACAGGCCCACCCGGCTGACCCTGGACACGCCGGCCGGCCGGGAGGCGCTGAAGAACCTCGTCGACCTGCGGCAGGCGTACGGGGTGGTGCCGACCGACGAGGAGGTGGAGGCCGAGGACGACGAGTCGCGGTTCGCCAACGGCCGGCTCGCCATGCTGATGAGCTCCCGCCGGGCCACCACCACGTTCCGCTCGATCACCGGCTTCGAGTGGGACGTCGCCCCGCTGCCGATCTACAAGGAGCAGGTCGGGGTGCTGCACTCCGACGCGTACTGCATGACCCGGGGCGCGAAGAACAAGGAGGCGGCCTGGAAGTTCCTGGAGTTCGCCATCGCGGAGGAGGGCCAGCGGATCATCGCGGCCACCGGCCGGACGGTCCCGTCGCACATCGCGGTGTCGCAGTCCCCGGCCTTCCTCGGCCCGGCGCAGCCGCCGCGCAGCGCGAAGGTCTTCCTCGACGCCATCCCCACCGTCCGGGCGCTGCCCACCGTCTCCACCTGGCCGGAGATCGAGGACGCCACCTCCGGCATCCTGGAGAACGCCCTGTACCGCGGCGACCGCCTCGACGACGTGATCCGCGAGCTCGACCAGCAGACCCGGCCGCTCTTCGCCCGCGGCGAGCACGGGTGAGCGACCCCGGTCTCAGCCTCGACGGCGTCTCGGCCGCCTACCGGGGGTCGGTGGTGCTGCACGAGGTCGACCTGACCGTCGCCCGGGGCGAGCTGCTGGTGGTGCTCGGCCCGTCCGGCGCCGGCAAGTCGACGGTGCTGCGGGTGGTGGCCGGCCTGGAACCGGTCACCGCCGGCCGGGTCCGCATCGCCGGCCGGGACGTCACCAGCGACCGCCCGGGCCGGCGCAACGTGTCGATGGTGTTCCAGTCGTACGCGCTCTTCCCGCACCTGAGCGTCGCCGAGAACATCGCCTTCGGCCTGGAGGTGCGGGACACCCCCCGCCGCGTCGCCCGGGAACGGGCCCGCGCGGCGGCCGAGTCCGTCGGGTGCGTCGCCCTGCTCGACCGGCGACCCGGGCAGCTCTCCGGCGGCGAACGGCAGCGGGTGGCGCTGGCCCGGGCGCTGGTCCGCGAGCCGGACGTGTTCCTCCTCGACGAGCCGCTGTCCAACCTGGACCTGGCACTGCGCACCGAGATGCGCGCCGAGCTGCGGGCCCTGCACGACCGGCTGGGCGCCACCATGGTCCACGTCACCCACGACCAGACCGAGGCGCTGGTTCTCGCCGACCGGATCGCGGTGCTGCGCGACGGGCGGATCGAGCAGGTCGGCACCCCCGACGAAATCTGGCGCACCCCGGCCAGCACGTTCGTGGCCCGCTTCGTCGGCTCCCCGGCGATGAACCTGCTTCCCCTGGCCGGGCCGGTGCGCCCGGCCGGCGAGGCCCCGCCGGGGGCGGCGGACGAGGAC
>NZ_JAMOKF010000289.1 GCF_023656545.1 Micromonospora phytophila | reverse complement strand
ACCGCGCCGCCACCCGGGCGCGCGCCCTTGCGGTCGACGCTCGGCCGCGCGACATGGGGCCGCGCCGCATCTTCCTTGCGGCGGACGTGCGGTGCTGAGCCGCGCGACATGGGCCGCCGCGGGAACCGTGCCGCACCGGCCCTGCGGCGGATGTGCCGTGCTGGGCCGCCGCGAGGTGGGCCCGGTCGGGGCGGCGTCAGCCGAGCGGCGGCGCGGTGGGCGGTTTCGGGGCGGCGGGCTCCTCCGCCGCCCCGCTCGGCTGCTCCTGGTCGCCGAAGGACTGCCGGACCAGGCGGTTCGCCTCCTCCTGGTCGATGCCGGAGGCCACCAGCAGGTCACTGGCGGTGGTACGCACCTGGGCGATCACCACGCTGCCGGAGAAGCCGACCCCCTCGGCGTACGCCCGGCCGGCCTCGCTGACCGCCCGCAGGGACCGCTCCCGGGCCTTCTCCGGGTCCTCGCCGACGGCGAACTCGTGCTTGAGCAGGCGGACCGTCTCGGCGAGGTGGGCCACCGCGTCGGGCATCGGCCCCGGCACCGGCTCCTCGTCCTCGATCAGGGTGACGGCACGCCGGATCAGCGTGCCGCTGTTGCGCATCGCCCGGTCGATCGGGTCGGCGGCCTCCGCGTAGTGGGTGAGCTCGTCGCGCCGGTGCCAGCGCGCCGGCGACAGCATCACCGTCTCCTTGGCCCCCTCGATCGCCTCGCCGAAGGCGGCCAGCTCGTCCTTGTTGTTCCGGAGCCGCTCCAGGGCCTTCTGGATCTTGTCCCGGTCCCGCTCCCGCAGCCCGTCCGCGGTGACGTCGAGCTGGGCGGCGAGCAGGTCGAGGGCCGGCCGGGCGGCCCGGTTGATCACGCGTAACGGGTTGAGCGGCAGCAGGATCGCGGTGACCAGCAGCGCGATTCCGCCGCCGACGAACGCGTCGACGAACCGGGGTATCTCCAGGTTCGCGGTGGACGGGCTCAGGGTGACGATCAGCACCGCGGTGGCGGCGGCCTGGATGACGATGGCCACGCTGGCCCCGGCGAAGATGGTCAGCAGGATGGCGGAGGTGACCACCAGCCCCAGCTGCCACGCCCCGGTCCCGAGCAGGTAGATGAGGAAGTCGCCGAGCGCGACCCCGACCGCCACCCCGATGATCAGCTCGATCGTCCGGCGGAACCGCTGGCCGACCGAGACGGCGAGCGTGCCGACCGCCGAGATCGGGGCGAAGACCGGCTGCGGGTTGCCCAGCAGCTCGTGCGCCGCCAGCCAGGACAGCCCGGCGGCCAGACCGGCCTGCACGGCCAGCCCCAACGCCATCCGCACCCGGTGCAGGCGGTCGTGCAGGGTCGCCCTGCCCCGGTGCCGCAGCTCGTCCACCGCCGCGGCGATCCGCGCGCCGTCGATGTCCGTCGCGCGGTCGCGCCGGATGGCGCGTCGCATCAACGACGGTCGACGGTCCCGGGCCACGGCCATGGCGGGGACTACCCGCACCGTCCCGGGTGAATCCTCTCCGATGGCGGTGGTGCGGCAGACTCGGCCGGGTGGCGGATCTCCTCAACCGGTGGCGGGCGGCGGCCCGTGGCGCCGGGGCGACCGACGCGGCGGAGCTGGACCGGGCCGGGGCGGACCTGCTGGCCCGCTGGCGGGAGCCGCACCGGCGCTACCACACCGTCGACCACCTGACCGCCGTGCTGGACGTCGTCGACGCGTACGCGCCGGCGGCCGGCCGGCCGGACCTGGTGCGGCTGGCGGCCTGGTGCCACGACGCGGTCTACGACCCCCGCGCCGCGGGCGACGCGAACGAGCGGGACAGCGCGACGCTCGCCGGCACGCTGCTCACCCGGTCGGGCCTGGCGGCCGACGCCGTGGCCGAGGTGCGTCGGCTGGTGCTGCTCACCGCTGGGCACGCCGCCGACCCGGGCGACGCCGAGGGCGCGCTGCTCTGCGACGCCGACCTGGCCGTCCTGGCGGCGCCGCCCGAGGCGTACGACCGCTACGCCGCCGCCGTCCGCCAGGAGTACGCCCACGTGCCCGACCCGGCGTTCCGGGCCGGCCGCGCCCGGGTGCTCACCGGGCTGCTCGCCCTTCCGGCGCTGTACCGGCTGCCCCCGCTCGCCCGACGCTGGGCGGAGCCGGCGCGGGCGAACCTCACCCGCGAGCTGGCGGCGCTGAGGGCACCGGCGGCCCGGACGCTCCCGGCGGCTCCCGGTCCCGGCCGGCCGCCTGCCGGCTGAACTCCACCCGGCTCCGCCCACCACCGTCGAGCCGCCGACCGTCGGGCCGTTCGCCACCGGGGCGGGCCGCCGGGACCGCCCCGGCCAGGTGCTTGGGGCGGCGCAGGCCGGCGGCGCGGAGCAGCCGGACCAGGTCCCGGCTCGGCACCACCCGGGCGCCCAGCCAGACCGCCATCGCGAACCGCTCGGCCGGGATGTCGTAGTGGTCCCGGTCGAAGCCCCGGCGGGGCGCGCCCAGCATCTCGGCGAAGGCGTGCAGCTCGGCCTGGGAGACGTCGCTGATCAGGTGCGACCAGAGCCGCCCCCGCCACGGCCAGCCGGGCCGGTCCAGATAGAGCATGGCGGCCAAGCTACCCGGCGCGAGCGCCGGTTGATGATCGCGCCCGGCCGACCGTAGCCTCGGCGGCATGGCCGGATCCCCCCTCCTCGACGACCTGCGGGCGGTGCTCGGTGACGCCGCCGTGCTGACCGACCCGGACCTGCTGCGGATGCACGAGCGGGACGAGGCGGACCTGTGCGCCGCCGGCACCCCCCTGGTGGTGGTCCGGCCCCGCAGCACCGCGGAGGTGGCCGCCGTGGTGCGGGCCGCCGCCCGGCACGGCGTGCCGGTGGTGCCGCAGGGGGCGCGGACCGGGCTGGCCGGCGCGGCCAACGCGGTCGACGGGGCGGTGGTGCTGAGCATGGTCGCGATGGACGCGATCCTGGAGATCGACCCGGTGAGCCGGATCGCGGTGGTCCAGCCCGGCGTGGTCAACGCGACGCTCGCCGCCGCGGTGGCCCGGCAGGGGCTCTGGTACCCGCCCGACCCGGGCTCGTGGGAGTCCTCCACGATCGGCGGCAACGTCGCCACCAACGCCGGTGGCATGTGCTGCGTCAAGTACGGCGTCACCACCGAGTACGTGCTCGGCCTGGAGGTGGTGCTCGCCTCCGGCGAGGTGCTGCGCACCGGCCGGCGCACCGCCAAGGGTGTCGCCGGGTACGACCTCACCCGGCTCTTCGTCGGCTCCGAGGGCACCCTCGGCGTGATCACCGAGGTGACCGTCGCGCTGCGCCCCGCCCCGGCGGAGCGGCTGACCATGGTGGCGGTCTTCCCCTCCACCGCCGCCGCCGGCGCCGCCGTCGCCGGGATCGCCGCCCAGGGGCTCTCCCCCAGCCTGCTGGAACTGCTCGACCGGACCCACCTGCGGGCGATCGAGGCGTACCAGCCGATGGGGCTGCGGACCGACGCGCAGGCGCTGCTGCTGGCCGCCGTGGACACCGGCGCGGCGGCGGCGGACGACCTGGCCGGGCTGGCCAAGGTCTGCGAGGCCGCCGGCGCGGACGAGGTCTACGCGGCCACCGACGCGGTGGAGGCGGCGGCGCTGTTGCAGGCGCGCCGGCTGGCGCACCCGGCGATGGAGAAGTTCGCGGCCGACAGCTACCCGGGCGGCAACGGCGGGCTGGTCATCGACGACGTGGCGGTGCCCCGGGGGGCGCTCGCGGCGCTCCTGGACGGGGTGGCGCGGATCGCGGCGGAGTGCGAGGTGCCGATCGGGGTGGTGGGGCACGCCGGGGACGGCAACATGCACCCGAACATCGTGGTGGACCGGGCCGACCCGGCGAGCGTGGAACGCGGGCGGCGCGCCTTCGACGAGATCATGCGGCTGGGCCTGGACCTCGGCGGCACCTGCACCGGGGAACACGGGGTGGGGCTGCTCAAGCGCGACTGGCTGGCCCGGGAGATCGGGCCGGTCGGCGTCCGGGTGCACCAGGCGATCAAGGCGGCGCTGGACCCGGCGGGCCTGCTCAACCCCGGCAAGGTCCTCTGACCCCTACCCGACCGGGGCCGGCCCTGGCGGGGCACCGGACGGTCAGGAGGTGACCTCGGCGGGCGTGGCCTGGGTGAGCAGCAGCAGGATCTCGTTGGCGATCGGTGGCCGCTCCTCGCCGGGGCAGTCCTGGGAGGTGATCAGGCCGGTCGAGGTGAGCAGGCTGGAGGTCAGCGAGTCGATGCAGCTGACCCGGTACTGCCGGGCCTGGTCCGTTTCGCCGGTCAACCCCGGGTCGGCGAGCAGCCCCTGGAGCCGCCGCACCTGCTCCGGGCCGAGCACGCCGGTCGACGTCACCCCGTCACCGGCGCAGTCCACGCACTCCCACCGGCCGTCCGGCTCCACGTTCAGGGTGCGCAACGGGCCGTCCGCGCCGACCTTCTGCAAGAGGCTGACCCGGCCCTTGCTGGCGGTCGCCGCCCCGCCCCCACCGGGTTGCCCCGCCGCCGTTCCGGCCGCGACCGGGTCGTCGTCACCGCCCACGACGGAGCAGCCGGCGAGCACGACAGCCAGCAGTGCTGAGAGGGACAGGGCTTGCAGGCGAGACCAGGAAGCGGGAACCACGCGCCGGAACCTACCCCACCGTAGGTAGCGCCCGGAACCGGCCGACCGGACGCCATCGACAGTGGACGTTCCGTGGGGGATCGGTCACCGGGACGAGGAGGGAAGTTCAGCCGGGTCGCCGTCGTCCGCGCCCCGGTCGGCGGCGAAACCGCGGACGTCGGGGGCGCCGAGCCGGGCGGCGTCCGCGGTGGCGTCGTCCGGCATCAGCTGGGACTGCCGTTCCGCCTCCACCCGGGCCCGGTAGTGCTCCACCTCACGGGCCCGCGTCGCGGCGTCCCAGCCGAGCACCGCACCCATCAGCTCGGCGGCGTGCCCGGCCGACTCCAGGCCCCGGTGGGCGGTCTCGAAGGAGATCCGGGTCCGGCGGGTGAGCACGTCCTCCAGGTGCAGCGCCCCCTCGGCCCGGGCCGCGTACGTCACCTCGGCGGCCAGGTACTCCGGGGCGCCGGCCAGCGGGGAGGCGAGCAGCGGGTCGGCGTCGATCAGCGCGAGCAGGTCGAGGGTGAGGGTGCCGTACCGCTCCAGCAGGTGCTCGACCACCCCGACCGGCACACCGTGGCGGCGGGCCAGGTCGGCCCGGTCCCGCCACATCGGGGCGTACCCGTCGGCGCCGAGCAGCGGCAGGTCGGCGGTGCGCGACGGGCGTACGGCGCCGAGCCGGTGGGCGGCCCGGTCGACCACGTCCGAGGCCATCACCCGGTAGGTCGTGTACTTGCCGCCGGCGACCAGCAGCAGCCCGAGCATCGGCTCGAAGACCGCGTGCTCCCGGGACAGCTTCGAGGTGGAGTCCGCCTCACCGGCCAGCAGCGGTCGCAGCCCGGCGTAGACCCCCTCGATGTCGGCCGTGGTGAGCGGCCGGTCGAGCACGGCGTTGACCTGTTCGAGCAGGTATTCGATGTCGCGGGCGGAGGCGGCCGGGTGGGACCGGTCCAGCCGCCAGTCGGTGTCCGTGGTGCCGATGATCCAGTGGCCGCCCCAGGGGATGACGAAGAGCACACTGGTGGCGGTGCGCAGGATCAGCCCGGTCTCGCCGGTGATCGCCGAGCGCGGCACCACCAGGTGCACGCCCTTGGAGGCGCGGACCCGGATGCCGGGGCGCAGCCCGACGTCGTTCAACATCCGGGACATGTCGTCGCTCCACACCCCGGTGGCGGCGATGACGGTGCGGGCGCGCACCTCGAACTCGGCGTCCGGCGAGCCGGTGGGGGCCTCCAGGTCACGGACCCGGACCCCGGTCACCTCCCGGGCCTGCCGGATCAGCCCCACGGCCCGGGCGCTGGTCACCACGGTCGCGCCGAGGCTGGCGGCGGTGCGCGCCAGGGTCACCACCAGCCGGGCGTCGTCGACCTGCCCGTCGTAGTAGCGGATCGCCCCGGCCAGCGCGTCGCTCCGCAGGCTGGGGAAGATCCGGCGGGCGCCCTCGCGGGTCAGGTGCCGGTGCAGCGGCATGCCGCGCCCGCCGCCGAAGAGGCCGGCGAACGCGTCGTACGCCGCGACCCCCGCGCCGTAGTAGGAGCGGCGGAACAGCCGGGCCGGCAGGTCCCGGACGCCCCGCCCGGCGGGGAGGGGGACCAGGATCGGCACCGGCCGGACCAGGTGCGGGGCGAGCCGGGTGGCGAGCAGCCCGCGCTCGGTGAGCGCCTCGTGGACCAGGTGGAACTCCAACTGCTCCAGGTAGCGCAGGCCGCCGTGGATCAGCTTGCTGGACCGGCTGGAGGTGCCGGCGGCGTAGTCCCGCGCCTCCACCAGGGCCACCTTCAGCCCTCGCGACGCGGCGTCCAGGGCGGCGCCCGCCCCGGTCACCCCACCGCCGATGACCAGCACGTCGAAGCGTTCGGCCTTCAGCCGGCGCAGGTCGGCGGCGCGCCGCCCGGGAGAGAGCTGACCGGCGGCGGCTCGGGACACGTTGGGGTCACGCACCCGTCCACGGTAACCGTCGCAGCCGGCGGGCGGCACGCGCCCGGTCGGGTGCCCCCGTCGGCGGCCCCGGACGCCCGCCGGTCCGGCCGCCGTTCGGCGCGGGCGAGCGGGTCACCATCTGCCGGTCAGGTGCCGGCGGCGACCCGGGGCGGTGTCGGAGGGCCGCCGCGTCGCGACCGACATGGGAGAGTGCTGCCATGCAGGCCGAGCAGCCCGATCGGAACGTCCTGTCCGCCCCGCCCGCCGGCCCCCGGCCGAGCCCGTGGGCCGTGGTGGCGGCCGTGCTGGCCGGCCTGTGGATCGTCGGGTTCACCGTGGTCAGCCAGCTCGGTGGCTGGGTGACCGACCAGGTTCTGCTCGTGTCGGGGCTGGACCGGCTGGTCTGGCTCTGGCCGGCGACCGCCCTGACCACCGTGCTGCTGGTCGGCGCGCCCGCGCTGGCGCTGGCCCTGGTGCCGCGCTCGGCGGCGGTCCGGACCACCGGCCGGGTCTGGCTGTCGGCGGCGCTCGTGCTCGGCGCGCTGGGGCTGCTCCGGGCGATCCCGCCGGTGCACCACGAGGCGTACCTGGCCGCGCTGGTCGC
>NZ_JAMOKF010000288.1 GCF_023656545.1 Micromonospora phytophila | reverse complement strand
GCCTCGACGGCGCGCGCCTCGGCGGCCAGGGCCTGCGCGGCGAGCACGCAGCCGAACGGGTCGAAGTGTCCACTGTCGCGGGCCGGGTTGAGCCGGGCGACCAGGTCGACGATGCGCAGGTAGCGCTCGATGAGCTCCTGCTCGGCCCGGGTCAACGCGGGCAGGTCCCGATCGTTCATCCACCCAGCCTGCCACCGCGTCCGGGCCCGGTGCCGCCCCCTCGGACAACCGTATCGGACACCGCTCAGCGCATCAGGCCGGCATCCGGGGCGGACACCAGCCCCGGCGCTCGACGACCCCGTGCCCGAACGCGCTACAGCAGGGGTTGCATACCGCCCCAGCTCGTACCGATCCGGATTCTGGCGGCGAAGCTCGTGCCCCGACCGCGGTAGAAGTACAGGTAGCTCGTGGACTTCTCGACGGCGAGCAGGTCCGGGTGGCCGTCGCGGTCGACGTCGCCGACGCCGACGAGGTCACGCATGCTGTTCCATCCGGTGCCGAGCTGCACTTTGGAACCGAACCCGGCCGCGGCTCCCGGATAGAGGAACAGGTAGCCGGTGGCCTTCTGCCGGGCGATGAGGTCCTGATGGCCGTCGTGGTTGAGGTCGCCGACGCCCGCGAGTTCGTCCATGCTGTTCCAGCCGGTTCCGACCGCCTTCCGGGCACCGAACGACGTGCCCCGGCCCGGATACAGGTACAGGTATCCGGTGGAGGTCTGCACGGCGAGCAGGTCCGGGTAGCCGTCGCGGTTGAAGTCCTTGGCGGGGGTGAGCTCGCGCATGGAGTTCCAACTGGCACCGATGCGGATCCGGCTGCCCCACCCCGCCGGGGTGCGTGGATACAGCCACAGCTCGCCGGTCGCCTTGGCGCGGGCGATGACGTCCTCGTGACCGTCGCGGGTGAAGTCCGTCCGGATCATGACATCCATGCCGTTCCACCCCGTGCCGATGGTCGTGCGGTTACCGAGGGATGTCCCGTTCCCCGGGTAGAGATACAGGTTTCCGGTGGAAGGCTGGCGGCTCAGCAGGTCGGACCAGCCGTTGCCGGTGAAGTCTCCGAAGAGAGTCGCCGGAAGGGGAGCCACGTCCAGATAGTCGTTGTCGATGTTGATCGTTACCCCGCCCCACGTTTCGTCGTGGTCGCCCAGGTACTGCTTCATCCGGCGCTGCGGAGACCAGTACGAGCCGGGGATGGCCGGGTCGGACACCGTGGCGATCCCGTCCCAGCGGGCGAAGTCCACGTAGTCGGGACGGACGTAGCCGGGCGAGTTGTAGGCCGCGACCTGGTCGGCGACGCCGGAGGCCATGCTGCTGTAGAAGCCGGAGAGATAACCGAGGTCGTGCAGCCGTGCCGTCCAGGCACTCATGAACGCGAGCACCGCGGAGCGGCAGGCCACGTCGTCGGTCCGGTACGCCTCCATGTCGAAGATGAGTACGCTCTCCGGCGCCAGGCCGAGCGCCGCCGCCTGCACCACCGCGTCTTCCGCCTGCGCGCGGCCCTGCGCCGCCGCGATCGCCGGGTCGATGAGATGGCGCTTGGTGGACGTCGTGCACGGTGCCTGCAGCCCGACGTAGATCGGCATGAGATGCCAGCCCGCGGCCTGCTGCGCGGCGACCCACGAGACGGTCAGGTTGGGCTGTGCGCACCCGCGGTTGACACCGCCGAAGTAGATACCGATCGCCCGGTAGGGCGACGCTGCGAGCCACGCCTGCATGGTTGCCCCCGACGGGGCGGTGCAGGCGTCGAAGCCCAGCCCGGTGAAGGTGCCGGGCGACGGGCCCGCCACCGCGGCCGCGGTGCTGTGGGCGGCGGTGGTGGTGATGGTGTCGTCGGAGGCCGGCGCCGCGCCGGTGAGCGCCAGCAGGGTGACGACGCCGACGCAGAGGGCGCCGATCATGTGGCGCCTGGTTCGCGGGAGACAGATGCTGTCCATGCCGGTCTCGATTCCGGTCGAGGGTGACCAACCGAGTGGTCCCATCCCCCAGCGCAGCAGGTCAGAGGTTGTTTCGCCAGAGCCGAACGGGTTGTTCCGACTGCTGACACGAAGCGCCGAGCGACCGGGGCGTCGCCGACGGATCTCCTCGTTCGGGGCAGCCCGGGCGGGTGCGGGGGTTCAGGCGAGGGTCGGGGTGGGCGTCTGGGCGTGGATGAGGAAGCGCAGCGACCGGGCGTCGGTGAAGCACTCCCGCATCGGCCGGACCAGCTCCCGGTGCTCCGGGCTGCGCTCCCAGCTCTCGAAGTCGGCCAACCTCGCCCACTCGCTGGTGATCAGCCACTGCTCCGGGTCGGTCGACGAGCGGCAGACCTGGTCGACCAGGTGCCCCGGCACGCCGCCGGCGACCAGGTGCCGGACCGCCTCGTACGCGGCCAGGAACGCCTCCGTGCGCTCGTGCGGCACCCGCACCAGGAAGACCACCCGGGCCCGCTGCTCGGTCATGACGCCACTCCCCTCGACGGCGCGGCCCCCCGCAGGACCAGCGCGCTGTTGAAGCCGTCGAAGCCGCGGGCGCAGACCAGCGCCAGTCGGCTCCGCGGCCGTCGGTGCTCCCGCAGGAAGTCCAGCTCGCAGCCGTCGGCCACCTCGTCCGGCCCGGTGGAGGCGGGCAGCGTGTCGTGCTGGAAGGCCAGCAGCGCGGTGGCCACGTCCAGCGCCGCCCCGCCCTGGTGCGCCCGACCCGTCAGGGGCTTCTGGGTGGTCACCGGGGGCGGTCGGTCGGCGAAGACGGCGCGCAGCGCCTCGGCCTCGCTGCGGTCGTAGCGGGACACGCCGAGGGCGTCGGGCAGCACCACGTCCACGGCCTCCGGCCCGACACCGGCCCGGTCCAGGGCGAGGCGCATCGCCCGGGCGTACTGGGCGGGATCGCCGGCGGTCTCTCCTCCGGTGTGGACGGCGTCGTGGGTGGCGCCCCAGCCGCTCACCTCGCCGTAGACCCGGGCGCCCCGCGACAGCGCGTGGCCCAGCTCCTCCACCACGAAGACCGCGCCGCCCTCGGCGGGCAGGTAGCCGCTGGCGGCGGCGTCGAACGGCCGGTAGGCCAGCTGCGGGTCCGCGACGTCGCTGAGCAGGCCGGAGCGGAGCTGGCAGGCCAGGGCGTACGGGCTCAGCGGGCACTCGGTGGCCCCGGCGATCACCACCGGGGTGCCCCGCCGGACCGCCCGGGCGGCGTGCGCGAGGCTGTCCAGCCCACCGGCCGTCTCCGCGACCAGCACCCCGCTCGGCCCCTTGAACTGGTGGTGGATGGAGAGCTGGCCGACGCTCGCCGCGTAGAACCAGGCGATCGACTGGTACGCCCCGACGGTGCGCGACGGTCCGCCCCAGAGCCGTTGCAGCTCCCGCTGCCCGAACAGGTTCCCGCCGGACGAGCTGGCCAGGGTCACCGCGTAGCCGTACGGGTCGGGGGCCCGCTCGGGCAGCCCCGCGTCGGCCAGCGCCAGCCAGGTGGCGGCGAACCCGAGGTGCGTCCACCGGTCGGTCTGCACCAGCCGCCGGTTGTCGGCGTACGCGGCGGCGTCGAAGCCGGGCACCTCCCCGCCGTAGCGGGTGGGGTAGCCGGCGGGGTCGAAGAGGGTGATCGGGCCGGTGCGGCGGGTGCCGGCGAGCACCGTGCGCCAGTGCGCGTCCGCGCCGATCCCGCTGGGCGCGACGACGCCGATCCCGGTCACCACCGCCCGGGCGGTCACCTGGTCACCGTCCAGTGGCCGCGGCCTGTCCCGCGTCTCATGCCGCCGCCCTTCCGGGCAGCCGGCGGAAGACCATCGCCGACTGGAAGCCGCCGAATCCGCTGCCGACGGAGAGCGCCACGTCGACGGGCAGTTCGCGCGCCTCGTTCGGCACGTAGTCCAGGTCGCACTCGGGGTCGCGGGTGGCCCAGTTCGCCGTCGGGGGGACCACCCCGAACTCGATGGCCAGCGCGCAGGCGGCCATCTCGATCGAGCCGATGGCGCCGAGCGAGTGCCCGACCATCGACTTGATCGAGCTGATCGGCACCCGGTACGCGGCTCCGCCGAGCGCCCGCTTGAACGCGGCGGTCTCGTGGCGGTCGTTCTGTCGGGTGCCGGAGCCGTGGGCGCTGATGTAGGAGACCTGCTCGGGGGCGATCCGCCCCTGCTTGAGCGCGGCGGAGATGGCCAGCCCCATCTCCACTCCGTCGGGCCGCAGCCCGGTCATGTGGTAGCCGTTGCTGCGGCTGGCGTAGCCGGCGACCTCGCAGTAGACGTGCGCGCCGCGGCGCCGGGCGTGCTCGGCCTCCTCCAGCACCAGCACCGCCGCCCCCTCGGCGAGGACGAAGCCGCGCCGGTCGGCGTCGAACGGGCGGGAGGCGTGCGCCGGGTCATCGTTGTCCGGGCTGGTCGCCTTGATCGCGTCGAAGGAGGCGACGGTGACCGGCGAGATCGGCGAGTCGGCGGCCCCGGCGAGCACCACGTCGGCCTCCCCGTCGGCGATCATCTGGTGGGCGTAGCCGATGGCGTCGATGCCGGAGGTGCAGCCGGTGGAGACGACCTGGGCGGGGCCGTGCAGGCCGTGGCGGCAGGCCACGTCGGCGGCCAGGCTGCTGGGCACCAGCGCCTGGTAGGGGAAGGGACCGCCGCGCGCGGCGTCGACCAGCCAGCGCCGGCCGCCGTCGCTGACCGTGACGTACTCCTGTTCCAGGGCCATGGTGCCGCCGACGGCGGTGCCGAGCACCACCCCGGTCCGGTCCCGCTCGGCGTCGGTGAGGTCGAGGCCGGCGTCGGTGACCGCCTCGGCGGCGCAGGCGAGCGCGAACTGCACGTACCGGTCGGCACGGCGACGCTCGGCGTCGGTGAGCCCGGCGGCGACCGGGTCGAAGTCGCACTCGGCGGCGATCTGCGACCGGAACGCCGACGGGTCGAAGAAGCTGATCCGCCGGGTCGCGGTCCGTCCCTCGGTGATCGCCTTCCAGAACCGGTCCCTGCTCGCGCCGCCGGGGGCGACCACCCCGACGCCGGTCACCACCGTGCGGCGCCCGGTCATGACGCCACCTCGGTTCGCGACTGCGGGGCTCGCAACCTTGGCTCACTCCTCGCGCTCACGGAAGCCACCTCAGTTCGCGACTGCGGGGCTCGCAAACCCGGCTCACTCCTCGCGCTCACGATCCGCCCCGCTGCTCGACCAGCTCGGTGTCGACGTGGCCGAGTTCGGGCCGGGGCGCCAGCGGCCCGAGGTGGAAGACCACCTCGGCCGGGACGTCGCCGGTGTTGCGCAGCCGGTGCCGGACGTTGACCGGGACGAAGAGCGCCTCGCCGGTCGCCAGCGGCACGGGAACGTCGTCGAGGTCGACGGTGATCGCGCCGCTGGCCACGTAGAGGAACTCCTCGCTGTAGGGGTGGTAGTGCTCGGCGATGCGCTCCCCCGGGCGCAGCGCCGCCACGCCCATGAAGCCGGAGGTGCTGCCGACGGTCTTCGGGCCGAGCAGCACCCGCAGCTCACCGCCGCGGCGCCGGTCCGGGGGCACCTCGGCCGCGGCGACCGGCCGCAGGGTCTGCTCACTCACCGTCGGCTCCCGTCCACCCGTCGGCGGACCGCTCCCGGGCCAGCCGCTCGATCCGCTCCTTGATGACGGCGAGCTGCACCGCGCTGTTGGTGTTGATCCGCTCGGTCATGCCGGCGTTGTCCACCGGCGCGGTCGGCTTCATCGCGAAGTCCTGGACCCAGGTCATCCGGGTGCCGTCGGGCTCGGGGTCGTAGCGCCAGTGGATGCGCATGTACTCGAACGGACCGGTCTCCACCCGCTGCGCGTGGACCTGCCGGCTGGCCCGGGCGGCGGTGCGTTCGCTGACCCAGCTCCACGCGACGCCGTTCTCGTCGGGGTGCATGGTCAGCCGGAACCGCACGGTGTCGCCGTCGCGGTGCAGGATCTCCACCCGGGCGTACTCGGTGAACAGCTCGGTCCAGCGGGCCACGTCGTTGGTGACGTCCCAGACCAGCGGCAGCGGCGCGGCGATGACGACGCTGTTCTCGGTGTGCCCGGGCGGGTCGGCGCGGCGGGCGACGAGTTCGGCCACGGCCGGGATGCTCAGCTGCCCGGCCTGCTCGGGCATCTGCACCTGCCACCGGTCGGCGACCACGGCGGAAAGTTCGAGCAGGGCCAGCGAGTCCATGCCGAGCTCCTCCAGCGACGCCGCCGGCGCCCGGGCGGCGGCGTCGGCGTCCAGCCCGCAGTTGGCCACCAGGATGTCGGTGATCTCGGCGGTCAGCGGACGGCCATGGGTGACGGTCATCGGATCCTCCTGTGGTGGTGTGCGTCGGACGGGTCGGCGAGCAGCTGGTCGACCAGGCCCGTGGAGTAGCGGCCCTTGCGGAACCCGGCGTCGTCGAGCACCCGACGGACGAACGGAATGGTGGTGCGGACCCCGGGCCCGGCGATGTCGAACTCGTCGAGGGCGCGCTCCAGCCGGTTCAGCGCCAGCTCCCGGTCCGGCGCCCAGACGGCCACCTTGGCCAGCAGCGAGTCGTAGTGCGGGCCGAACAGGTAGCCGGCGTGCCCGTGGGTGTCGACCCGGGTGAACGGGCCGCCGGGCGGGGTGAAGCGGTCGAGCCGGCCAGGGGTCGGCGCGAAGCCCCGATCCGGGTCCTCCACGTTGACCCGGCACTCGATCGCCACGCCGTTCGGCCGGATGTCCTCCTGCCGCCAGCGCAGCGGCACGCCGGCGGCGATGTGCAGCTGCTCGTGCACCAGGTCGATCCCGGTGATCATCTCGGTGACCGGGTGCTCCACCTGGATCCGGCAGTTGATCTCCAGAAAGTGGAACCGTTCGTCCGGGTCGACGAGGAACTCCACCGTGCCGGCGCCGGTGAAGCCGACGGCCAACGCCCCGCGCAGGGCGCACTCCGCGACGGCCTCCAGGGTGCCGGCCGACAGCGCCGGCGCGGGCGCCTCCTCGACCAGCTTCTGGTGCCGGCGCTGCACCGAGCAGTCCCGGGTACCCAGGTGCACCCCGTTGCCGTGGCCGTCGCAGAGCAGCTGCACCTCGACGTGCCGGGCGCCGGTGAGGTACCGCTCGACGTACACCCGGTCGTCGCCGAAGGCGGCCTGCGCGGCGGCGCGGGTGCGCGCGTACGCCCGGGGCAGCTCGGCCGCGGTCCGGACCACGGTCATCCCCCGGCCCCCGCCCCCGGCCGCCGCCTTCAC
>NZ_JAMOKF010000287.1 GCF_023656545.1 Micromonospora phytophila | reverse complement strand
GCACGCGTCGCCGGGGACGCCCCCGGGACGTCGGCGGTCGGGTCGGGTTCGCCCCGGGCGTCGCCGGTCGGGTCCGGTGCCACCGTGGGGCCGGCGGCGAGCGGCGCCCGGGCGGCCCCGAGCCGGTCCAGGGACAGGGCGAGCAGGATGCCCAGCACCGGCACGCAGATCAGCGGGAAGCGGGCCGGCACCGCGAGGTCCAGCAGGGGCAGGTCGGCCAGGAGCCGGTACGGCCCGGGGATGACGGTGGCCGTCCCGTCCAGCCGGACCTGCGCGCCGAGCGAGAGCAGCGCGAAGAGCAGGCCGCAGACGGCCAGCGCGCGGACCAGCGGCCGACGCCACAGCCAGATCACGATCACCACGGCGAGCACCAGCAGTCCCGGCCCGAAGAAGGAGTTCTCCTCGGTGGGGTTCGGCGCGAGCAGTCCGGGCAGGTGGTCGTCACCGAACACGGTCTGCCGGGCTGAAGCGGTGAACGACGCCGCGTCCAACTGGTAGCCGTACGCGTGGAAGGGCATCCCCCGGTAGTGGCCCGGGCCGAAGAACTGGAACCACAGCGGGTATGCCAGCAGCGGCACCGCCACCGCCGCGCCGACGCCGATCCGGCCGAGCAGGGCGGGCGCCAGGCGACGGGCCGCCGCCCGGTCCGCCGCCGCGTACGCCAGCGCGAACACCCCGGCGGCGAGGGCCACGAAGAGCAGCACCTCCTCGCCGAGGAAGACCTGGTATGTGACGAGCAGCCCGAGCAGCGCCCCGTGCCGCCTCACCCGGCCGGCGTCCGGGCCGAACACCAGCGCCAGGATCGCCGGCACCAGGAACTGCGCCGCCATGTGCAGGTGCGCCCCGGCCTGCGCGACCATGCCCGGGGCGAAGCCGCAGAAGAGGCCGCCGACGGCCGCCGCCACCCGGGAGTCGACCAGCCGGCGGCGCAGCAGGACGTACCAGGCCGTCGCGGTGCCGGCCAGGCAGCAGACCACCGCCACCAGGAACGCCGTCTGGGAACCCAGGAGCAGGGTGACCGGGGTCAACGGCACCCCCAGGCCGAGCACCGAGGTGTTGGCCATCAGGTTCACCCCGTCCGGGGCGTTCAGCGCCGAGCTGTGCAGCGGGTTCTCCAGGCCGGCCACGGCCCGGGCCGCCCGGGCCAGCATCCACTCGAAGAGGACCTGGTCCCCCGCCTGGTGGAACAGCCGCCGCGGACGTCCCCACTGGCCGACGGTGAGCAGCACCGCCAGCGCGAGGTAGCCGGCCACCACCAGCGCGTCCGACGCCCGTACGCGCGGCCGGGGGCGGCGCCGGGCGGGTGTCGCGTCGACGGTGCCGGTCGCCGTCGGAGCGGCCATCAGGCCGGCTGGTCGGTCAGCGTCCGCACGTCCCACACCCAGACGTCCAGCTCCCGGCGGCCGGGGCCGACCAACTGCTCGACGGTGCGTCGCAACGGCTCGGCGTTGTGCTGGCCGACCGGCAGCACCAGGATCGCCGCCCGCCAGTGCCGCAGCTCGTCCAGCGACCGGCGTCGCTGCCGGTCGTCCAGCTTGGGCGTACGACCGGTCGAGGCGACCTTCTCCAGCAGCTGCCCCACCCCGCTGGGCCGGCCGCCGAAGCGGCCCGGGTCGCCGGTGTTGCCGTTGCGCGGGGCCAGGAAGTAGCCACCGGGGATCTTGAAGTCGAGGTTGGTGGCCGCGGCCCAGCGCATCCCGTGCGTGTGGCCCATGTTCGGCACCGGGATCGGGACCAGGGTCTGGTCGGGCCGCACGTAGCCGCGCCACCGGTCGGCGGTGATGAAGTCCGGCACCGGCGGGCGGGAGGTCACCCGCAGCGGCATCGGCGCGATCGGCAACAGCGCGAGGACCAACCCGGCGACGGTGACCGTACGCAGCGTGCGGCGCTCGACCGGCAGGCTGCGGGACCGCTCGACGGCGAGCGCCAGCAGCACGCCGATCACCACCGTGGTGATCAGGCCGAACCGGGTCGGCACCACCGCGTCGAGCAGCGGCAGCCGGACCAGCCACTCCCACGGCCCGGTGAACAGTTCCCGGTCCCACCAGGAGACCCGTTCGCCGAGGGAGAGCACCGCGAAGAACACCCCGGTCACGGCGAGCGCCCGGACCAGCGGCTCCCGCCGCAGCCAGAGCACGATGCCGACGGCCATCAGGGAGAGGCTCCAGCCGAAGAAGGCGTTCTCCTCTGAGTAGTTCGGGGCCAGGTTGACGTTGGCACGCTCGTTGCCGCCGAGCGTCGGCGAGCCGGGGGCGAAGAAGGCGGCGATGTCGTTGCCGTAGTCGCGGACCGCGTCGCTCAGCCCGTGGTACGCCATCGGCCCGGCGAACTGCACCCACAGCGGGTACGCCAGCAGCGACCCGGCGACGACGGTGCAGGTCAGCAGCGCCTTCGCCAGCGGGCGCCAGGCCGTCGACGCCAGCGCCGGGCGCTGCGCGACCACGGCGAGCAGGAAGATCCCGCAGGCCAGCGCGGTGAAGAGCAGGATCTCCTCGTTGATGAACGCCTGTGCGGTGACCATCAGGGCGAGCAGCACGCCGTCGCGCCACGGATGCCGGGACCGGGTGATGACCAGCACCCGCCAGACGATGAACGGCAGCAGGAACTGGGAGATGATGTTCGGGTGCCAGCTGGCGTGCGACAGCATGGCCGGTGAGAACCCGCAGAACCACCCCCCGACCGCCGCCGCCAGCGGGCTGCGCACGACGTGCCGGGAGAGCACCAGGTACCAGGCGGCGGCGGTGCCGGCGAGGCCGAGCGTCACCAGCACCACGAAGGTCACGGCCGGGCCGAAGAGCAGCGTCACCGGCACCATCGGGATGCCCAGGGCGAGGATGGCCGTGTTGGCCATCAGGTTGACCCCGTCGGGGTAGTTGAACTGCTCGGTGAAGAACGGGAACTCCCCGTGCAGGACCACCCGCACGGAGTGGGCGAGGAAGAACTGCACCTGGGCCGGGTCGCTGCTGTAGAGCGAGGCGACCCGCCCGGCCGGGTCCACCCAGATCTGGCTGGTCACCCAGACCGCGGCGAGCAGGAAGAAGCCGAGGACCGCCAGGTCCTGCCGCCGCCGGGGCCACCGCCGCGCCCGGCCCTGCGCGGCAGCGGTGGCCACCGGCGCGGTGGCATCGGGTGCGGTGGCATCGGGCGCAATGGCGTCGGATGCCGTGGCCTCGGATGCGGTGGCGTCGGGCGCCGTGGCGTCGGGCGCCGTGGCGTCGGGCGCGGTCGGGGCGGTGGGCGCACCGCGGCCGTTCGTCGTGCCGTCGCCGCTGGTGACCGGCTGTGACGCGGAGACCGCGGCGGCGACGGCTTGCGGCGAGGATTCGGCGCGGGTCTCGGCAGGCGTCACAGTCGGCGGAGTCTACCCGAGCGGGGCATTCGCCCAGAAACCACGGCGGCGACCGGCGTGGGGTGGGCGCCGGCCGGGCCGGGACCGCGTCCGGGCCCGGCCACCTCCCGGGCGTACGAGGTGCCGGCTCCGGGTGATCGGACATCTCGTACTATGGCGCTTTCCGTAGACGACGGCCCAGTCGATCGAGGGGGCGTACAGGTGGCTCCAGTCCGCCGGCGCGGCAGCACGGCCACCGCACTGCTGACCCTGCTGCTCACCGCTACCGCCTGCGGTCCGGTCGCCGACCGGCAGCCACGGGACCTGCGGATCGGGTACGACAGTCTGGACGGCTCCCTGAAGGTCTGGCCGCCCCGCGGCACCCTCGCCGGGGACGCCCGGGTGACCGCGGCGGTGTCCGGGGCGGTCCGGGACTGGCGGTCGCCGACCGACGACCGGGTGCACCTGCCCTCGTCCGGGATCCTCTTCTCCGGTGAGGTCGACGGCGCGCCGCTGGCCCTGGTCGCCGCGGACGTGCCCGGCGAGAGCGCCTCCTGGTTGCTCCAGGTCACCGCCGACGGCGACCGGTACGCGGTCACCCGGGCCACCGAGTACACCGACCCCGGCTACCTCGTCTACTCCGACGTGCTCCCGGTACAGACCGCCACCGGCCGGCGCTACCTGACCTCCGGGCGGGTGGAGCGCCTGCTCGGGCCGGACGGCCGGGCCCTGTCCCACACCGACGGCCTCACCAAGCCGGTGGACGTGCCGGCCTGCCGGGCGGTGCCAGTGACGGCCACGCTGCGCGCCACGGACTCGCTGCCCCGGGGCCGGGCCGCGGACCGGCTGCTGGACCTCGGCACGGGCACCGGCGACCCGCGCTACCCCCTGGTCCGGGACGAGAGCGGCTCCGGGAAGCGGGCGTTGACCGGCCTGGACACCTGCGTGCTCGCCGGCGAGCGCGGGCCGTTCGGCAGCATCCCGCGGCGGATCGGCGACCGGGACGCCCCGCGCTCGGTGCCGTCGTCGTGGCCGATGGCGAAGCTCGCCGTCCGCACCCTCGGCGAGGTCGCCCTCGGCGGCGGCGAACCGGCCGAGCTGGAGCAGCTCAGCTGGGAGACCGCCGACGGCACGATGACCGCGGTGGTCTACCGCCCGGCCGACGGGGGCGCCCCGGTGGTCTCCCCCGCCGACCGGTCCAGCCCGCTGCAGACGTACGCGCTGCCGGTGCCGGGGCAGCCGCTGGCGGTGCTGAGCTGGCGGGCCAGCCGGGACAGCTCCCTGTCGGTGCCGCCGGGCACCCCGCGGCTGGTGGACCGACCGGGGCTGGCCGTCGTACCGATGCCGGCCGAGTCGGAGACGTTCAGCCTGGCCGGCGCGGAGAAGACCCACTACCGCTCGATCGGCGGTCGCTGACCCGGATCACGCGAACGGCGGACGCCCCGGGTGACCGGGACGCCCGCCGTCGGCGGCTGTCGCGTCAGTTCTGGGCGGCCGCGTCGTCGGTGGTGATCCGGACCGGCTCGACCGGCTCGGCGTCCAGCCGGGAGATCCAGCCGGTCACGTCCCGGGCCACGTCCTGCGCGGTGAGGCCGAGGTCGGCGAGGATCTGCGCCCGGGTGCCGTGCGGGTGCCAGTCGGCCGGTACGCCGAGGTCGCGCAGCGGCACCCGGACGTCCGCGTCCCGCATCGCCTGGGCGAGGGCGTCACCGACGCCGCCGACCCGGACGCCGTCCTCGACGCTGACCACGAGGCGGTGCCCGGCGGCCAGCTCGACCAGCTCGGCCGGGACCGGGCGGACCCAGCGCGGGTCGACCACGGTGACCCCGTAGCCCTGCTCCGCGACCCGGGCGGCCACCTCCATGCCCAGCTGGCCGAAGGAGCCCACGGCGACCAGCAGCACGTCGGTGCGCGCCGACTCGGCCAGCACGTCGACCGGGCCGAACCGGCGCAGGGCCGGCAGGTCGGCCGCGACGGTGCCGGTCGGGAAGCGGACGATGGTCGGCCCGTTGTCGACCTCCACCGCCTCGCGCAGCTCCTCGCGCAGGGTGGCGGCGTCCCGGGGGGCGGCGATGCGCAGACCCGGCACCACCCCGAAGACGGACATGTCCCACATGCCGTAGTGGCTCGGCCCGTCGGGGCCGGTGATTCCGGCCCGGTCCAGCACGAAGGTCACTGGCAGCCGGTGCATGGCCACGTCCAGCAGGACCTGGTCGAAGGCACGGTTGAGGAAGGTGGCGTAGACCGCCACCACCGGGTGCAGCCCGCCGAGCGCCAGGCCGGCGGCCGAGGTGGCCGCGTGCTGCTCGGCGATGCCCACGTCGTAGACCCGGTTCGGGTACTTGCGGGCCAGCTTGGCGATGCCGGTCGGCTCGGCCATGGCGGCGGTGATGCCGACCACGTCCGGCCGCTCGTCGGCGATGGCGACCAGCTCGTCGGCGAAGACGTGGGTCCACTTCACCGACGGCGCGGCGACCAGCTTGCCGGTCTCGATGTCGAAGGCGCTGCCCGGGCCGTGCAGGCAGTCCGCCTCGTCCTCCTCCGCCGGGCGGTAGCCGTAGCCCTTGCGGGTGACGGCGTGCACGATCACCGGGCCGCCGAAGTTCTTCGCCGCCCGCAGCGCGGACTCGACCGCGGCGACGTCGTGGCCGTCGACCGGGCCGACGTACTTGATGCCGAGGTCCTCGAACATCGCCTGCGGGGAGACCGCGTCCTTGATGCCCTTCTTGACCGCGTGCAGCACCTCGTACATCGGCTTGCCGACCAGCGGGGTGGAGCCGAGGGCGTCCTTGACGGTGTCGAGCACCTTCTCGTAGCTGGGGTTGAGCCGCAGCGAGGAGAGGTGGTCGGCGAGGCCGCCGATGGTCGGCGCGTACGAGCGGCCGTTGTCGTTGACCACGATCACCAGCGGGTTGCCGGCGGTGGCGATGTTGTTCAGCGCCTCCCAGCACATGCCGCCGGTGAGCGCCCCGTCGCCGACCACGGCCACCACGCTGCGCGGCTCGCCCCGCAGCGCGTACGCCTTGGCGAGGCCGTCGGCGTAGGAGAGCGCGGTGGAGGCGTGCGAGTTCTCCACCAGGTCGTGCTCGCTCTCGGCCTGGCTGGGGTAGCCGGAGAGGCCGCCGCGCTGGCGCAGCCGGTCGAAGCCGGCCTGCCGCCCGGTCACGATCTTGTGCACGTAGGCCTGGTGGCCGGTGTCGAACAGGAGCCGGTCCCGGGGGGAGTCGAAGACCCGGTGCATGGCCAGGGTGAGCTCGACGACACCCAGATTGGGGCCGACGTGCCCGCCGGTGCGGGAGACCTTGGCGATCAGGAAGTCACGGATCTCGGCGGCGAGGATGTCCAGCTCGTCGACGGACATGCGCTTGACGTCCTGCGGGCCGCGCACGGTGGTCAGCAGCCCGGTGTGGTGGACCGTGTCCTCTTCAACACTCATGACGGAAGAGTCTATCGGCCGCCCGGTACTCCGCAGCCTGGCCGGGATCCCCGTCGCCCTTCGCGGGGTGCTGAGCGCCGGGTCAGGCACGGATCCGCAGCCGGCGCGGCGGGGTCACGCCCGGGCCGCTCCGGTGCGTCGGCCCGGACGGCGTCCAGGAGCCCAGCACGGCGGCCCGGGTGGCACCGGTCACCGAGGGCAGCGCGCCGGGCAGCCCGTGCCAGGAGAGCCAGCCCAGCAGCGCGAAGGCGTACGCCTCCTTGGCCTGGGCCGGCACGCCCAGCTCGTCGGTGGTGCGCAGCCGCCACCGCCCCGCCCCGAGCGCGGCCAGCCGGGCCGTCAGTGTGGGATTGCGCACCCCGCCACCGGCCGCGACGACCTCCGCCACCCGGGCGTTGCAGAGCAC
>NZ_JAMOKF010000286.1 GCF_023656545.1 Micromonospora phytophila | reverse complement strand
GGGCAGCGCCTCACCGACGACGAGGTGGCCTGGTTGAGCGTGCTCCTGACCCACGTGCCGGTCCGGGATCACGCCTGGGAGCGCACCGGCGGGCGGGACGCGGACATCGCGCTCTGGACCGACGTGCTGCGCCGGGCCGAGCCGGAGCTGACCGCCGCGCCGGCCGCGCTGCTGGCCTTCGCGGCGTGGCGGGCGGGGCAGGGCGCGCTGGCGGCGGTGACCCTGGAACGGGCCCCGGCCGAGCACCCCGGCCATTCGCTGGCCCTGCTCCTCGACGAACTGCTGCGCCGGGGCGTACCACCGTCGGAACTGGACGGCTGGCCGGCGGTGGGAACACCCGGCGTGCTGCGCCGCAGGCGCAGCCGGCGCGACCCACGATGACCGGGCCGACGGGAGCCGGTGAACCGGCGTGTGACAGTTGCCGCTGAGCCGGACAGGTAGGGGACATGGACAACCAAGAAGAACCCAGATGAGCCGCGCTGATGGGAGGGCCCGGGAGGAGCGCTTCCGTTCGCTGCACGTCGAGACATATGCCGACCTGCTGCGCTTCGTCGAGCGGAGGGTCCCGGCCGCGGAGGCTGAGGACATCGTCTCGACGGTCTTCCTGACGGCCTGGCGGCGATTCGCCGAGTTGCCGGACGATGCTCGACCGTGGCTTTTCGCGGTGGCCCGCAAGACCATGGCCAACCAGACGCGGGGATGGTTGAGGCGCCAGGCCCTGGACGTCCGGCTGGGGTCGCTGGAGGCACGCGAGCTGTCCGACGACAGCGTGACTGCCGCGGCGCGCATCGACCTGGAACGCGCCTGGCGCGCTCTGCGCCCCGCGGACCGCGAGGTTCTCGCCCTGGTCGCGTTCGACGGATTGACCGCTGAGCAGGCGGCCACCGTGCTCGGCTGTCGCCGGTCGACCTTTGCCATGCGGCTCGGCAGAGCCCGGCAACGGCTGCGGGCCGCTCTGGAACCGGCCGCAATTGTCCCCCCGTCGTCTTTCCGTCCTCACGATCTCAAGGAGCAGCAGTCATGGAGCCGAGCATGAACGACCTGCAGCAGTTGGCCGTGCTCGACCCGGCGCGCGACCGCACGCCCACCCCGATGGAATGGACCCGTTCGAAGGCGTTCCTCGAGCGTGTGATGGCCGGCCAGGCCGAGGCGACGTCGGCTCGCCAGCCGGTAAAGCGCCGGCTGATGATGGGCCTCGCCGCGGTCGCCGCGGGTGCCGCCGCGGTCGTGGCCGTGCCCGCGCTGCTGCCGGGGGCGGCCGAGAAGGCGACGGCGGCCTGGACGCCCACGCCCGGTTCGCTCACCGGTGCGCAGGTGCTGCCGCAGGCCCGGGAGTGCGCTGGAAACGACGTGGGAGGCAGCTCGTCGGCGGTCAACCCGGCGGACGTGCTCCTCGCCGAGCAGCGCGGCGTCGCGACACTGCTCATCATGAGGAAGAGCAACGGCGTCATCGTCGAGTGCCTGAGCGCGGGAGACGGCGATCAGCTCGCCTCGATGGGCCTGGCCAACGGCCCGCTGCCGGCCCTGCCCGCCGGCACGGTGGACCTGCAGACGATGAGTTCCATGGGCAGCGGCGACGCGATGTGGTCGAACATCGTGGGCCTGGTGGGCCCGGGGGTCACCGGGGTGGACGTGCGCCTGGACAACGGGAAGGTTCTCCAGGCCAGCGTGAAGTCCGGTTGGTGGGCGGCCTGGTGGCCGGGCCCTGAGGGCGGCGAGGTCGACCGCCTCACGGTGACCGTGCACACCGCCACGGGAACGACCAGCTACCGCCCTTCCGAGCTGCCCTGACGTGACCTGGCTGCGGCGGCCCGTCGGCCGCCGCAGCCGGTCCTTCGGCGGGAAGTACCGATGCCGGGCGGCCCGGGTCATTCCCCGGCGGGAAGCCGCCGGTCGAGCCAGGAGAGCAGGACCTGCTCGTACTGCGGGCTGACGCCGACCAGGTCCTCGGCCTCGTCCAACGTGGGCGCGTGGTCGCAGCCGACCAGCCGGGCGACGGTCAGCTCCGCGGCCCGGGCGGCTCGGCGCCACACCGTCAGGCTCTCCTCGATCGGCGTCCAGGCGTCGGTCTCGCCGTAGCAGAGCAGCACCGGGCAGGACAGCGCCGCGAAGACCGGCTCCGGGTCGAAGTCCATGTCGGCCCAGGCCCCCGGCTCGGGCACCTCGCGCGGCAGAAACGCCAGCGGAAACCAGGGCCGCTCGATAGCCGCGTCCAACTCTGCTTGGGTGACCGCCCGGGACAGCGCACCGCGAAGGTACGACTCGGCGACCCGACGCAGCCGGTCCAGCTCGGCGAGGTCGGGGTCGCCGTACCCGTGGCGGCGAAGTTGCTCGGCGGTGCCGTACCGCATCTGCCGGGCGGGGCTGACTCCGCTGCACCCGACGAGCACGAGGAAATCGGCCCGGTGCCGGCTGGCGGTCAGCGCCGCCGCCCAGGCCCCCTGGCTGAACCCCCACAGCCCGACGGGGACGTCGCCGACCTGCCGGCGCAGCACGTCCAGGGCCGCCGCCGCGTCGTCGGCCTGGGCGGTCAGCGGCACGTCGCGCCCGTCAACCCGGGGGCGCCGGTCGTAGCGCAGCACCGCGATGCCGGCCGGCGGCAGCAGTTGGGCCAGGTGCTCGTAGAGGAAGTACGACCGCGTGTCGGCGTGGGAGCCGTGCAGCACGGCGAGGGCTCCCCGGGCCGGCCCGGCCGGCAGGTTCAGGATGGCGGGAAGTTGCTGCTCGCCGACCCTCAGCTCCATGCCGGGCAGTCAACCACCGACCGCCCGGCCGCGTCCGCCCCGCCCGGCTCTCACCCGGCCGCGTCCGCCCCGCCCGGCTCTCGCCCGGCCGCGTCCCGTCTCGCCCGGCCGCGTCCCCGCTCGGCAGCGTCCGTTCCGATCGGCCCGCGTCCGTCTCGTCCCGCCGCGCCCGCCAACGATCGATCAGGGCCTTGCGGAGGCGTTGCGTCTGGGGCTGGTCAGGCCCGCTCGGCTACCTGAGCGACGAACGCGCGCCACGCCGCCGGCGCGAAGGTGAGCGCCGGGCCGGCCGGGTCCTTGGAGTCACGAACGGCGACGACTCCGGGAAGGTTGTCGGCGACCTCGACGCACGCACCGCCATTGGTCGAGGACCGTGACGCCTTGCGCCACTGCGCGCCGGTCATGTCCATGTCTTCGCCGCTTCCTTGAGTATGTCGAGACTCATCCCGAGCGGGAGCGCCTCACCGCGAACTGCGTCCCACGACAGTCCCAGGCTAGCAACCACCCCGGGTTGCTCCGCGATCTGCGCGGAGAGCTGGTTGTCTATGTAGCCGGCCCTGGCTCCGTCCGGCAGGTCAGCGAGGATGAAGGCCCCCGCCAGCCCCGAGTACATCCCAAGCGAGGTGGGCACCACCTGCAACTGAATTGTCGGACGCTCGGCGCAGTCGATCAGGTGCTCCAACTGCTCGCGCATCACGTCGGGGCCGCCGGACGGCCGCCGAAGAACCATCTCGTCCAACACGATGAAGAGCTGAGGTGCCGGGTCACGGGCCAGCGCGGCCTGCCGGTCGAGCCGCGCTGCGACTCGCTGATCCAGCTCAGCGGTCGGGACGCGAGAAGCCTTGAACGTCGCCCGCGCATACGCCTCGGTCTGAAGGAGACCTGGCACGAAAGCGTGCTCGTACCAGCGGAACGCGGTTGCCTCGCGCTCTATCTCAATCCATTCGCGAAGCCACACGGGGGCTGCTTCGCCCTTCACCAACTCGTGCCACAGCGTTGCGAAGTAACCGCCAGTGCTGAGGGCTTCATCAACCGATTCCAAGTAGGGCAGGGTCGGCGGCTTCGTGCCCGTTTCAATAGCACTGACCTGGGAGTCCGAACAGAAAAGCCGCTCGCCGAGCTGCGCCTGCGTCAGCCCGGCCGCTGCCCGGCGTCGCCGCAGCTCGCGGATCAGGTACTCGGACGGCGAGATTCCCACGGCTTCCACACCCCTCCACGGCACGTCGAGGAGTTCCACGACGGCCCTCAACTGTTCCGTACGCTCCGCGATCGGCTGCTTACTGTTCCGAGCCTAAGGGGCCAGCGTCCAGGGTGGAACTGACGGCGCGAGCCGGTGGAGGCACCCGAAGCCCGCCGGTCGTGTCGCGAGGGGGCTGCCGCTGGGCGAGCATCCGTGGCGGCCCCCTCCTCCACCCGATGGACGAGGGGGAAGACGTTGCCGGACCGCCAGCCGCCGCCGAGGCCGGACCGGAAGCCCGCGCCGCCGATACCGCCGGCCCGCCCGGTCCTACCCGGGCCGATCGGCCCGATCATCCCGCGGTATCGAGGCCCCGGCCGGATCAACCTCACCCCCGCGTCCCGCTGGACCGTCGGCCGGGACGGAGGGTCGGTCCGGTGAGCCTGCGGCAGATCCGGTCCGGCGACGTCCTGTACCTGACCCCGTCCGCGAGCCCTCAGTTCGTCCGCCCGATCACCGTTCGCGTGATCCGCGTGCTGACCGACTGGCACACGTACCACGGTTGGTGCTGGATCGACGTCTACGAACTGGGCTCGCACGGGGACGCCGTGGACCGGCGCTCGCTGTACGTGCTGTGCGAGGGGGTGCACCGGCGCACGACGCCGCCGGCCGCCGCGCCGCCCCGCCGCCGTCCGCTTCCCCGCCAGCGGGTCACGGTATGAGCCGCCGGCCCCGCGAGCACCTGCCGACCCGGCCCACGTGGCGCTTTGCGGCGTGCGGCATCGCCTGGCCGTGTTCGGCGGCGAAGCTGCGGCTGCTCGCCCGGTACCGGACGGACCGGCCGGCCCTGCTGATCCACCTGGCGACCCTTCAGGCCGAGGCGGGTGGACAGCTCGCCGAGCTGGACCACGCGACGACACCGGCCGACCTGACCGAGCGCTTCACCGCTTGGGCCCACCCGCGCTGACCGCCACCGAGCACCGGCACGAAGCACCGCCACGGAGCACCGGCACGGCGAACTCCGTCGAAAGATGTAGTGGACGTTCGTTCCATGGGGCGAGTCGACCGGATCGATGTCGGCACAGAATGGTCCCGTGCCCCTTCTCGCCGAACGCCCCGCATGAGCCTCGAACTGCTGCTGTCGCTCGCCGGCCTGGCCCTGGTCGACAGCACGAGCATCGGCACGCTCTTCATCCCGGTCTGGCTGCTGCTCGCGTCCGGGCCGGTCAACGCCCGGCGCATCCTCGTCTACCTCGGCACGATCACCGCCTTCTACTTCGCCGTCGGGTTGCTGCTCGTCCTCGGCGGCAGCCGGCTGGCCGATCTCCTCGGCGGGGCGTTGGACAACCGGCCGGTGCTCTGGGCGCAGCTCGCCCTCGGGATCGGGCTGTTCGTGCTCAGCTTCCGCTACGGCGGCAAGCGGCCCCGGCGGTCCGGCGGCGTGCTGCGCTGGCGGGACCGGGCCACCGCCGGCGACTCCTCGGTGCGGTGGCTGGTGGGGCTGGCGCTGCTCGCCGCGCTCGCGGAGGTGGCGACGATGCTGCCGTACCTCGGTGCGGTCGGCCTGCTGACCACCTCCGGGCTCGGTGCGGCGGAGATCGTGGGGCTGCTCGCCGGATACTGCCTGGTCATGGTGCTGCCGGCGGTGGTGCTGCTGGCGGCCCGGGTGACCTGGCCGAGGCTGGTCGAGCCGGTGCTGGCCCGGCTCAACGCCTGGATCACGCGGACCTCCGGCAGCATGCTGGGCTGGATCCTCGGCATCGCCGGTTTCCTGCTGGCCCGGGACGCCGCCGTCCGGTTGGGGCTCTTCGACGCCTGGATCAGCCGGTGACCCGGTGCGGGTGCGCGTAGACGTTCATCGTGCGGCCGCGTAGGAAGCCGACCAGGGTCAGCCCGGCCTCGTCGGCCAGGTCGGCGGCGAGGCTGCTCGGCGCGGAGACCGCCGCGAGCAGCGGTACGCCGGCCATCCACGCCTTCTGGGTCAGCTCGAAGCTGGCCCGCCCGGAGACCAGCAGCACGTGCCCGGCCAGCGGCAGCCGGCGCTCGCGGACCGCCCAGCCGACCACCTTGTCGACGGCGTTGTGCCGACCCACGTCCTCGCGCAGCACCACCAGCTCGCCGTCCGCGGTGAACAGCCCGGCCGCGTGCAGCCCGCCCGTGCGGTCGAACCCCCGCTGCGCCGCGCGCAGTCGCTCCGGCAATTCGGCCAGGACCGCCGCCGGCACGCTGAGCGGGTCGTCGCCCACCGCGAAGAGCGATCGGGTACGCACCGAGTCGATGCTCGCCTTGCCGCAGACGCCGCAGGAACTGGTGGTGTAGAAGTTCCGGGACGGGTCCGTGGCCGGCTCGGGCACGCCGGGGGCGAGCACCACGTCCACCACGTTGTACGTGTTGGGCGTCTCCGCCCCGGCGCAGAGCTGCGCGGTCAGCACGTCGTCGGTCGAGCGGATCAGCCCCTCGGTCAGCAGGAACCCGATCGCCAGGTCCAGGTCGTCGCCGGGCGTACGCATGGTCACCGCCAGCGGGCGTCGCCCGCCGGGGCCGGCCGGGCCGACCCGGATCTCCAGCGGCTCCTCCACGGCGAGGTTGTCCGACCGGCGTACCGGGGGGCGGCCGTCATCCGCCGCGTCGAGGTCGATCCGGAGCACGCCACGTCGGTCAGTCGCCCGTCCCATCCCGCCATCCTGCACCCCGCGTCCGGCACCCCGCACGGCTACCGTGGCCGGGTGGATGCGTACGCGGCGGTGGTGCTCGCGGGTGGCGCGGCCCGCCGGATGGGTGGGGTGGACAAGCCCGCCCGCCCGGTCGGCGGCCGGCCGATGCGCGACCGGGTGCTGGCCGCGGTCGCCGACGCCGCCCCGCGGATCCTGGTCGGTCCGGCCGGCTCGGTGCCCGACGGGGTCCGGGTCACCCGCGAGGACCCGCCGGGCGGTGGGCCGGTCGCCGCCGCCGCGGCCGGGCTGGCCCTGCTCGACCCCGGTACGCCCACCGTCGCCCTGCTCGCCGCCGACCTGCCGCTGCTCACCCGGGAGGCGGTGGGTGACCTGCTCAGGCGGCTCGATCCGGGCCCGCCCCGGGCCGGTCCGGCCGAGGAGCACGCGGGTGACCCGGACGGGGCCTGCTACGTCGACGATCACGGGCGGCGGCAGACGCTCTGCGGGGTGTGGCGGGTGGCCCCGCTCCTCGCCGCCCTGGACCGGCTCGCCGCGGAGCGGGGCGGCACGCTCGCGGGGGCCCCGATCCGTGCCCTGCTCGCCGGGCTGAC
>NZ_JAMOKF010000285.1 GCF_023656545.1 Micromonospora phytophila | reverse complement strand
ACGGTCAGCGACGCCTCGGCCGCCGGCGGCGGCAGGTCACGCAGGCTCGCCCAGCCCACCCCGGTCTGCCGTTGACGCAGCTCACCCGCCAGGTAGCCCGAGCCGGCCGGCACCTCGGCGGGGTCGAGCGACCGCAACGCGTCGGCGAGCAGCTCCACCTTGGCCCGTCGGGCGCGGGTGGCGCCGACGGCGGCGGAGGTGGCTGCCAGGTCGAGGAACCGCACGGGCTCCATCCTGCCAGCCACCTCCGACACCACCGGGCGTTGCCGTGCCCGGGCCACCGCCGGCGTCGACGGCCGACGCGGGCATCAGGCCGAGACGGGCTCCTCGATGCGCAGCCCGCGGGCGCGGACCTCCTCGGCGACCCGGGAGAGCACCGTGTCGAGCGCGACCAGGGCGGCGGAAAGCTCACCGAGCTGTTCCTTGAGCGTGTCCTCGGGCCACGCGGAGACGTCTACGTCCCCCAGAGCGCTGACGGCGGCCCCGAGCCGGGCCATCACCTCGTTCGTACTCATGTTCGAAAGGCTATAACAGCCCCGCGCCCGACACACCGCAAACTCCCACATCAACCCCGAAGTTACGGTTCCGACACCTACCTCGGGTCCGTGCCCGCCTCGGCCACGTTCCGCAGCAGCAGCGCCTCGGCCAGGCAGACCCGGGCGAACTCGCCCAGGTGCAGGCTCTCGTTCGGGCCGTGCGCCCGGGCGTGCGGGTCCTCCACGCCGGTGACCAGGATCGCGGCCTGCGGGAACATCTCCTGGAAGGTGGCGATGAACGGGATCGAGCCGCCCACGCCGATGTCCACCGGGTCGGTGCCGTCCCAGGCGGTCCGGAAGGCGGAGCGGGCGGCATCGAACATCGGGCCGACGGCGTCGATGACACACGGGTCGCCGTCGTGTTCGAAGGTGACGCTCACCTGCGCGCCCCACGGGGCGTGCTTCTCCAGGTGGCCGCGCAGGGCCACGTACGCCCGCTTCGGGTCGTCGCCCGGCGCTAGCCGTACGCTCAGCTTGGCTTTCGCGGTCGGCACCAGGGCGTTGGGCGCCTCACCGGTGACCGGGGCGTCGATGCCGAGCACCGCGAGCGCGGGCTTGGTCCAGAGCCGGTCGGTGATCCGTCCGGTACCGATGAAGTCCACGCCCTCGGCCAGCCCCGCCTCGGCGCGGATCCGGTCCTCGGGATAGTCGACGACGGCGCCCTCCCGACCGATGAGACCCTCGACGGCGACGTCACCGGCGTCGGTGTGCAGGGTGGCCAGCAGCCGCGCCAGCGCGGTCAGCGCGTCCGGCACCGCGCCGCCGAACATGCCGCTGTGCACGGCGTGGTCGAGGGTGCGGACCTCCACGAAGCAGTTGACGATGCCGCGCAGCGAGGTGGTCAGCGCCGGCACGCCGATGTCCCAGTTGCCCGAGTCGGCGATCACGATGACGTCCGAGGCGATCTCGTCGCGGTGCTCGTCGAGCAGCCGCTCCAGCGAGTCGGAGCCGTACTCCTCCTCGCCCTCGATGAAGAGGACCACGCCGACCGGGAGCGCGTCGCCGAACGCCCGCAGCGCCGCGACGTGCGCCATGATGCCCGCCTTGTCGTCGGCGGCGCCCCGGCCGTAGAGGCGGCCGTCCCGCTCCACCGGCTCGAACGGGTCGGACTCCCACAGCGAGAGGTCGCCGACCGGCTGCACGTCGTGGTGGGCGTAGAGCAGCACCGTCGGCGCCCCGGGCGGGGCCGCCTTCTTGCCGATCACGGCCGGCTGGCCACCGGAGCGCACGATCTTCACGTCGAGGCCGCAGCCGCGCAGCAGCTCGGCCACCGCCTCGGCGGAGCGCTCCACGTGCGAGTGGTCGAAGCCCTCGAACGCGATGCCGGGGATGCGGACGAGGCGTTCCAGGTCGGCACGGACACCGGGCAGTTCCCGCTCGACGGCGGCCCGTACCTCGGACTCGGACATGATCGGTGTGGTCATGACCGGCATCGTATGCCGGCCTTACCGGATGGCACCGCCCGAGCCCTTCGACGCAGCCCGCGCGGCAGCCCCGGCGCGCCGGACGTAGTAGCGGGCGGCGTCGTGCGGCAGGGTGGGGGCGCCGTCGACCACCAGGTCCGCGCGGGCCGCGGTGTCGTCGGCGAGGAAGTGCGCCCGCTCCCCGACGTGCCAGCGGCGCAGCTCGGGCAGGATGCCCGGGCCGTCGCGCCCGACCGCCCGGGTGAGCCGCAGCGACGCCGGCGCGGTGACGAAGACCGCGAGGGTGAGGTCGGGTCGGGCGGCGGCCCGCGCCGCGCTCACCCCCTCGACGACGAGCACCGGCGCGACCGGCACCGGCACCGGCCGGGGCAGGAAGCTCCGGCGCACCCAGCTGTACCGGTGGTACGCCCCCGGCCGGCCGGCGCGCAGCGGCGCGAGCACCGACTCCTCCAGCCGGGGCCAGAAGGTGAGCTGGTCGTCCCAGCCGTCGAGCAGGTCGTCGGTGTGCACCACCGGTGGCCGCTCGCCGCCGGACAGCGCGGCGAGGGCATCCGCCAGCCGCGCCGCGAACACGCTCTTGCCCGCGCCGCTCGGCCCGTCGACCGCCACCAGCCGGGTCCGCCCCAACCGCGCCGGCCCGGCCAGCACGCGCCGGGCCAGTCGGGCGTACGCCTCGAACACGACCGCCGTCACGCCGGCCCCACCGGCCCGGGCCGCAGCACGCCGAGCGGGCGCGGTCGTGCCCGAGCCGAACCGGTCGGGGCGGGCGTCCGGCACGGCGCCCCACCGACGCCCGGCTCGGCCCGGCGGGTCGGGCGAGCGGCAGGTTCGCGATGTCGGATCGCCGGGTAGAGCACCGGCCCATTGTTTCCCAGCCGGGGTCGCCCGGCGCGGAGGTGTCGGCCGGCGGATGCGTGACGCGACGGTGGGCCCGGACGGGGCCCGACTGCGGTGGGTGGAGGTGGCCGGCGGCGAGCCGGCCCGGGTGTACCTGCACGGGTTGGGGGCCGCCTCCGCGGCGTACTTCGTGCCCGCGGCCACCCGCCCCGAGCTGGCCGGTCACCGGTCGCTCTTCGTCGACCTGCTCGGCCACGGGCTGAGCGACCGGCCGGCGGATCTCGACTACACGCTGGAGGACCACGCCGCCGCCCTGGCGACGGCGCTGGACCGCGCCGGCGTCCGGCGGGCGGACGTGGTGGGGCACAGCATGGGCGGGGCGGTGGCGATCGTGCTCGCCCACCGCCGGCCGGACCTGGTCGGCCGACTCGTGCTGGTGGAGGCGAACCTCGAACGGAGCCCGGCGCCGAAGGCCGGCGGCAGCGGCATCGACGCGTACACCGAGTCCGAGTTCCTCGCCGGCGGTCTCGCCGAGACGCTCGACCGGGTCGGACCGCGCTGGGCCGCCACCATGCGGCTCGCCGATCCGGTCGGCCTGCACCGCAGCGCGGTGCACCTGGTCGCGGCGACCCGACCCACCATGCGGCACATGCTGGTGCGCCTGCCGATTCCCCGGACCTTCATCCAGGGCGAGCAGGGCTCCCCGGTCCGCGACCCGGACGGGCTCACCGACGCCGGGGTGAGCGTGGTGACCGTGCCGGCCGCCGGCCACGACGTCATGCTGGACAACCCGGCGGGGTTCGCCCGGGTGACCGCGGCCGCCCTCACCGCCCGGTCCGGGCGGGACTGACTGCTCGTTCGGGGGAATCGCGGGGCCGGCCGGTGGCGGGCGGGCCGTTCGACGGGCGGACCCCCCGCTGCGGCGGGATGATCTGCTGGTGTCCCACAGCGTGATGAGTCCGGGCGTCGACGCCCTCCTGGAACAGGCCCGCGCCGGGGTACGCCGGCTGACCCCGCCCCAGACCGTCGAGGCGGTCCGCGCCGGGGCGTTGCTGATCGACACCCGCACCGACGCGCAGCGCCGGGAGCAGGGCGACCTCCCGGGGGCGATCGTCATCGACCGGACCGTGCTGGAGTGGCGGCTGGACCCGGCCAGCGCCTGGCGGATCCCCGAGGCCACCGGGTACGACCTGGAGATCGTGGTGGTGTGCCGGGAGGGCTACAGCTCCAGCCTGGCGGTGGCGAGCCTGCGGGCGCTGGGGCTGCACAAGGCGACCGACATGATCGGCGGCGTGCAGGCGTGGCGCGAGGTGGGGCTGCCGATGTCCGACCGCCCCGCCGACATCCGCTACTGACGCGGCGACGCGGGGCCGGGCGTCCTCGACGCCGCCACCTCGCCGGCCCGGTGTCGATCACCCGCCTGGCGCTGCGCCGGAGTTCAGCGGGCGGCGGGCGGGGCGCCGGGCGGGATGAAGGGGAGACCGGCGGGCGGGCCGGACTCGATGAGGCGCCACAGCGCGTCGGTGTCCAGGTGCTCCTCGACCAGGTCGCCGAGGAGGTCCAGGGAACGCTCGCGGACGGCGGCGAAGGCGGTGTCCGGGGCCACCCGGAAACCGGGCCGGCCGGCCAGCCGGGCCACCTCGGTCAGGAACCGGCGGCGGAACCCGTCGGACTCGAAGGCGCCGTGCCAGTGGGTGCCGTGCACGGCGCCGGCCACCGCGCCCTCGCCGCTGCCGTCCGCGCAGGTCAGCAGCGGGGTCAGCGCCGCATCGGCGGTCGAGACGTACCCGTGGTGGATCTCGTAGCCGCGGACCGGCAGGTCGCCGGCGACGTGGCCGGTCGACTGCCGGACGGTCTTGCGCGGGTCGAAGGTGATCTCCATCGGCAGTAGGCCGAGCCCGGGCACGCTGCCCCGCCGGCTCTCGACCGGGTCGTGGATCGCCCGGGCCAGCATCTGGAAGCCGCCGCAGATGCCGAGCAGCGGCTTGCCCGCCGCCACGTGCGCCAGCACGGCGTCGGCCAGGCCGGTCTCCCGCAACCAGGCGAGGTCCGCCACGGTCGACTTCGAGCCGGGGAGCACGACCAGGTCCGCGGCGGCCAGTTCGGCCGGCTCGACGGTCAGCCGCACCCGGACGCCCGGCTCGGTGGCGAGCGCCTCGACGTCGGTGGCGTTGCTGATCCGGGGCAGCCGGACCACGGCCACGTCCAGCCATTCGGTGCCGTGCGGGGCGGCCGGGCGGCCGAGCACCCGCCCGTAGGCGAGCGAGTCCTCCGCGTCGAGCCAGAGGTCCAGCGCCCAGGGCAGCACCCCGAGCGTCGGACGCCCGGTGACCGAGTGCAGCATGTCCAGCCCCGGCTGGAGCAGCCCCCGGTCGCCCCGGAACTTGTTGATCACGAAGCCGGCGATCAACGCCTGGTCCGCCGGGTCGAGCAGGGCGAGGGTGCCGAACATCGAGGCGAAGATGCCGCCCCGATCGATGTCGCCCACCACGATCGTGGGGAGGCCGGCGTGCCGGGCCAGCCCCATGTTGACGTAGTCGCCGGCCCGCAGGTTGATCTCCGCCGGGCTGCCCGCTCCCTCGCAAATCACCACGTCGTACGCGCTGCGCAACTCCGCCAGGGCCGCGTACGCGGTCTCGGCGAGCCGGGGCCGCAGCTGGCGGAAGTTGCCGGCGGTGACCGTGTCGACCGCCTCGCCCAGCAGCACCACCTGACTGGCCAGGTCGCTGCCCGGCTTGAGCAGCACCGGGTTGAACCGCAGGTCGGGGGCGAGCCCGCAGGCAGCCGCCTGCATCGCCTGCGCCCGGCCGATCTCGCCGCCCCGGCCGTCGGGGCCGACCACCACCGCCGAGTTGTTGGACATGTTCTGCGCCTTGAACGGCGCCACCTTCACGCCGCGCCGGTGCAGCCAGCGGCACACGCCGGCGGTGAGCACGCTCTTGCCCGCGTCGGAGGTGGTGCCGGCCACCAGCAGCCCGCCGCTCACCGCCCGCTCCCCCGCCGGCCGGCCGCGACGGCACGCCACCCGGCGGCCGGGTGCGCGCCGCGAGCGGAGCCGAGAACCGCCGCCAGGCCGCGCCGCCCGACGGCGTTCACCAGCCGGCCCACGCTCAGCGGGTACGCGGCGGCCACCCCGAGCGCGGCCAACCCGACCGCCCCGGAGATCCGGGCGGCCCGCTTCAGGTGCCGGCCCTCCGGCCGGGGGCCGTCGCCGAGGAACGGGCGCACCTCGGAGCGCCCGAAGTAGACGTTGCGCCCGCCCAGCCGTACGCCGAGGGCGCCCGCCATCGCCGACTCGCACTGCCCGGCGTTCGGGCTGGGGTGGTCGTTGCGGTCCCGCCGCCACACGTGCCAGGCGCGCTGCCGGTCGCCCTGGACGGTCGGCGCGACGGCGACGGTGAGCAGCCCGGTCAGCCGCGCGGGTGCCAGGTTGAACAGGTCGTCGAGGCGGGCGGCCGGGGTGCCGAAGCGGGCGTAGCGGGGCGAGCGGTGGCCCACCATGGCGTCGAGGGTGTTCGCCGCCCGGTAGCCGAGCAGCCCGGGCAGGCCAGCGACCGCGCCCCAGAGCAGCGGGGCGACGACGGCGTCGGAGGTGTTCTCGGCGACCGACTCGACGGTGGCCCGGGCCAGCTCGGGCTCGTCCAGCGCCGACGGGTCCCGGCCGCAGAGGTGGCCGAGCCGCTGCCGGGCGGCGGGCAGATCACCGTCGCGCAGCGCAGCACCCATCACCGTCGCCTCGTGCCGCAGGGTGCGCCCGCCCAGCACCGTCCAGGTGCCGGCGGCCACCAGCACGGCCCGGGCGACCGGCCGGTGTCGGGTGGCCAGCGTGGCGGCCACCCCGAGCAGCACCGGCGCACCGACGGCGAGCGCGGTGAACGCCGCGCCGGCCGTCCGGTCCGGGCGGTAGATCCGCTGCTCCAGGGCTCCCGCGGCCCGGCCGAAGCCGGCCACCGGGTGCCAACGGCGCGGGTCACCGAGGAGCGAGTCCAAGGCGTATCCGGCGACCAGTCCCGCCGCGGTCGCCACCGGCGTCACCTGCCGCACCCGCCACCACCTCCGGCCGGCCAGCCTAGCCGAGCACCTTCCGCCCCCCGGGCCCGAGCGCCCGACGGGCGATCGCCGTGCCGCGGCCACCCCTGGGCACTCGACCGCCACCGCTCGACCAGTGGGACGGTCCGCTGGGCGCTCGACCGGCGGCAGTGCCCGCGTCGGGGTGGGCGTCGCCCGTGTCGTCGACCTGGGCGCTGGCGGCGGCATCCGACGCAGCGGCGTCGTCATCGACCAGTGCGGGGAGTGCCGGGGAATCTTCCTCGACCGCGGTGAACGCCGTGGGCGGCGCCGGGGGCGGGTCGTGACACCCCGGGGTGCCGGGCGGCGGTTGCCGCCGGCACCCCGGCCCCCGTCGTGACGCGCCCGCGCGTGCCCGGCTACGCCGGCTGCGGCACGCGACC
>NZ_JAMOKF010000284.1 GCF_023656545.1 Micromonospora phytophila | reverse complement strand
TGGACCCGTCGGCGCTCGGCCCCGCGCCGGCCGGCCCGCCGCCCGGGGTGGACGTCGCGGTGCCGGTCGGTGGCCGGGTCACCGCCGGGACTCCCGTGCTGACCATCGTGGACACCGGCGAGCTGGGACTGCTCGCCGAGGTCGACGAGACCGACGTGCTGCTGGTGAAGGTGGGCCTCACCGCCGCCGTCGAGTTGGACGCGGTGACCGGGGCGACGTACGAGGCGACGGTGCGTTCGGTGGACGTGCTGCCCAGCACCTCGGCGCGGGGCGGGGTCAGCTACCGGGTACGGCTCTCGCTCGGCGCGGGCCGGCTCGGTGAGGCGGAGCCGGCGCCCACGCCGCGTCCCGGCATGAACGCCGTGGTGCGGTTGCGGGTCCGCGAGGCCGCCGACGCGGTGACCGTGCCCGCCTCGGCCGTCTTCTCCGCCGACGGGCGGGACGCGGTCTGGGTGGTCCGGGAGGGCAGGGCCGAGCGGGTCCCGGTCAGCGTCGGCGTGCAGGGCCAAGACCTGGTGCAGATCGTCAGCGGCGTGCAGGCCGGCGACCGGGTGGTGGTACGCGGGGCCGACCAGGTCCGCGACGGCCAGGAACTGCGGTGACCTGCCGCCCACGGGAGCCCGGAGCGGCCCGGTGACCGGGTCGCCGGCGGCGATCGAGGCGGTCGACGTGTCCCGCACGTACGAACTCGACGGGGTCTCCGTGCCCGCCCTGCGCGGGGTGTCGCTGACCGTCGCGCCGGGGGACTACGTGGCGCTGGTCGGGCCCTCCGGTTCCGGCAAGTCCACCCTGATGCACCTGCTCGGCGGGCTGGACCGGCCGACCGGGGGCCGGCTGGTGATCGGCGGCCGGGAGGTGGCGAGGCTCTCCGCCCCGGAGCTGGCCGCGTTGCGCAACGAGACCATCGGCTTCGTCTTCCAGGCGTTCCACCTGCTGCCGCGTACCTCCGCGGTGGACAACGTGGCGCTTCCCCTGGTCTACCGGGGCGTCGGCGCCCGGCAGCGGCGCGAGCGGGCGGCCGCGATGCTCGGCCGGGTGGGCCTCGGGCACCGGTTGGACCATCGGCCCAACCAGCTCTCCGGCGGCGAGCAGCAGCGGGTGGCGATCGCCCGGGCGCTGGTCACGGACCCGACGGTGCTGCTCGCCGACGAGCCGACGGGCAACCTGGACAGCGTGACCGGCGCGGCGGTGCTGGAGCTGCTGGAACGCCTCAACACCGAGTCGGGGGTGGCCCTGGTGATGGTCACCCACGATCACGAGGTGGCCGCCCGGGCCCGCCGGCGGATCGCGATGCGCGACGGCGTGGTGGTTTCCGACAGCGCCGCCGGGGACGCGGGCGCCGCCCGCCAGCCTCATGATCGACCGCTGTCCGGCGACGCCGGGCGACCTGACACACTGGTGCCCGCTCCCAGCGCGGAGCCCCGGTCCGCGTCCGGAAGCGGCCCGGGGCACCCGCCCGGTGGCTCCGGCGGCGCCGCCGGAGCCACCGGGCGCCTTCCGCACCCGGGTTCCCCGTCCGGGCCCGACGCCGGGCAGGCGGGGCGCGACCCGCGCCCGGGCACTTTCGCCGACGCCGAGGCCAACCGGGCGACCACTCCCGGGGACGTCGACGCGGACGCCGACGCCAAGCGGGCGGCCACTACCGCGGACGCCGACGCCGATGTCCACACCGTCCGGGCGGCCGGTCCGGCCGACGGCGACGCCGACCGGGGCGGGGTCCGCCCGTGAGGGTGGCGGAGGCCTGGCGGGTGGCGCTGGACGCGCTCCGGGCCAACCGGCTGCGCAGCGCGCTGACCATGCTCGGGGTGATCATCGGGGTCGCCTCGGTGGTGATCCTGGTGTCCATCGGCACCGGCACCAAGCAGAAGGTCGAGCAGCAGGTCGAGGGGCTCGGCTCCAACCTGCTGCTGGTGGTTCCCGGCCGGCTGGACGTGGGCGCCGCCCCGGCGGTCTCGCCGCTGACCCTGGACGACGTGGACGCGGTCTCCCGGGTCGTCGGTGACCCCGACCGGGTCGCCGTCACGGTCACCTCCGGCGCCACCGTACGGGCCGGCGCCCGGGCCGACTTCAGCACCGTGCAGGGGGTGCTGGAGACCACCCCGTCGGTGTTCACCCGCGAGCTGGCCCGGGGGCGCTACCTGACCGGCTCCGACGTGGACACCAGCCGCCGGGTGGCGGTACTCGGCGCCTCGGTGGCACGCGCGCTCTTCCCCGACCGGGACCCGGTCGGTCAGCAGGTCACCGTCGCCGGGGTGCGGTTCCGGGTGATCGGCGTCTTCGCCCCGCTCGGCCAGAGCCTCGGCGTGGACCGGGACGACGAGGTGCACGTCCCGGTGACCGCCGCGCAGCGGCTCTACGGCACCCAGCGGATCGACGGGATCGCGGTGAAGGCGCCGGACCGGGAGCGGATCGACGAGCTGGGCGACCGGATCGTGGCCGAACTGACCCGCCGGCACCCGGGCACCGAGTTCAGCGCGGTCACCCAGGAGCAGATCCTCGGCGTGCTCGGGGACATCCTGGGGATCCTCACCGGCGTGCTGGCCGCGATCGCGGGGATCTCCCTGCTGGTCGGCGGCGTCGGCGTCTCCAACATCATGCTCGTGTCGGTGCGCGAGCGGACCCGCGAGATCGGCCTGCGCAAGGCGGTCGGCGCCCGGCCCCGGGACATCGGCGTGCAGTTCCTGCTGGAGGCGGTGCTGCTCACCTCCATCGGCGGGCTGACCGGGATGGCGCTGGGCGTCGGCACGGCCCTGCTGGTGGACGCGGTCTCGCCGATCCCGGCGGCGATCACCTGGTGGTCGCTGGCGCTCGCGTTCGGGGTCTCGGCCGCGGTCGGGATCGTCTTCGGGGTGGTTCCCGCGCAGCGGGCCGGCCGGCTCGACCCGGTGGTCGCGCTGCGGGCGGAGTGACCGCGAGGGCGGCGAAGCGGACGGCCGGCGCGCCAGGTCGGATAGCGGCACCGACCGCCGGCCCTGCGTGTTGGCGATTTCGGGTTCAGTTGCAAGAAGGGATCGCGCCGGTCACAGCGGCCCCGCTACGGTACTGGTAACACGCGCGTAGCCGGTCCGGCCGGGGAGGATCCCGTCCGGTGGCACGCGCCGGGCATGGGATGGGTCGGTGAGCCATGGCCGGGTCGCAGTCCGACGGTCGGCTGTCGGAGGTCAAGTTCCTGACCGTCGCCGAGGTGGCGACGGTCATGCGGGTGTCGAAGATGACGGTCTACCGCCTGGTGCACAGCGGTGACCTCACCGCGGTCCGGGTCGGCCGGTCCTTCCGGGTGCCCGAGCACGCCGTGCACGAGTACCTGCGGGGCGCCTTTCAGGAAACCGCCTGAGCCACCCCCGGGTGGCCCGCCGAGTGCGACGTAACGGGCATCGACGGGGGCGCGTTGGTCCTGCTGACGCTCTCCGGCTACCCTGGACCCCGACCGTGACCGCAGGTGCGCCCCGCCGCTTACCCCGCTGGCCCGGTCCGTTGTCCGCAAGGATCGCCGGCGCCGCCCGAGGGTGGTGTCATCCGGTCCGCCCCGCACGTTGCATCGAAAGGCTGTCGTATGGGCTCGGTGGTCAAGAAGCGCCGCAAGCGCATGGCTAAGAAGAAGCACCGCAAGCTGCTGCGCAAGACCCGCGTCCAGCGTCGCCGTCTCGGCAAGTGACCGGGGCCGGGCTGCGGCCCGGCACCCGTCGTCACTTGCCAACTGTCGACCCTCGGAGGCTCAGGTGATCAGGCCGTGGATGTCCCGGCTCGATCCGGCCTGCCGAGGGAGGTGCGACACATGACCCCCGGTGGCACCCCAGGTGCACCGGGGGTCGTCGTCGTCACCGGGGTCAGTCGTTACCTCGGCGCACACGTCGCCGCCCGGCTCGCCGCCGATCCGCGGATCGAACGGGTCATCGGCGTGGACCCCCCGGACCCGGGCGCCGAGTTCACCGACCTGCTCGACCGGGTCGAGCGGGTCCGGGTCGACGTCGGCTCGCTCGGCGGCCTCCTCGCCGACCTCGACGTCGACGCCGTGGTCCACCTCGCCCTGGTCAGCTCCCCGGACCCGCAGCACGGCGGCCGGTCGGCGATGAAGGACCAGAACGTCATCGGCACGATGCAGCTGCTCGCCGCCTGCCAGCGGGCGCCGCGGCTGCGCAAGCTCGTGGTCCGCTCCTCGACCGCCGCGTACGGCGCGTCGTTCCGGGACCCGGCCGTCTTCACCGAGGAGACCGAGCCGCGCGAGGTGCCGCGCGGCGGGTTCGCCCGTGACATCCTCGACATCGAGGGCTACGTCCGCGGGTTCCGTCGCCGCCGGCCGGACGTCACCGCCACCGTGCTGCGCTTCGCGCCGTTCATCGGCTCGACCGCCGACACCACCCTCACCCGCTACTTCTCCCAGCCGCTGGTGCCCACCGTGTTCGGCCGCGATCCCCGGTTGCAGTTCCTGCACTTCGACGACGCGCTGGAGGTGCTGCACCGGTCGATCGTCGAGGACCACCCCGGCACCTACAACGTCGCCGGCCCCGGCGTGCTGGCGCTGTCCCAGGCGATCCGGCGGGCCGGCCGGGTCGCCGTGCCGGTGCTGGAGCCCGGCCTCTCCGGGGCCGCCGCGCTCGCCCGAAACCTCGGCTTCGGCCGCTACGGCCTGGATCAGGTCGACCTCTTCGTGCACGGCCGGGTCGTCGACACCACCCGGCTGGAGCAGGAGTACGGCTTCACGCCCCGCTCCACCGCCGCCGCGTTCGAGGACTTCATCCACGCCCACCACGGCGGGGTGGTGGTGAGCCGGAACCAGTTGGCGATCGCCGAGCAGCTCGTCCTGGAGGGCATCCGGCAGGTCCGGGCAGCCGTGCGGGAGCGGTCGTGACGGGTCCCGAGGAGCAGCGCGACCGCCGGTACGACGTACCGCTGAGCGTCGCCTCGCCGGGGGCGGGGCCGGCGCGGACCAACGGACACCGCCCCGCCGCGACCGCCGACGAGCCCGACACGGCCGCGACGGACGAGCCGGTGGGCGCCGACGTGCCGAACGCCACGGTGACCGGGGTGACGCCGCGCGGGGCCGGGCGGGCGCCGGTGCCCGACGGGCCGGCGGTGCCGGACCGGCCGGGCGACCACTGGGACCGAAAGGTCGCCGGCGGCCTGGCGTTCCTGCGCCGGCGGCTCTCCGGCGACTACGAGGTGGACGAGTTCGGCTTCGACCCGCAGATCACCGAGTCGGTCTTCCACCCGCTGCTGCGGCTGCTCTACCGGGACTGGTTCCGCACCGAGGTCACCGGCCTGGAGCACGTACCCGCCGACGGTGCCGGCCTGGTGGTGGGCAACCACTCGGGCACGGTGGCGCTGGACGCGCTGATCCTCTCGGCCGCCCTGCACGACCAGCACCCGGCCCGCCGCTACCTGCGGCTGCTCGGCGCGGACCTGGTCTTCCGGATGCCGGTGGTCTCCGAGATCGCCCGCAAGACCGGCGGCACGGTCGCCTGCAACCCGGACGCCGAGCGGCTGCTCGGCAACGGTGAGCTGGTCGGCGTCTTCCCGGAGGGCTTCAAGGGCATCGGCAAGCTCTACTCCGAGCGCTACAAGCTGCAACGCTTCGGCCGGGGCGGGTTCGTCTCGGCGGCGCTGCGCACCGGCACCCCGATCGTGCCGGTCGCCATCGTCGGCGGCGAGGAGACCTATCCGATGCTCGCCGACATCAAGCCCCTGGCGCGGCTGCTCAAGCTGCCCTACTTCCCGGTCACGCCGACCTTTCCCTGGCTGGGGCCGCTGGGCATGGTGCCGCTGCCGAGCAAGTGGCTGATCGAGTTCTGCCCGCCGATCCCCACCGCGCACCTCACCGACTCCGCCGACGATCCGCTGGTGGTGTTCAACCTCGCCGACCAGGTGCGGGAGACCATCCAGCAGACCCTGCACAAGCTGCTGGAACGCCGCCCGGACCCGTTCGGCCCCTGACCGGCCCCGTGCCCTGCCGCCGACGGTCGCGCCGGCGCCGGTGAACGCGACGACGGTCGTTCCGCCCCGCACTTCCCGGAGATCCGCGCGCTTTCGCGGGGAGATGTCGCCTCCCGGGCGCCGGCAGCGGCACCTTCCCCGACGTGCCGGCCGGCGGGCGGGTGGAGTCAGTCGGCGCGACGGCGGCGGTGCAGCGCCATCCCGGCGGTCACTGCCCCGGCGACCAGGCCGGCCGCCGCCGTGGAGGGTACGGCGATCTTGGCCGCCCGCCGGCCGGTGCGGAAGTCCCGGACCTCCCAGCCGAGCTGGCGGGCCTGCCGCAGCAGGGTGCCGTCCGGGTTGACCGCGACGGCCCGCCCGACCGTGGAGAGCATCGGCAGGTCGTTGGCGGAGTCGCTGTAGGCCGCGCACCGGGTCAGGTCCAGTCCCTCGACGGTGGCGAGCTGGGTGACCGCCTCGGCCTTGGCCGGCCCGTGCATCAGGTCCCCGACCAGCCGCCCGGTGTACGCGCCGTCGACGATCTCGGCGACCGTGCCGATGGCGCCGGTGAGGCCCAGCCGGGCGGCGATCACCCGGCCGATCTCCACCGGGGCGGCGCTGACCAGCCAGACCCGCTCGCCGGTGTCGAGGTGGCGCTGCGCAAGCCGGCGGGTGCCGCCCCAGATCCGGGGTGCCATCAACTCGTCGAAGATCTCCTCGGCGAGGCGTTCCACGTCGCTGACCCGCCAGCCCTCGATGAAGGCGAGGGCGGCCTCCTTGGCCTGTGACATGTCGCCGGCGTGCTCGGTGGCGAGCAGCCGGAACCGCAGCTGCTGCCAGGCGAAGCGGGCCAGGTCGGAGGTGGTGAAGTAGTTGCGGGCGGCGAGTCCGCGGGCGAACCAGTAGATCGACGCGCCCTGCATCATCGTGTTGTCCACGTCGAAGAAGGCCGCCGCGGTGGGATCGGGCTCCGGGGGAGCCACGGACGCCAGGTCGGTCTCCGCCCAACCGGCGGTGTGACCGTGAGCGTCGGTGCTGATCGTCACCCTGCGACTGCGGGCCACGCGACCTCCCTCCGCTCGACCAACGCGACGTGTGCCTCCCCGCGAGGGTAGCCGGGTGCCGGGAACCGACCGTCGGGCGGCGGAAGAACTGTGGCGTGGACGGCTGCTCTCCGGTGCCTGGCGGGAGGCGGACCGGCGAGGTCGTGCCGCCGGCCGGCGCGGTCAGCGGTCGCCGGGGCAGGTGGCCGGGGCCGGGCCGAGCGCGTCGCTGCCGACGGTGCGCCATGATCCGCATCTCGATCTGGCTGTAGTCGGCGGTGAGCAGGCACTCGTAGCCCTCCCC
>NZ_JAMOKF010000283.1 GCF_023656545.1 Micromonospora phytophila | reverse complement strand
CGAGGCCGAGGGCGGCACCGGCCGGCGCCGGTCCCGCCGGGGCGGCGCGCGGCGGCGTACCCGGCCGTGACGGGCTGACCTGCACGGAGTTTGGCAGGGCCTCTTCCCCGGCAATGTCCGGCGGGAGGGGCCCTGTCGTATGGTCGACCCCCGATCACGACCGGCCCCGGGTCAGGAGAAGAACGATGCGCCGTCTGCTCGCCGTCACCGCGGTCACCACCGTCCTGCTCGCCGTCGCCGGGTGCTCGGCCGGGCGGCCGGAGACGGCGCCGGCCACCACCGGCACCACGCCCTCCGGTGGTTCGGTTGGCGCGCCGCCGACGAGCGCCGGACCGGGAGCGGGCAGCGGGGCGGCCGGCGGCAACGCCCCCGAGGTCTGCGCCGCCGCCCAGCAGGCCAGCGGCACCGCCGTCCGGACGTACGTCGAGGAACTGGGCAGGATGATGGCCGCGGTCGGGGCGAACGACGGCACGGCCGCCCAGGCCGCCCGTGAGCGCGCCGAGGCGGCGCTGGCCGGCTGGCGGACCGCCCTGCGGCAGCAGTCGGCCCGGGCCGACGACGCGCAGCTCAAGACCCTCCTCACCGACCTCGCCACCGAGGTCGACGCGATGGGCACGGACGTCGACTCGATCGACGAGACCGAGCTGGACCGGCTCCAGCAGCGCCTCGACCAGCTCTGCGTCCGCTGAGGCGGCCTTCGCCCGGCGAACCGGACGAGCTGGCGGACATGGGCGTGGACCGGGCGCAACCGGTGCCCGCGCCGGCCGGCGCGGGGGTGACCGGCGGGCCCGGTTTGGGTGTCCAGCCTGCCATGGCGTACGCTTGCCTGCGGCGCACTTTGGTGTGCCGAGTTCCCGCGTGCCCGCGCCGCCGCGCCTCTGCTACCCGGCGAGCCGCCGCGGGAACTACCGCCAGCAGCCTCAACGACAGGGAGTCCGCCTCCGATGTACGCGATCGTCAAGACCGGCGGCAAGCAGTACAAGGTCGCCGAGGGCGACGTGATCGAGGTCGAGAAGCTCACCGGTGCCCCCGGTGACGCGGTGAAGCTCACCGCGGTGCTCCTCGTCGACGGTGACGACCTGGTGACCGACGCGGCGAAGCTTGCCAAGGTCGCGGTGTCCGGCGAGATCGCCGCGCACACCAAGGGCCCGAAGATCAAGATCCACAAGTTCAAGAACAAGACCGGCTACCACAAGCGCCAGGGTCACCGCCAGCCGCTGACCCAGGTCAAGGTGACCGGCATCTCCAGCGGGAAGTAGGTCGTTCTCAGATGGCTCACAAAAAGGGTGCGTCCAGCTCGCGCAACGGCCGTGACTCCGCGGCCCAGCGACTCGGCGTGAAGCGCTTCGGTGGTCAGGTCGTCAGCGCGGGTGAGATCCTCATCCGTCAGCGTGGCACCAAGTTCCACCCCGGTGACCTGGTCGGCCGCGGCGGAGACGACACGCTCTTCGCGCTGGCCGCCGGTGCGGTCCAGTTCGGCACCAAGCGCGGTCGCAAGACCGTCAGCATCGTTCAGGCGCAGCAGTAGTTTCCGGCGAAGCGGGCCGCGGACTCCAGGTCCCGGCCCGCTTCGCTTTTTCTCGCGCGGGGCCGTGCCTCGCTGGAAGGATGACGTCGTGGCGACGTTCGTTGACCGGGTCGTCCTGCACCTGCAGGCCGGCGATGGCGGGCACGGCTGTGCCTCGATCCTCCGGGAGAAGTTCAAGCCCTTCGGCGGTCCCGACGGCGGCAACGGCGGGCACGGCGGCAGCGTGTCCCTGGTGGTCGACCCGCAGGTCACCACGCTGCTCGACTTCCACTTCCGTCCGCACGTCAAGGCCGCGAACGGCAAGGGCGGCGCCGGCTCGAACCGGGACGGCGCGAACGGCGGGGACCTGGTGCTCAAGGTGCCCAACGGCACGGTGGTGCAGACCCTCGACGGCACCGTGCTGGCCGACATGGTCGGCGCCGGCACGACCTTCGAGGTGGCCAGGGGCGGGCGCGGAGGCCGGGGCAACGCCTCGCTGGCCAACGCCCGCCGCAAGGCGCCCGGCTTCGCCGAGCTGGGTGAGCCCGGTGACCAGCTCGACGTCGTGCTGGAGCTCAAGAGCGTCGCCGACGTCGGCCTGGTGGGCTTCCCGTCGGCGGGCAAGTCCTCACTGATCTCGGTGATCTCCGCCGCCAAGCCGAAGATCGCCGACTACCCGTTCACCACCCTGGTGCCCAACCTGGGCGTGGTCCGGGTGGACAACCACACCTTCACCGTGGCCGACGTGCCCGGCCTGATCCCCGGCGCGGCAACCGGCAAGGGGCTCGGCCTGGAGTTCCTCCGGCACATCGAGCGCTGCAAGGTGCTGGTCCACGTGATCGACACCGCGACCCTGGAGCCCGGCCGGGACCCGGTGGCCGACATCGACACCATCGAGGCCGAGCTGAGCGCGTACGGCGGCCTGGCCGACCGGCCCCGGCTGGTCGCGCTGAACAAGGTCGACGTCCCCGACGGCCGGGACCTGGCCGAGATCGTCCGCCCCGACCTGACGGCGCGCGGCTTCCAGGTCTTCGAGGTCTCCGCCGCCACCCGGGAAGGCCTGAAGGAACTCATGTACGCCATGGCGGAGGTGGTGGAGCAGTCGCGCAAGGCGGCGCCGCCGGCCGAGCCGACCCGGATCGTGATCCGCCCGATGGCGGTCGACGACACGGGCTTCACCATCGAGGCGGAGGAGGACGGTTCGTTCACCGTCCGCGGTATCCGCCCGGAGCGGTGGGTGAAGCAGACCAACTTCGAGAACGACGAGGCGATCGGCTTCCTCGCCGACCGGCTGGCCCGGTTGGGTGTCGAGGAGAAGCTGGCCAAGGCCGGTGCCAAGCCGGGCGACCTGGTCCGGATCGGGGCGCGGGAGTTCGACTGGCAGCCCACCCTCTACGCCGGCGCCGACTTCGTCCCCGGCAACCGGGGCACCGACATCCGGCTGGAGGAGAGGTCGACCCGGGCCTCGGCGGCCGAGCGGCTGGCGGCCCGCAAGGCCCGCCGGCGGCGCCCCGAGGACGAGGTCGAGGGCACCGACGCCGACGTCTCGGACGACGTTCCCGACGACGACGATCTTCCCGACGACGACTAGCTCGTCGCGCTCCGTGACCGGGTCAGCTGCCGGAAACCTGCGCGAAACGCGATCCGCTTAGCGTGGCGGGATGCTGATCGAGACGCGTCCCGCCACCGATCCCGAGATCGCCGCCCTGGTGGTCGCCCAGCAGCGTGAGCTGCGGGAGGCCGACGGCGGGCTCGACGGCCAGGTGACGATCACCCACGACGACATCCGGTACCTCGCGGTGGTGGTCGACGGCCGGGCGGTCGCCTGCGGTGGTGTCCAGGCCCTCGACGACGGCGCCGGGGAGATCAAGCGGATGTACGTGCGGCCGGCGTACCGGGGCCGGGGCATCGCCCGGCAGTTGCTCACCGCCTTGGAGGAGCTGGCGTTCCAGCACGGCCACCGGCGGGTCTGCCTGGAGACCGGGACGTACCTGCCGGCCGCGATCGGGCTCTACACCTCCTGCGGGTACGAACCGATCCCGGTCTACGGCGAGTACGTCGACAACCCGTACAGCGTCTGCTTCGCCAAGCGGCTGCCGGTGCCGGCCTGACGGCGGTCGCGCCGCGCCGGCGGGCGATCGCGCCGCGCGCCGTGCCGGCGGGTCAGTCGCCGGTGTGCGCGTGCGCGACGGTGACCGGCTTCGACTCGGGCGAGGCGTGCTGACGCAGGACGATGCTCAGCACGATCAGCGTGCCGACCGCGAGGAACTCGCTCTGCCAGTTCTGCATCGACTGGAACCAGAACTCGCTGGTGCCGAGGAACTGACCGACGCTGATCGGCGGGGCGCCGCTCTGCAACGCCTGCTCCTCGTTGTACTGGGCGGTCCCGCCCAGCAGGTGCCCGACGAACGAGCCGGCGAAGATCAGCAGCAGGGCGATGGAGAGGCTGTTCCGGTAGATGATCAGCGGCAGCCCGCCGACGCGTACCGGCCAGGGGGAGTCGGGGGTGGCCCGCCGCTCGTCGTCGGCGGGCCGGTCGGTCTGCTCCACCGGCTTCGACTCCGCCGACCCCCGCTGCACCAGGTACGCGGTGAGCAGGACGTAGCCGCCCATCTGGAGGAACTCCGACTCCCAGTTCTCGAAGACCGACTCGACGAAGTGCCCGCTGCGCAGGTACGCCGGCCAGTCGATCGGCGCGGCGCCGAACTCGGTCAGCTCCTCGTTGTGGGCGTGCCAGCCGAACACGCTCTGCAGCAGCAGGAAGACGAGGAACGCGCCGAACATGGCGATGCTCAGCGCGTTGTTCCGCAGCCAGCGGGGCATTGGCGACCTCCTCGTCGGTGAGCCGGTGACTCTCCGTTGCCCTGGTCGGGAGCCGGGCAAACACCACGCGGCGCGGGTTCAGGGACGGTCGAAGGGGGTGTCCGGGCCGGTGCCGGTGCCCACCCGGTTGGAGAGCAGCAGCCCGAAGACCAGCATCCCGAAGCCGAGCGCCAGGTGCAGCCAGTTGGCGGCGTCGTTGAGCGGGATGAGGTTGGCACCGCTCTCCTGGTCGATCGCCAGCCCGTACAGCCAGAGGCCGAGGTAGAGCGCGCCGCCGCCGGCGAGGAAGACCCGGGCCCCGGCGACGCGGCGTGCCATCACCAGGCCGACCAGGCCGAAGCCCAGGTGCAGCGCGTTGTGCAGGATCGACACCTGGAACAGGCCGAGCAGCTTCGCCTCCGAGTGGTGCCCGGCGAACGTCAACTGGTCGTAGCCGGTGGTGATGCCCGGGATGAAGCCGAGCACCCCGAGCAGGAGGAAGACCCCGGCCGCGGCCACGGCGGCGAGCTGCACCCGGGGCGTCGGACCCTTCGGCCCGCCGCGTGCGTTCCGTGCCATCGATGTCACCTCCGTGGATCCGCGGAACGCCCTGCCCGCGGCGCCGGACGCGAGATTCATTCGTCGCTGTCCGCGACGATGACGACACCGTCCGGCGATCCTCCATTTTGTAGTCGCGTCGGGCGGACGCGCAGGAGAAATCGCGAATCAGGTATGGATGCGGCAACGCAGGGTAGGTCAATGGTCGCGGCGGCAGGAACAGCCGGCGTACCCCCCAGCACAACCGCGACGACTTTCCGAGCGGAAGGGAAATCATGACTTACGATCTGTCACCCACGTCTTCCACGTACGGGCAGGAGTCGACCAACGGCGGTGGCGTCCGCGACCAGGCCCGCCAGGTCGGCTCGGAAGCCAAGCAGGCCGGCGGAGCGGTCGCCGAGACCGCCAAGGAGCAGGGCAAGGAGGTCAGCCGCGAGGCGGCGCGTCAGGCGCGCAACCTCTACGGCGAGGCCCGCAGCCAGCTCGCCGGCCGGACCAGCGAGCAGCAGCGCCGCGCCGCCGGAAGCCTTCGGTCGCTGGCCGAGGAGGTGCGCTCCATGGCGCAGAACGGCGGCAACGCCGGCCCGGTGACCGAGCTCGCCCACCAGGCCGCCGACCGGGTGCACGGGGTGGCCGGCTGGCTGGAGGAGCGTGAGCCCGGCGACATCCTCGCCGAGGTGCGCGACTACGCCCGCCGTAACCCGGGCACCTTCCTCGTCGGCGCCGCCGTGCTCGGTGTGCTCGCCGGCCGGCTGACCAAGAACATCTCCGCCGGCGACAACCTCGGCGGCACCGGCCAGCGGGCGTACGACTCGGGCGCCGGCTACGACCCGGATCGCACCGCGGTCATCCCGACCCCGCCGGCCCCGCGCGCGGTGCCGGACGCCGTGCCGCCGGGCGGCTACCTCGACCCGACCCCGGGCGCGTACGCCGACCCGCGGACGACCACCAGCTACGCCGACCCGGCCGGTGGCACCGGCCAGCCGCTGCCGCCGGTGACCCAGACCGACCCGCTGCCGGGCGTGCCGTCCAGCGGCACCACCCGTCCGTGAGCGCACGACTCATCCGAAGGGAGGCGACGGCATGAGCATGCCGACGCAGGGGTCCGGGTTGGACTCCGGATACCACCCGCACGACGCGGACGAGGTGCGGAGCAGCTCCGTCGGTGAGCTGATGCGCCAGGTCACCGCCGACCTGTCCACCCTGATGCGGCAGGAGGTGGAGCTGGCCAAGGCGGAGATCCGCGAGGAGGGCAAGAAGGCGGGTAAGGCCGCCGGGTTCTTCGGCGGCGCCGGCTTCGGCGGCTACATGGTGGCCCTGTTCCTCTCGCTGGCGCTCTGGGCCGGGCTGTCCAACGTGATGGACGCCGGCTGGGCCGCGCTGATCGTGGCCGTCATCTGGGGCGCGATCGCCGCGGTTCTCTACTCCATGGCCAAGAAGAACGCCGACAAGGTTCGCGGCCTCAAGAAGACCAACGAGAGCGTGCAGCGGATCCCCGACGCGCTCAAGCCCCACCCGCAGGAGGTCACTCGATGAGCACCGATCCCGACCAGATCCGCCGGGAGATCGAAGCCACCCGGAACAGCCTGAGCTCCGACGTGGACGCGCTGGCGTACAAGGTCAGCCCCGGCCGCATCGTCGACGACCGCAAGCAGCGGGCCCGCAACGCACTGCAGAATGTGAGGGAAAAGGTCATGGGAACCGCTTCGGACCTGGGCCACAGCACCAAGCACGGCGCCCACTCGGTGGGCGACCACGCCTCCTCGGCCGCCTCCAGCGTGGGCGATCGTGCCTCCTCAGCGGCCTCCACCGTCACCGACAAGGCGCACTCGGCCGCCTCGACGGTCAGCGACGCCGCGCAGCGTGCGCCGCAGGTGATCCGCCAGAAGTCCGAGGGGAACCCGCTGGCCGCCGGCCTGATCGCCTTCGGTGTCGGCTGGCTCGCCTCGTCGCTGATCCCGGCCACCCGCCGCGAGCAGCAGGTGGCGACGCAGGTCAGGGAGAAGGCCACCGAGCACTCCGGGGCGGTGAAGGAGAAGCTGGGCGAGGTCGCCAGCGAGATCAAGGAGGAGCTGCGCGAGCCGGCGCAGCACGCCGCCGAGTCGGTGAAGTCCACCGCGCAGGACGCCGTGCACGCCGTCAAGGACGACTCGAAGTCCGCCGCGCAGGACGTGAAGGACCAGGCGCAGCAGTCCCGCGAACAGGTGCGGTACTGACCGACCGGTCACCGCACACCGCAGCTGGCGGCCACTCCCGGCAGACACCGGGACGTGGCCGCCAGCTGCCGTGTGCGTCGCGGGTCGCTTCCGCGGTCCCGCCCCGCTCCCGCCGCCGAGGGTGCGGGGCCGGCGCGGGTCAGCGGTCGCGGACGCGGCGGCGCAGGGTGCGCTCGAAGTGGGCGGCG
>NZ_JAMOKF010000028.1 GCF_023656545.1 Micromonospora phytophila | reverse complement strand
TCGCCGCCGCGCTGCCGCCGCTGCTGACCGCGCCGACCCCGCCCCGCGGCACGCCCGACCTGCTCACCCTGGCGGCCGAGATGGCCAGCGCGACCGGGGTACGCATCGAGGTGCCGGGGCTGTCCGACGTGGTGGCACGCGGCGGCGGAAGCCGCCTGGTGACCGAGGCCCGCCGGCTCGCCACCGCGCTGACCGCCTGACCCGCTGGTTGGCCCCCACTGCCGGTCGGCCGGGGCACCCCGGCCGACCGCGGTCGAGCTGGCCGCCTGAGCTCACGACATGGCACTTGCTGTCAGACGTGCGGCAAACAGCCTTCGCCATCGGCGTAGGCCCCTTCTCTGGCCGCCCGAGCCTCACAGACCAGGTAGGAGCGGCGCTCCCGGACGATCTTGGGCGGCCGGGGTTAGGCTCTGCAAGGTGAACGGGCGGGATGAACCGAGGCTTCACCTCGAGCCGTTCTTGCACCTGGTGGACGTTACGCACGACCGGGCGCTGATCGCATGGGGTGGGTTCTGGTTCGAGCCGACCGGCGACAGGACCCGCTGGCGGATCGTCGACGACGAGCGGCTGCCCGAGGTGGCCGGCGGGCGCCGCGGCTGCATCGGCGCCGAAGCCGAGCCATACGGTGCGGCGCAGGTCGAGGTTCTAGACATGGCGGGTGCCGTGGTGGCCCGCGCGACCACCGCGCAGCGCTGCTGGGCGTGGGTCGAGGGGTTGGAGCCGGACACTGAGTACCGCTACCGGGTGCTGATCGACGGGGAGGAATGGGGCGCCGGCGAACGGTGGGACTGGACCCCGGACGACGCCGGCGGGTACTCCCTCAAGCCCGCCGGGCGCAGCTACGACCTGCGGCTGAGAACGGCTCCCGATCCTGAGGCGCGCGTCGGGCTGACGTTTGCCGCCATCGGCGACTACGGGGTCGGCATCTGCGCGGACTCCGAGTCCAGCCGCCGCCAGCGCCGGGTGGCCGAGGCGCTCGAACACCTCGTCACCGCCTGCGGGGTTCGGCTGGTCCTGAGCCTGGGCGACAACGTCTACCTCGGCGAGGAGGGCCGGATCGGTAACGAGAGCGGCGGGGAGGACGACGACTGGTACTCCAGCTTCTACCAGCCGTACCGCTACGTCATCAGCCGCGTGCCGGTGTTCCCCGCGGTCGGCAACCACGATACGACGGACTCCGAGGGAAGCGACGACCGCGCCCAGATGGAGGACAACTTCCACACCGCCCAGCGGTTCCGTGACGATGACGCGCGCGCCTCGGTCAGCCCTGGCCTGTTCTACCGGTTCCGGTACGGCGCCGATGTCGAGTTCGTCTGCATCGACACCTCCCTGGCGACCCCGGACGAGCACGTCCACCGCTTCTTCGAGGACGCCAAGCACCTGCGGTGGCTGGAGGAGACCTTCGCGCGTCAGGCGCCGCGGTGGCGGATCCCGTTCTCGCACCACCCGGCGTACTGCGCCGGTCCCGAGCACGGCAACGACCCGGAGATCCTCCAGGTGCTCGACCCGCTTTTCGCCGCAGGGGGCGTCCGGCTCGTGCTCTCCGGACACGAGCACAACTTCCAACTCACCCGCGCCCATGGCCGCACATACGTGGTCTCCGGAGCAGGGGGCAAGCTACGCGAACAGCTACCGCACGACTTCGACGCCGCCCACACCGAGGCCTGGGCGATGCAGGCGCACGTCCTACTGGTGGAACTCGACGCCGACACGGCCCGGCTGACACCCGTCTCTGGGCTGCGGGCCGACGGCTCACCGCACCTCATGACCGCCCTGACCCCGAGCAACGACGTACTCCGACCGCCCTTCATCGTGACGCCGTAGCCCATAGAGCGCCCCACATTTCGTCAGGATGTCGTCGTCCAGAGTGGCAGCATGGCAGCACCAGCTCTTTCCGCATGACGACCAGGGAACGACTGGGTGACGAAGTGGCCGCCGTGGCCGATGCGTGCTCATGCAGCGGCCAACACCGGCCTACAAAGGTCCGTAGCGCTTGCGGGCCTCCTGAACGGTTTCCGGCTTGACCTCGCCGTGCCGGGCCAGGGCCGCGAGCGCAGCGACCACGACCGACTGCGGGTCGACGCCGAAGTGGCGGCGGGCGGCCTCGCGGGTGTCGGAGAGGCCGAAGCCGTCCGTGCCGATCGAGTGCCAGTCCTGCGGCACCCACTGGCTGATCTGGTCCGGGACGGCCCGCATCCAGTCGCTCACGGCGAGCACCGGGCCGGGCGCGCCGTCCAGCGCCCGGGTGACGTACGGGATCCGGTCCTCGCCCTCGAGCTGTGCCGCGTCGCACTCGAGGGCGTCGCGGCGCAGCTCGCTCCAGGAGGTGGCGGACCACACGTCGGCCGCCACGCCCCAGTCGCTGGCGAGGAGCCGCTGGGCCTCCAGGGCCCAGTGGATGGCGGTGCCGGAGGCGAGGAGCTGCAGACGTGGGGCATCCGCCGCCACCTGATGGGCGTCGGCCTCCCGGAACCGGTAGAGGCCCTTGAGGATGCCCTCTTCGATGTCCGCACCCGAGGGCATGGGAGGTTGGATCTTCGCCTCGTTGTAGACCGTCAGGTAGTAGAAGACGTCCTCGGCGTCCGGCCCGTACATCCGGCGCAGACCGTCGCGGACGATCACGGCGACCTCGTACGCGAAGGCCGGATCGTAGGCGATCGCCGCGGGGTTCGTGGATGCGATGAGGTGGGAGTGGCCGTCCGCGTGTTGCAGGCCCTCGCCGGTCATCGTCGTACGGCCGGCGGTGGCGCCGATGAGGAAGCCGCGGCCGAGCTGGTCGGCGAGCGCCCACATCTGGTCGGCCGTCCGCTGCCAGCCGAACATCGAATAGAAGATGTAGAAGGGGATCATCGGCTCGCCGTGGGTGGCGTACGACGTGGCCGCGGCGGTGAAGTCGGCCATCGAGCCGGCCTCGGTGATGCCCTCGTTCAGGATCTGCCCGTCGCTGGCCTCCTTGTAGTACAGGAGCGTGTCGCGGTCGACCGGGTCGTAGGTCTGGCCGCGCGGCGAGTAGATCCCGGCGGTGGGGAAGAGCGACTCCATGCCGAAGGTACGCGCCTCGTCCGGGACGATCGGCACCCAACGCCTGCCGGTCTCGGGGTCCCGCAGCAGATCCTTGACCAGGCGGACGAAGGCCATGGTCGTCGCGATCTCCTGAGTACCGGACCCCTTGGCCAGGGCTTCGAAGGGCTTGGCGGGCGGCGCGGGCAGCACCACCGGGTGGACCCTGCGGGCCGGGGCGGGGCCACCCAGCGCGGCCCGGCGCTCGTGCAGGTAACGGACCTCCGGCGAGTCGGCACCGGGGTGGGCGTACGGCACCACGTCGCCGTTGAGCTCGCTGTCCGGGATGGGGAGTTCGAGCAGGTCGCGCAGCGCGCGGAACTCGTTGCCGGTCAGCTTCTTCATCTGGTGGTTGGCGTTGCGCGACTCGAAGTTGGGGCCGAGCGTGTACCCCTTGACGGTCTGGGCGAGGATCACGGTCGGCGCGCCCCGGTGCTCGACGGCGGCGCGGTAGGCGGCGTACACCTTGCGGGGTTCATGGCCCGCCCGGGAGGTGTGGAAGCACTCGGTGATCTTCGCCTCGGTCAGCACCTTCGCCATCTCGGCGAGCGCCGGGTCGGCGCCGAAGAAGTGCTCGCGGATGTAGCTGACGTCCCGGGCGGCGTACGTCTGGAACTGCCCGTCGGGGACCTCGCGCAGTCGGCGTACGAGCGCGCCCGTGGTGTCGAGGGCGAACAGGTCGTCCCAGGCCGAGCCCCACAGCGACTTGACGACGTTCCAGCCCGCCGCGCGGAACTGGGCCTCCAGCTCCTGGACGATCTTGGAGTTGGCGCGCACCGGCCCATCGAGCCGCTGCAAATTGCAGTTGATCACGAAGGTGAGGTTGTCCAGGCCCTCGCGACCGGCCAGGGCGAGCGCGGCGGTCGCCTCGGGCTCGTCCATCTCGCCGTCGCCGAGGAACGCCCACACCCGGGAGGCGGAGGTGTCCTTGATGCCACGGTGCTGCAGGTAGCGGTTGAACCGGGCCTGGTAGATCGCCGACAGCGGGCCCAGGCCCATCGACACGGTGGGGAATTCCCACAGCCACGGCAGCCGGCGCGGGTGCGGGTAGGAGGGGAGGCCGTCGCCGCCCGCCTCCTGCCGGAACCGGTCGAGGTGGCCCTCGGTGAGCCGTCCCTCCAGGAAGGCACGGGCGTAGATGCCGGGGGCGGCATGGCCCTGGAGGTAGAGCTGGTCGCCGGAGCCGTCGGCCTCCTTGCCGCGGAAGAAGTGCTGGAAGCCGGTCTCGTAGAGCCAGGCGGCGGAGGCGTAGGTGGCGATGTGGCCGCCCAGCCCGTAGCGGCTGCCGCGGGTCACCATCGCGGCGGCGTTCCAGCGGTTCCAGGCGGTGATGCGCCGTTCCATCTCCTCGTCGCCGGGGAACTGCGGCTCGGCGGCGGTCGGGACGGTGTTGAGGTATTCGGTCTCCAGCAGCTTCGGCAGCGAGAGGCCGGAGCCCTCGGCGTGTTCGAGAGTGCGGCGCATGAGGTACGAGGCGCGGTGCGGCCCGGCCGCCGCGGTGACGGCGTCGAGTGAGGCGGCCCACTCGGCGGTTTCCTCGGGGTCGCGGTCCGGGATTTGATCGAGTGCGCTTGACTGCTCTCGCTCGATGCCGGTCATGGTGGGCCGCCTTCCTTCCAACGGTTCCGGACCTTTCGTCCGCGGGCGAAAGGTCGAGACGGTGAGACAGGAAACCTGCGGACCGGAACAGCTCGGGCCAATGACTGCCCTCATGTCTGCTCCCGTCAGCAGCTACCAGCGAAGTGACGTTGTTAGCTGCCGCGCCGGTCCACCATCAAGGACCAGGTGACCCAGGGATTCGTGACAACCGAGCCGGGCCAGAACCTGTCACCAACGGCGTGCCGTGCGGTCCTGGCTGCGGGTGAGCAACGGCCCCGGGCAAGGAGAAGCGTTGTGCTTCGTACCGTCTCCGACCGATGACGGCCGCCGAGTGGGTCTGGCGGGGCCTGCCACCCGACCCCCTGAACGGCCGGCCGAAGCTGTGACGCGTCTTGCCCGCGCGTGACGTGACCGGCTGCCTGCACTGCCGCCGCAGCGATTCGAATCACGGAATGGGTATGCCGGGCACTGACGCGCAACCGTGCACTGGAATCAAGCGCACCACCGAACCCGGCAACGGTGACAGAAAGCGACAAAAGGGGAGGGAGGAAAGGCGGCATGCCCAACCGCGAGGCCTCAGCCGATGCCGTGCCGGCCTTCGACGCCGTCCGGCCCCGACTGTTCGGCATCGCCTACCGAATGCTCGGCAGCGTCGACGACGCCCAGGACATCGTCCAAGACACCTGGCTGCGGTGGCAGCAGACGGACCGGAGCGCGGTACGGGACGTAACAGCATTTCTCGTTACCACGACCACCCGGCTCGCCCTGAACACGGCGACATCGGCTCGCGCCCGTCGAGAATCCTACGTCGGTCCGTGGCTGCCCGAGCCCATCCACACCTCGGCCGACCCGGCAACCCGAGCCGAGCAGGGCGAAGCGCTCGGACTTGCGTTGCTACTCCTCCTGCAACGACTGAACCCGATCGAGCGCGCCGTGTACGTGCTACGCGAGGCCTTCGACTACCCCTTCCGGCAGATCGCCGAGGTCCTCGACATCACCGAGGCGAACGCGCGGCAGCTCGGGCGCCGGGCCCGCACGCACCTCGCGGAAGAACGGCACGCACCGGTCGCCCCCGCCGACCACGGCCGCCTGCTCCACGCCTTCCTCGCCGCCGCACGCTCCGGTGACCTGGGCCAGCTGGAAAAACTGCTCGCAAGAGATGTCGTCTCCTACGCCGACGGCGGCGGCATAGTCAGCGCAGCCCGGGTGCCGGTCACCGGCCGAACCAACGTCGCCCGTTACATCGTCGGCCTCGCGGCAAAGTTCGGCATGGATGTCTCGCTGGATGTCGTCGAGTCCAACGGGCACGAAGCCGTCCTCGTCCGCCGGGCGGAATCCGTCGTCGCGCTGTGCGCGATCGATGCCTCTCCCGAGGGGATCATACGGGTGTTGATCGTACTCAACCCGACCAAACTCGCCCGGTTTGGTCTATCTGACCTTCAGCAGGATAAACGGCCCCTTGGGTCGAGTGGAGGACCCGTAGGCGAAGTCCCGAGGTAAGGGCAGGCTGCTGCGCCAAGCCCACCACTCCAGGTCAAGTCTGGTTTCGAGGTGCTGGATGCCGAGGTGACTCGAACCCCAACAGGCTCCTCCTGGGTTGCACGAACAGCGACTCGATTGGTGACCGCTCGTAGCCGGGGGAGTGGGCCAGGTTCTACCGCCTCGCCCCTTGCCCCCGCACCAGCCCATTGACCCGAGCGCCCCGCGAGCCGGACGCTCGACCTGACACCTACGGTCACCCTCGGCGACGAGCGCTCTGTGGCAGACCAGCACGACCGCGCGCCTCGCGGCATGAGGCGCATCGGCCGATGGCTATTCAAGGCAGCTTCGGACTGGAACGGCCCTCAGCTGTAGAAGTCCTCCAGGTTGACGGGCTTGTGGCACTGCCGTCACCGCCGGGGAGCGGCACTCCCATGTCCGCCGTGTCCGGCAGTGACCTTGAAACCGGATAGCCATGTCGGCCCGGCCGGTGCGATGATCGACATCTGGGTCGCTAGCTCAACTGGCTAGAGCATTCGACTGAGTAGCGCGTCCGCTCTCCGCCTGTGCGGTCACGGGGGCGCTTCCTTCTCCTTGTTGGATCGAAGGGTTCGGGGTTCGAGTCCCCGGCGACCCACTGTGCTGCGGCTGCCGGCCGCAACTGCCGGAGTCGACCGGAAGGGAGGACCACGTGCTCGAGAAGCTGATCATCCAGAAGACACTGCGTGTGCCGGCCAGCAATGGCGCGGCTGGCGATGGCACGCCGGTGGCCCGGCAACTGGACGCGGCGCTGCTCGACGTCGGGTTCTCGGCGTCGCGGGCTCTGCTGGAGCACATCGGCACCCTGGCCCCCGCGCCGGCGATGGACCTCGCCGCCACGGTCGTCTCGGCGGTGCGCGAGCTGGTAGGCGACCATGTCCAGCACAACGCCTATTTCATCGGCTTCCCGGACGACGTGCCGGACACCATCGAGTTCTGGACGGACCGGCTACGGGCGGCCGTACTCACCGGCGGGGGCACGGCGACCGACGCGCAGCTGCGGGACGCCATCGCCTCGGGTGGGGTGAACCTGCTCGACCTGCCGGCGTACGGGACCTACCAGCACACCTATGCCGAGCTGTTGGCCGCGCACGACGACCTGATCACCGCAGCCGGTGACCGGGTGACCGTGCTGCGTCTCGGCGACGCCGCCGACGTGGAGGCAGCGCGGCTGTATCTGACCCTGGCCGGTAGCTCGACGCCGCATGGCGAGGCGGACCTCGCGATCCTCAGCGAGCTCGCGGTCGCCTGCGTGGACGGCACGCAGCCGGCCGAAATCCCGGTACGGGAGAACCGTGCCGTGCTCAACGGGATCCGGCTCGTCCTCGGCCGGCCGCTGGTCGGCGTGGACACGACGACCGACGTGCTGCGCCTTGCCTGCCAGGTCTCCGGCGGGGACGCCTCGCTGGTGACACCCACGCGATTTCGTGCCTTCCGGCGCCCGGAGCGGCGGATGCTGCTCGCCGCGCTGAACAAGGTCGTCGGTGCGAGCCCGGACAAGCTCGGTGATGTCGTGCGCTACGCGGAGCGGTGGAAGCGGCTCGGGGAACGACTGCACCCGCACGAGTACGACCAGTGGCCGCACGCGCAGGAGGTGTTCGCGGTCGCGCGTGGCGAGCGGCGGGTACGCAACCTCGCCGGCCGCGCGGAGGAAGCGATCCGTGCCCGAGCCATCGGTCCGGCAGCATCGGTGCTGTCGGCTGCGCCGGGCCTGCTCCTGCGATCCGCCGACCGGCTGCTGCGGCTGGCACCGGCGTCGGAGCGAACCGCCGTGGTCGAAGCAGTCACCGGCGCGCTCGGCTCGGCGTCGGGCCGAGTGCTCCTCTCGCTGCGCGAGCATGTCGACAACCGGCTGACGCCCGCGTCCGCCCGGATGTACGCGAGCCGCTCGCGCAACGCGTGGGTCGGTCCCGACGAGCGGCCACCACTGCCGGCCGAGCTGGTGGCCGAGCTGTCGTCGCTGCTCGACGCCGAGATCAGCGCCCGGCTGCCGGAGCCGCAACGACCGCTGGTGGTGGACCCGGAGGTGCTCGACGTCGCACTGCCGCTGTCCGGCAAGGCGACCGAAAGCGGTTTCGCGGTCCTGCCGAGGGGCTCGCGGGCATTGATATCCGGTGAGCTCCTGCGCTTCTTCACCTACTGGCGCCAGACCAGTCGTCGCACCGACTACGACCTGTCGGTGCTGCTGCTCGATGACGAGTTCCACAGTGCAGGCCAGGTGTCTTGGACGAACTACCACCACAACGGCGTGGTGCATTCCGGCGACGTCACCGACGCGACGAACGGTGCGACCGAGTTCATCGACGTGCCCCTGACAGCCCCCGGGCACTATGCGGTTCCGCAGGTCAACATCTATGCGGGCGAGTCGTTCAACGAGGTCGCCGAGTCGATGTTCGGGTACCAGACCCGCACACGGGACAAGCGCGGCGTCCCATTCGACGCACGGACCGTGCGGGCGCGCTCTCACCTGCGCGGCCAGGGCCGGGTCGCGCTGCCGATGGTGTTCGCCAAGAGCGAGCGTGGCTGGCAGGCCGTGTGGCTGCACCTGTACCTGCGGGGTACGCCGTCATTCAACCGGGTGGAGGAGAACACGTTCACCACGGCCGACCGGGTACGAGCACTGATGGAGCGGCGTTACCTCACCGTGTCCTACCTTGTCGACCGTTGGCGTGCGCGGGCCGAGGTGATGACGTGGAACGGCCGGTTGCCAGACGAGCCGATCACGTTCATCGGCATCGAGGCGCCTGAGGACCTACCGGATGGCTCGGAGGCATATACTCTCGATCGACTCAGTGAGTTGATCCCTGCGTAAGCGGCGACGGCCGAGGCCATGCGGGCGCTTCCTGCTATTCCGTTCGATTCGGGAACCTCCGCGCAAGCGGAGGATCTGGTATTCAGCGCCCGCGCTCTCCTCGGCCTTCGCCGGCGAGCCACACGAATTTCCGGCCACATTCCGATCTGACCGGGGAAGCAGCGCCACGCTGCCCCGACGACGCACTCACATCGGCAGGTGCAGCCTCCCGCGTTCGTCCCATGCCTCCGTCAACTCCGCTTGCTGCAGTGAGCGTCCCCACGGCTGCCAGCACCGGGGGCGGGCATGATCAGTGGTGGTCGTTCGCGGCCTAAAAGGCGTTGACCAGCACCGTCGCGGCGTAACCGGTGGGGTCGCGTTCGGGGTCGTAGATTGCCACATGCATACCGATCGCGCGAGGCGATGCCAGCAGGGCAGCCAGCACCGTCGACAGGTCGGTGAACGACAGGCCGTTGGGGTTGCGGGAATCGACCGCCGGCATGCCGGTCTTGTCCAGGACGTCGGCGTCGACGTGGTTCCAGAAGCCGCCGATCGACATTGCGTCGAGGTCGGCGCGAGCTTGCGCGGCGGTGGTGGATGCGTCGCGCCTGCGAATCTGCTCGATGGGGTAGCTGCGGATGGCTGAAGCGTCGAAGTCCTCGGTGCGGATCAGGTCGTCGCCGGATTCGCGCTGCAGCCCGATGTGCACGACGTGCCGTTCCTCAACGTAGGGCCGCAGGCCATCGAGGTCGGTCAGCAGGTCCGGGCCGTGTCCCGTGGCCAGGCCGAGATCGTGTCCAGCAGCGGTGTAGCGGCCCGGCACGGTCGGCGGATAGCGCGGCGGCGAGTCATCGTGTCCGTCCAGGAATGCCAGACCTTAGGTCCCTCGGCGGCGCAGTGCCAGCGCCGGGCCTAGGCAGTGTCTTCAAAGGATCGTAGGCGACCGTGAAGAGCAGGTTGCGGTGCGCGACGAACACTTCAGTGGCAGGGCCCGGCCCGCCGTCCTCGCTCATGTATGGCTTTGTCTCGGTGGTTGGCCTGTCCCAACCAAAGACGCCGGGCCCCACCGATTTGCGACAGCGCTGGTTCGTGGCGCACGTCACGCAGCTGCGCTGTCACAAGCGTCGCATTGTCGGCATCTCATGGCCGAACGGTAAGCCCGAAGCGGTTTGGGACCCCATCGCCACTTCCGCTTCAAGACGAGAGTCGCCTAAAACTTCAGGGAGAAACCCGCATGAACCTCGCTTTATGGATCGTTGCCGGACTGCTCGCCGCTGCCTACCTGTTCGGCGGTGGCGGCAAGCTGATCATGCCGAAGGAGAAGATCGCCGCGTTTGGGCCTAGTGCGAAATGGGTCGAAGACTTCAGTGCCGGCACCGTGAAGGCCATCGGAGCCCTCGAGGTCCTGGCCGCGGTGGGTCTGATTCTGCCGGCCGCGGTCGACATCGCGCCGGTTCTGGTGCCGCTGGCTGCCCTCGGTCTGGTGATGATCATGGTTGGTGCGGCGATCACCCGCATCCGGCGTCACGAGTTCAAGTTCATGGTGGTGGACCTGGTCTATCTCGCCCTGGCCGGCTTCGTGGCGTGGGGGCGCTTCGGCCCCGAGTCCTTCATCGGCTGACTGGGTGCGGCGTCTGGCTCCGCCCCGAAGGGCGCGCCTCGCCGGGGCTCTTCGACGCCCATGCCACCGCAGCGACCCGGTCGAGTACTTTGCGTTCTGCGAGCGCACCGTCGGGCGACTTCGCTACACGTCCTCCGCAAGGACACCGGCATCGCCGAACGCGACGGACGCCCTGTCGCACCCGAACGACCGACCGCACCCAACGGCCCAGGGCGCACCCCGCCGCACTGGGCCGTTCCACGTCATCCCATCCTCACAGTCAGTGATTGCGATTACGCACGGCTGCTCTAGGGGTGGTCGCACAGACCCGAGTGACAGGAGGTCCGTCCAGTGGGTTGAGCTGCATCATCTTGTCCTCTGTGAGGATCTCGCCCTCGCTCGGCGCTTGGTAATCGACCGGCTGCTGTCAGGCTGCCCTACGAACAGTGCGCCGCTGATGGAATCCCCAACACGGCCGAGCGAATGGACCGCGCTCGCGACTGGATGGCCACGGAGGACGCCAACGCGCGTCATGGTCGGCAGCCATCCGTGACGGTCGACCCTCGTTGACGGCGGGAGATGAGTAAGTCGCGCCTGCGGTGGCGATGTCTAGAGTCTGCGTCGTGACTGACAATGGAGCCGACGTCGACAAGCGCGTTGCCGAGGCGTGGGCGCGGATCGAGGCTGGCCTGAGTCGCGTCCTGCCGGCTTCCCTACGGCAGCTCAATACGGCGGCCGCGGTACAGGCAATCGATGCGGTGGAGGCCGCCTTGGCCGTACCACTGCCGCAGGATTTCCGCGCTAGTCTCCGCATTCACAACGGAACCGACCCTGGCCCGACACTGCCGCCCCCTGAGCCCAGCCCGGTACCGCTGGATTACCTCTGCGACACCAACAAGATCATCGAGATGACCCGGATGTGGCGCGACAACTATCATCCGGAGCCGGACTGGGACGATCCTCAGGTCTGGGCATACCTGGTCGACCGAGGCGAACATCTCTGCCTGAACGGACCGGTGCGACCGATCATCGGTTCGCCGGGCGCAGTGATCGTGGGCGACATGAACGGCGACGTGCAGTGGCTGCTCGACTTTGATCCGGCACCGGGGGGAATGCCCGGACAGGTGGTTCGGGTCGATGTCGAATGCGCTTCGTGGGACGTGCTGGCTCCGTCCTGGACGCAGCTGCTTGTCCGCTACGCCGAGGATCTGGAACTGTTCGCGGCTGATCCTGACAACTCGCCTCTAGAGATCGATCGCTTCGTGGGACCGGCGTGCGAATGGGGCAGCACACCGTCGGACTCTTGGGGGGTGCGTCCGGCATGGCTGCAAAACCTTCAAGCTCGCAGTCCATACCCCTGATGACGGCCCCCTGTACAGCTGTCCTCACGGCCGAGTGCGCCGCCGACCGCCTGCGTGATCCTGAAGCAGCGAATGCCCTCTCATCGGCTATGACAGGGCGTTTATGGCCGGCCAGCTGCTACCTAAGGGATGTCTCGTAACTCACCGCGAACCTCAGATCACTGCACCACCGGAGCGGCCGACGAACCGGATCGCGCGCGCCGCATAGCGTTGCACCGGCGCTCTACACTCCGGCTCGTGTCGCTTCGTGATCTCCGACTGATGAATCAGCGCGGTGCGGAGTATCTGGCCGTGATGACCGCCGTGTCGGGACTCGGCGGCGCACTGGGCGCGACCACGTGGATCCGGGTCGACGTGGCGGCCGTGCCGGGCACGATCGTGTGGTGCCTCGCCTTGATGGCGGCGGTGCTCGTGACCGCCCCCGCACAACCTCCCCGGATGGGCATGCTGTGTCTGGCGTGGCTCCTGTCCGGGCTGCTCATGTTCGCCAGCGCGATGGGTTTTTACACCGCCGTCCTCGAAGCGCGCGGCGAGCGGGTCGAGGCCACCGTGACGCAGGTACGCGACGGTACCGAGAAGGGGCGCCACCTCTTCTACGCACTGGCGGATGCGGAGGGGACACGCATTCCCGGCGAGCTGGGCGCGTGGCCGGGCGCGGAGATCGGCGCGAACCACAATCCCGAAGGCGAGGTCGGCGCGCGGGTCACGGTGATACGGGATCCGGAGGGCCTGGTCGATCCCCGACTGCCGGACGACGTCGATGGTTCGGTCGCGGTGCCCATCTGGCTCGTGGTCTTCACCATGACCGCCGCGGCCTGCATGCTCGCTGGACGACCGCTGAGGGCGAGGCCCGTGGTGCGCCGTCCTCGCGAGACTTCCGAGACCGGCCGTCGAGCCCGGCGGCGACGGCGCAAGCGGCGCCTCCGTCAGTCCTGACCTCGCCAGGCGGTGTACGCGCCGTCGCCCTCCAACCGCAAGGACCGCTCCATATAGCGAGTGCAGGAGGACCGGATGCATTGTCCGGGTGGAGTTACGAGACGTCGCCTAGACGACCGAGACCTGTCGCACATGAGTGAGGCTCGCGGATGCGTGCGGGCGGTACGGGCTGCTCGTGCGGTTCCTGGCCTACACCGGGCTGCGATGGGGTGAGGCATCCGCGCTGCGGGTGTCGCGGCTGGATCTGCTGCGGCGTCGGGTGACCGTGGCGGTCGCCTTCCCCGAAGTCGGCGGGGAACTGGTCGAGGGGACGCCGAAGAACCACCAGCGCCGGTCAGTGCCCATCCCGCGCTTCCTCGTCGACGAACTGGCCGCGCACGTCGCCGCTAAGCGCCGGGACGCGCTGGTATTCACCGCGCCGAACGGCGGACCACTGCGCAACACCAACTTCCGGTCGCGGGTCTTCGCCCCCAGCGGCAGCGTCGGTCGGGCTGGCCGGGCTGACTCCCCACGATCTTCGGCACACGGCGGCGAGTCTGGCTGTGGCAGCCGGTGCCAACGTCAAGGCGGTGCAGCGGATGCTCGGGCAGGCCTCGGCGTCGATGACGCTGGACGCGTACGCGGGGCTGTTCGGTGCCGACCTGGACGCCGTTGCCAACCGGCTGGACGAGGTGGTCGCGGGCGCCGGATGCGGACTATTTGCGGACTGCCACGGCCGGCGGCAGCGTGGCCGACCTCGGGAAACGGCGAAGCCCAGGCGTTGACCTGCTTCTGTACCGAGCGGCCTGACGGAATCGAACCGTCGACCTACGCATTACGAGATCAAGTTGCCCACCCTGGCCTACCTGGCACCAGGGCATTTGGCCTGCCAAAACTGCTCTCGGCATCTCTCAATGTCAGTGGGCGACGTTCGGTCTCATGAGGACGGGATGAGGACTGCCGCAGTGGGCCCTTTGATCCGTAGGAGGGTCCAAGGTTCGCCCGTCACCCACTCGCCTCGATGGCAGGTCTGCGCCGATGTTCTCGTGAGGGCGCTCGGTTGCACCTCACTGGGGTCAAGCGGGGTCACGTCACCCGGGGCACGTCGACAATCGACGAGGGCGACCAGGTCGAAGACGACCAGGCCGACGACGACCACCGGCCGCGCCGAGGTCGTCTCGCTCGATGCTCGTCGCGCTCGCCGCGTCGCCTGATAGCCGCCTCGCCCGCACAGGCCCTTGGCACCTCGCCGGGGGCCTTCTGCGTGCCCGGGTTACACGCCGAGGAGTCAGCCCGTGTCCGCCCGACCCCGTCGCCTCTCAACCGACCGTGGTGGTCTGGCGCGTTGCAGTTACGATCACGGCCCTCCTGTGCTGTCTGATTGGGGTGTGGCCGTGGAATGGGTACTTCCGATCCTGTGGGTGGCGATCTTCGTCCTCTTCTACTTGACCGAGGGCAGAACCACCGTACGGGAGTGGCGGCTGCGGCTCTCCGGTCAGACCGTTAACGGCAGGGTTACCAGCGTTAGGCGGTCGGTCGGTCGTTATGGCCCGGTCACGAGGGGCAGCGTCATGTACTCATCCCCGCAGGGCACGCACACGATCACCGGCCACATTGCCCCGGACGCCGAAGTCGGGCAGGACTTCCTGGTGCGTTACCTTCCAGGAAACCCCGAAGTGGCAGTCATGTCCGAGGGCGTCATCATGCTCATTGTCAAGACCATCGGGGTCATAGCCGTCACCGCGATCCTCATAGCCATTGCAGTTGCCTTCGCGCTGGGCGGCTGAACTCGTCATTCGGACCGCATTGGTCTCGGCTGGTTAGCGGATCTCCTCGTCGGGCAGTCGCAGACCGTCCAGCCTCCCCGGGCGGGGACAAGGTGGAGCGCCCTACGGACGAACGACTTGGCCCCGGCTGTCATCCGCTGCTGTCACCGGGGGCGGGTTCGACCGTCGGGGTCGGCGGCGGGCGCTGGAACCGCTGCGGGTGATGGGACTCGGTCGTCTCCGCGCGCTGCCGAAGTCCTGGTAGCCCATGATGTGCACTTTCTGCGACGGGTTCAGGGCATACGGTATCGCCTTGCCGGTCTCGGCGAACCCGAGCTTGCGGTAGAACCCCCGGGCCCGGGGATTGTCCTCGTGGACGCCCAGGGTCAGCCATCCGGCGTCGGTGTGATCGCGGGCGAAGCGGATCGCCGCAGCCATCAGCGCAGCGGCGGGTCCAGCCGGGCCGCGGTGCGCCGGGCTGACGTAGACCGCGTAGACGTGGGCGTGGCCGGAACTTCGGCAAGCGGCGCGGCGGCAGCCATCCCGACCCAATCGCCCGCCTCGGCGGTGGCGACGAATGTCGCTGACGAGGCGGAGCCGGTTTCGCGGGCCGCCTCCTGCTGCCAGACGGCATCGCTGAAGGCGGTCGCCTCGGCGAGTGGCGTGCTGAACGCGGTCGGTGAGTCCTGGAGTGCCTCCAGCCGGATGGCCCTCAACTGCCGCCATTCCCCGGCGGCTATGCGGCGTATATGGTGGATCATGAAATGCGATTCTCGTTGTGGCGGAGCTCAGCTGTTCGGTGATGCTGTCTGCTACAGAGCCCCTTCCCGGGGCTCTTCGGGCGTGAAGCCAGACGCGGTGCCTGGTCAGCCGCGGCTATTCCGCCACCGGTATTCATCGCAGGGTGAGCGGAGTCTCGGATTCGACGCGAGTCAGCTTCTCCGGGTTGCGGACGTAGTAGAGGCCGGTGACGGGCACGGCGGACAGCGAGCAGAACGAGAGCCGTGATGCCTGCGAGGGCCACCGTGGCGGCGCCAGAGGCAAGCAGCGCGCCGCCGGCACCTACCATTTCGACGAGCGGACCGCCCACCGCAGCGCCGATGGGCGCCACGCCCGTCGTGATCGCGCCCCGCGCCGCCAGGACCGCGGGCAGGTCGTCCGGGTCGGTAGCGTTCTGGAACAGGGCGAGGCTGAAGGCGACGAACGGTCCATAGACGAAGCCGCCGAATGCGAAGAGCAACAGGGCGGGCGCCGCCGCGTCGAGGAAGCCGAACGGGACCAGCACGGCGCCCCAGCCGGCGACGACGGCGACGACGAACGGCCACTGCCGGGTGACGCGCAGGGCCCCGCCGAGCAGGCCGCCGAGGACGGCGCCGACCCCGAAGACCGTCCAAAACGTGCCGAGCAGACCCGCTGACCCGCGCAGTTCGCCAGTGATGTAGATCGGGAGCGCCACCTCGACGGGGCCGTAGAGGAAAAAGAAGGCCGCGGTGACGCCGAGCAGTCCGGCGAGGTGCGGGCGCCGGGCGAGGAGCCGGAAGCCGGCGGATAACTGGGGCCGTCGGGGTGCCGCTTCCGCTGGTGGGGTGCGGACGCGGAGCACCTGAAATCCGAGGAAGGCGAATGTGAGCGCGTCGACGCCAAGCACAACGGCGGCGTGGACATTCGCGACGAGGATGCCCGCCAAGGCGGGGCCGATGATGACACTGACCTGTTGGGCGGTGCTCAGCAGTGAGTTGGCGGGCAGGCGTCGCTCCACGGTGAACATCCGGCTGACCAGGGTGTAGATGCCTGCGTTCCCCCAAGCGGCCAGGACGGATGAGATAGCCAGGAGCGTGACGTAGCCGGCCACGTCGAGCTTGCCCGCGAGGTGGAGGGCCGTGACGGCACCCAAGGCCACGGCGCGCAGGGTCGCGTTTAAGCTCACCAGCCTCCGGGCGTCGACGCGACTTAGCCACGGCGCGAGCAGGACCGCGCCGGCCGCGGCGGGAAGGGTGTACGCCGCAACGGCCGCCCCGATAACGAGCCCTTCCCTGCCGGGTGGTGAGAGCGTGAGCGCCACCCACGCCAGCGCCACCACCGCCAGGCCGTCGCCGAGGAAGGAGATGAGCGCGGCAGTCGACAGCCGCCGGAAGCCAGGATAGCCCAGGACGGTGCGGTAGCCCTCCGGCATTAGGCGATGAGACAGGATCATCGGCGTACTCTCGAACATCAACCCGGGTTGAGGTCAATATGGCGAGTGTCAGCGCTCACGATCATCACCGTAGGCAACGGGTGTCCGGGTCAAAGCGGATCTCTCGTCGGGCAGTCGTAGACCGTCCAGCCTCCCCCGGACGGGGCAAGGTGGAGCGCCCTACCGGACGTACGACCCTGTCCCGGTCCGGAGAGGCTGGTAGCCCGTGTGGTGCTCGGCGAGGGGATCCGCCCGCTGACCTCTAAGGATTGTCGGGATTCGGGGCGGAGCCCCGAGATCTTCAGGAGTCTTGTTTCCCGTCAGCGTGGCCGGCCGGGCCGGCCGATGCCGGCCGGAGGCCGCCAGCAGGCCGGGGCCGGGCCGGCGCGGCCCGCTTTGCGGGCCGCCTTGATCCTCAAGAGATCAATGCGGCAGTGCGCGGGCCTCGGCGGTATCCTCCGTCGACTGATGCGCGACATTCGTCCGCCAACTGATCTGCGACACCTCAGCGCGCTGATCGCGGCAAGAGCGAACACGTGCGACGGTTCCCAACGCTTTTGGCAGGATGACGATCATGTCATGGACGCAGCGGGTCATCGAGGCGGCCGGCGCGCGGCCGGAGCCGCGTGACATCGACTGGAAGCCGGTCGAGGCCGAGCTGGGTACGACCCTGCCGCCCGACTACCGCGAGCTGTGGTCGCTGCTCGGCGGCGGTTACTACTCTGGATTCCTGTGGCTCCTGCGGCCGCGCAGTGACGCGGCGACGGAGGGCCTGTTCTACTCCTGGCGGTGGGACCGGGTATTCCATCCGGAATATGCGGGCCTCTACGCGCCGTATGACCTGTACGGCGGTCCCGGGCGGCCGGGTCTGCTCGGCTGGGGTCGCGATCAAACCGAGGGTGAGTATTACTGGCTCGCGGACGCGGAGACCGATCCGGCGGCGTGGCCGGTGGTCGCCCGCACGGACGGCGCCGAACCGTGGCACCGATACGACATGAGCATGTCGGAGTTCATCTACCACATGCTCACGGATCACGACTTCAAGCCATTCACGGTGGCCGCCACGACAGCGAGCCCATTCCTGCTGCCCGAGGGCGTGCAGATCACCACAGTGGAGGAGTGGAACGCGTGGGCGAACCGTACCGACGGAAGTCCCACACCATTACCGTCTCGACGCGAGCCCGGCCGGGAGACGACGGACTCACATCGGCATGACCGCGCGGATCGCGGCAGATTAGGATGCGGTCAGTCAGACGTGAAGTCCACTGCGTGCGCGCCGGCTCGTCCTTTCCACACGGTCGATGTCTACCCCAGATTGACTGGTCACGTGCCAACCTCGACGCCGCTTTCGGCGTGGTCAACAAGTGGGTTCTCGCGAACCGAACCGGTTGTGCTCATTTCTGCGCGGTCAGCGGTTCGGGTGTTACTCGTGGGGGGTGCTTGTCATCGCAGGCCGGGCGCTTCCGTGTGGTCCGGGGGACGGGCGCTCCCGCACAGTCGTGATGGCCAGGATGGCGCCTACGGCGCATAGTGCGGCAGTCCAACCTAAGGTGGCGGCGCTGGTGGTGTGGTCGGCTAGGGCGCCGGCCAGCCAGGGGCCGGCTATCTGGCCGGCGGCGAAGATGATGGTGAAAGCCGACAGCGTGCCGGTCAGCTCTTTGGGTGTCGTGGTGGCGCGGACCAGGGCGGTGACGGCGGCCGGAACGGCCATGAACGTCGCGCCGTAGGTGATGGCGGAGACGATCACGATCGCAGGGACGGGCGCGAGTAGCGCCAGCGCGGCGGCGCCGGCTATGCCTGTCAGCAGCACGCCGAGGGTGCGGCCGCCCGGCCACTGCCTGATTGGGCGTTGCCACAGGGTCGGGGCGGCGATCACTGCGAGGCCGAGCAGGACCCAGGTGACAGTGGTCTGCACGGTTGAGGCGTGCCGGTCGGCCAGGTATGCCGATAGGAAGGTGATGTAGGCGATGTAGCCGGCGGCGAACAGTAGGTAGACGATCGCGACCGGCCATAGTCGACGAACCGGGGTCGCCGGCCGGTCGGCGCCGGCGATGGGGGCCGGCCCGGCGGCGGTCCAGCTCAGCGCTGCGGCCAGGGCGGCGGCGGCTGCGAGGATCGCCCAGGCCAGCGGCCAGCGCTGCGGATGCTGGTCCAGCAGGGGAGGGACTACGGCGGCGCTGAGCACGATGCCGGCGCCGGTGCCGGCAAAGTAGACCGCGGTCGGGGCGAGGACGGCCCCGGCGATGAACACCAGGGCTCCGCCGAACCCGGCCACCGCCCGGCCGGCGAGCAACGCGGGATAGTGGGCGCTGGTGGCGGTCGCTGCCAGGGAAACCGCGCACAGCACCATGCCGAGCCGGAACGTTGCCGCGACCCCGAGTCTTCGGGCCAGCGCGGCGGTGGCCACCGCCCCGGCCAGGTAGCCGAGCCCGTTCGCCGTGGTCATTGTGCCGGCCCGGGCGAGATCCCAGCTCAGTCGCTCAGCCATGGCCGGCAGAACCAGCCCGTAGGCGAAGCGTCCCAGTCCGAGCGCCGAGGCCGTCCCCAGCGCGAGGCGCGCCGACCGCCATACCGGCGCGGCGTCCGCGCCGGGGGCAGGCCGGCGGGCCGGCCCGGTCAAGCGGGTGTCCGCAGGTGCCGGTCGAGGAAGTCGACGACCGTGCGGGCCAGCGCCACCCGGTGGTCGGACAGTGCGTGGTCGGCCGGGAAGACCCGCTGTTCCAGCCGGTCGACCGGATGGGCACGATAGGCCTCGACCAGCGGCCAGTGATACACATCGGCCGGGGTGACCGGGTCGTGGCTGGTCCCGATCAGCAGCACCGCCCGGTCCGTCAGCTTGGGCGCGAGCCCGGCCAGCCGCCACGACGGCCCGGCCGCCTCCATCTCGGCGACGAGCGCCTCACCGCTGGTGCCCCGCAGTGGGCCCAGCTCACCGCCCCACGACGTGACGTATTCCGCCCGGGCCGCCGGGTCGCCGGCCATGGTCACCGCTGCGGCGCCGAAGTCGAACGCGGACACCGAGGCGACCGCACGAACCGCCGAGTCGCCGGCTGCGGTCATCAGCGCCGCGAACCCGCCGGCGCTGTGCCCGACGACGGCCAGCCGCCCCGGGTCCAGCCGATGGGCGGCGACCAGGGAATCCGCGCGGACCGCGGCCACCGCGCGGGCGGCATCGTTGAGCACGTTGCCCCACGACCAGGACCCGCCCATACCCCACGAGCCGCGATAGTGGAACACCAACGATGCGTACCCTGCCCGGCGCAGCGCCTGGGCGAGGTCGAAGTTGCGCTCGTTGCCTGGGAAACCGTGCAGTAGCACGACGATCGGATGCGGCCCATCCCCGGCCGGCAGGTGCAGGACCCCCAGCAGCGTCTGGCCCCCGCTGGCGAACGTCACCGCCGGCGTGCTCGCCGGGGTGCCGCCAGCCAGGGCATCAGCGCTCGGCGGATCGGTCGCAAGAAAGTCGGCCGTCATAAACACTCCTCAGATGGAACCGCTCGGTTCGATGTTCGATAAGCTAGCAGACACTTCGAACCGAGCGGTACCATCTGCTTCATGCCTGTTGCCAAGGGCGCGACCCTGGATCCCGCCCAGACCCGCGCCAGCATCCTCCGAGCCGCCACCGGTCTGCTCTACCAGCGCGGTCTCGACGGCATCGGCGTGGCCGAGCTCTGCGCCACGATGGGAGTGTCGAAGGAGACTCTTTACCGCCACTTCGGCTCCAAGGAGGGCCTGGTGCGGGCAGTCCTGGAGGCCCGCAGCCAGCGCATCATGGCCTGGGTGCTCAAGGCCGTGACTGCGGCCGGCGACGAGCCTTACGCCCAGCTGGCCGCGGTCTTCGACGCCTTGGCCCAGTGGCACGAGGAGCCCACCTTCCGGGGTTGCGGCATCCTCAACGCGGCCACCCAGCAACACGAGGGCCCGGCCCGCCTCGTGGCCCACCACCACCTCGACCGCCAGCTAGATGTCCTCACCGACATAGCCCGCAGGGCAGGTGTCTCAAACGCCACCCACCTTGCCAAGCAGTTCCTGGCCCTACGAGTGGGCGCCACGGTCCTGGCCGACCATCACGCCGACACCGAGGCCGCCCTCCTGGCCAAACAGGCAGCCCTGGCCCTGCTCCGCTCTGCCATTACAACCCCAGCGCCCGCCCCGCGACCGTAGATCACGTTCCGTGCAGCCCACAGCCGAGCGCATGTACGGACCCGTGCAGTGCGCCGGGATCTCGAGGTAGCCGTGCCAGATGCACAACGAGCGCGTGCCTGGAGATCTGGTCCGGCAAGCGTCGACTGCCGAAGAGGTCTCCAGCCTGAAGGGCCTGGTCAGGACGTTGCCCGTGGGATCGGTGTCTCAGATGACGGAACCGCGGCGAACTCCAGCACGCTCACCCACGACGCTCCACATCGATCTACGCCGTACCTGCAGCCGCGGCGTAAGGTGACGATGGATCGTGAGCTGCCGACCCAGTGCCTCGGCTGGCACCGCGCTGGCTCCGGACGCCGCATCAGTCGATTGGGCCCGCTCACGAACGCGGCACATTGCCAGCGACAAATGAGTTCACCGAAGTCGGAGCAGCCCACGTTTGGCCATGTAGGCTCGCAGCGTCTCGGCATCCTCGGCGGACATCAACCGGCGTGGGATCACGGTCGCCGGCATCCGGCCGACGTACACGATCCAGAACTCAGGGGTATCCCTTACCTGGGCGACCCCGTCCCAGGCGATGCCGCCGGACTCCGAGCCGCTGCGCATCATGATGTTGTCATCGGTGATGTCGTAGGCGCCCTCGACAGCGTAGCGACTGGAGCGGCGCCGGGCGCGCAACCGCACCCACGGCCAGTACAGCATCGACAGCAGGCCACCCACGACCATCGCCATCCACAGCGACGAAATCTGCTCACCCCACGCGAACCCCCACGAGACGGCCAAACCGATCGCCCCGACCGCCGCCAGCACCGCGCCGATATAGCCGTACATGCGCAGCCGATCACTGCCGAGCGCAGCGGCCACGCGGCCCGGGTAGGCGGGATCGGCTGGGACGTCAAAACGGATGTGCACACCAGAACGATAGTGCGCCCACCGCCCCTGGCAGTGCCTGACTCCCGCCCCCTCCCCGACAGCAGATGTACGGCACTTCGGAAGGCGGCCCGCCGCTGCCGAAGCCGATGTTCACGAGAACGGGAGGCGTCCCGTTCCTACAGGCGTGGCTTGTAGGGCCCGGCCCCGTAGGTGAGGGTCGGGCCCGGGCCGGTGGGTTGATGGGTCCGCGAGCCTTGATCGCTGCCGAGTCTGTTGATTTGCTGGCCGACATGACTGAGCTCGGACCCGTCGCCTGGCCGCCTGAGCCGATCCGGACCGAGAGGCTCGTGCTCCGTGAGTCCGAGGCCCGGGACCGTTCGGCGTTCATCGAGCTGCTGGCGTCGCCAGAGGTGCACACCTACCTCGGCGGCCCCCGGCCGCGTGACGAGCTTGAGCGCGAGATGCCCGGGGTGCCCGAGCGGTGGCCCGGGAGTTTCGTCGTTGATCTCGACGGGGCGATGATCGGCCAGATCCTGCTCAGGAGAGCAACGGGGCACCGTCGCCCGGCTGCCGCGGGGAAGGCCGATCTCGGTTACCTGTTTTTGCCGCGGGCGCGGGGATTCGGGTACGCCGCCGAGGCGTGCGCGGCGGCACTCGACTGGTTCGACGGCGTTCTTCCCGGCGAGCCGGTGGTGCTCAGCACCCAAACCGCCAACGTCGGCTCGATGCGCCTCGCGGCAAAGTTGGGGTTCACCGAGGTAGAGCGGTTCCAGGCCTGGGACGCCGAGCAATGGCTCGGCCTGCGGTCCCCGGTCACGCCGTGTGCTTGAGCTCGTGCTCGACAGCACTGCTAGGACGCAGGCGCAGCGCTGTTGAAAATCATGAACATCTCACCAGGCGGACACGGCCGAACGCCTCCCGAAACGCCGTCGGAGCGCTGTCCGTTCTCGTGGACGAAGCCAGACGGTCTGGGGCGCGGTGTGGTCAGACTGCCGTTGTGAGTGGGCGTCCGCCCAGCGGATGCCTTTCTCGCTGCGGGTGGCGCGTTCGCGGGGCTGGGCTGCGAGAACGTCGGGGTGACGGGCGTTGGCGTTGCGCCAGCGCAGGTAGGCGTGCAGGCCCCGGGTCTGGACGGTGTGGTTGCGGTGGTGGGAGTTGGCGATCGTGAACAGCGTGTTCTTGGCGCCCTTCTTCCTGCGGTTGACGCCCCACAGGGAGTCGTCCCCGCCAGCACGCCCCCAGCGGCAGAAGAGGTCGCCGCAGTCGTCAGTACAGCCACCGATCGAGAACCGCTGGCCAGAAGTGGGTTTCGTGATTGCCGACGTCGCCGTATGCGGGCGGATCGAGGTGCGTGATCCGTTGCAACAAGTCGGCGAGCTCGGCGAGTGCGACGTCCTCTATCGCCTCGTCCTCGTCCCAAGTCTGGATCGCCGTCGAACTCGCGAGCCATGTGCCGACCAGATGCAGCGAGCACAGCCAGTGGTTGATCGACGAGTTGACGAACCTGAAGCGTCCGCTGGACGACTCCAGCTCCGACACCAGCCCGGTCTCCGGCTCCGCAAGGTATGTGCAACCGGACTGGTACAGGCCGACCCTGGTCCCGGCGAGGCGGTACCTCCCATCCTGGGGCTCCGCCGCGAACAGGGTCGTGTCGACCACGCTTTCCAGCAGTGGCACACCGCACGAAGTCAACGCCGCCTTCTGCTTCCCAGGGAGGCGCCACCCGGCCAGGTCCGATGCCCCAGCGCGGATGACTCGTCCAGCTCCAGCCCACGCCTCAAGCGATTCGAAGTCAGGAGGGCTCGGGAGATCGCCTGCTGCCACGATCGAGAGGCTAGCCGACGCACCGTCTCGAAGATGTCAGCCGTGGCCTGGGGGCCACTGAGATCCACCTCGATTGCCGCAGTTCTTGCCCCGTGTTTGGCGGCCCGGTCGCTAAGTTGCGTCACGGCGTCGGGATCTGCTCCCCAAGGCATCCTCGCGTGGTACGGGGTCCAGTACGTGAACCCGACATCCCAACCGGTCTGAGCCAGCTTCAGCACCACCGATGCAGCGATGCCAGCGCTGCGGCCGGCACCGGTCACCAGGGCGACGGGTCGATGCTGTTGATCCGTGCCATCCATGAGCGCCATCGGCGGTCGCACCCCCTCGACGCGCCATCCTTGCCGCCGAGCCGCAGACCGTCACCGCAATTGCTCCGCTAGAACGGCGGAGCCGGCCGCACATCGCCGCAGCGTCAAGCATCAACCGAGGCCGCAGTGTCAAGCATTTCCCGTGACGGGACAGCAACTGCCCGACGAGGAGATCCCCACCAACAGGCACGCTGACTACAGCTCACCTGCTGCGGCCACCAGCACGACTGGCAGATCCGCATCCCACTGACCGACGCCGACACAGACGCTGCGATCTTCAAAGCGCCAGGCAGACACGGACGGCACAAAGTTCGAGAGGACGCCGGCAAGCGCCGGAACCGTCTCCCCCTGCATCGCGCGATCAAGGACCGGACTCAGATCAACACTTCCCGCCGGCCCCCACACTCCGCCAAGTACCTCCGTGAGCCCCAGGCAGTCTTGTGAGAACTGGTCCCACACCTCGTTGGCCTGCGACCGGTCCTCCCAGAAAGCCCCACTGCTGCTGAGGTGCAGGACCAGGTAACCAGGTCCGCCATCCTTCGACACAGCGGCGTCGGCGCCCGGTAGCGGTGCGTTCCTCAGTTCGAGCACCCGCTCCAAGCAGTCAGTGAGATCCACGGTCCTGCACTGTAGGTGTTCCTGCGGCAGTCGCCTCAGCACCCAGCCGGCACGCCATTGATGGGCCATTCTTGGGGAGGATGAGCGGGCACGAAACGCAACCCAGTCACCTGGCGCGACCTGGCGTATCGGGCATCACGACCGCTTGAGCACGCTCTTCCAAACTCGAACTTCCGGCGACCGCCTGCCGCACCGGCTACGCCGGCTTGCCACCGGGCAGCAGGCGCCAGATGCCGACGGGGAGAGCGACTCGGCGCAGCGCCGCCTACGCTGCCGCGATGAACGCGGAGAGGGTCTGGCGGGTGTACCACCGCGGCGAGCTGGTCGGTGAGGTCGATGAGCGAGAGTTCGACTTCCCTTGGATCGAGGTCGCTTTCGGCCCGAGCCGGCTTTCCAATTGCTGCGACCGATCTTCGCGTCATGGATCGACGCCGTGAACTCCGGGGATGGTGAGGCTATGCGCCGAGCAAACGAGGCGATCTAACCTGCCGTGACGATGACCTACCCGGACGGGCGCGAGGTGCCGTCGTTCATTCTGGTCATCGAGGGGGCGTGTGAGCAGCTCTGCCCAGAGGCGTTCGAGGTGTGCCGTTGCTGGCCGGTAATGACCTGGTGGCAGTCGGCGGCTTGTTTGGTGAGGTATTTGGTGATGTAGCCGACGCACCGGTCGGCGTCCTTGGTGCCGGCGAGGACGCCCTTGGCGTCGACTGGCTGCCGAAGCGGACGACGTGCACGGGTTGGGCGTCGGGGTCGGCGTCGACCTGGTCCAGGGCGTCATCCCACGACGGGAGCAGCTGGCCGGTGTCCGGGTCGGTAGCCGGCGGAGTCGGCGTCTTACCGCGGGGCGTTGCCTGGTTCGTAGACGAGCTGGTCGACGGAGGGCCGCCACACCTGGTGGTAGGTGGCGGGGCGATCTGCCGGACCAGGGTGCGGGGGATGGTGCCTCGGATGGCGAAGTGCGCGTGTGGGGCGAGACGGCGTTGCGGTTCGACGGCCCCGGCGTACTGGACGTTCCAGCCGACCGCGCGGCGCAGGTTCTGCCAGAACCGATCAAGCAGCCGAGGAAAGTGCACCGCATCCCACGCCGCCCCCCGATAGTCGTCGCTGTCGGGGTCGACCGGAGTTCCGTCGGAGTGCACCCGGCCGTAGGAGCCGAGGGTGAGGAACATCGACGGCCGGAACACCTGCCCGCCGTTCCCTTGGTAGGAGCGGCCGACTGTGCGGTTCTCCACCGGGAGGCGGGCAGGTCCGGGGCGTCCTGCCGCCGTTTGGTCGACCGGACCCGCCGCTTGCCGTCGCTGTCTTCCTGGTCGTCGGTGGCGCGCGGGGGTGCGGGTCGGCCGCGGAGTCCTTCGGTGGTGATCTGGGCTTACAGTTCCGCGATGGCGTCGTCCAGGTCGGTGACCTGGTCCCACTGCGAGGCGCGGGCGGCTTCGTCGCGGGCGAACTCCAGATGGGCACGGGCGACGATGAGGCCGCGTTGCGCGTCGGTGGCCGCCTCGGGCCGGGGTCGGGTTCGTCGTCGCGGTGCCAGCCCTCGCGGATCTGCTGCTGGCGTAGCCGGCGGGCGCGGGTGGCGCAGGCCGGGCACTTGGCTTCCTGGGTGGCGCCGCACGCGCATGTCGATGACCTCAGTAAGGCCGGAGTCGAGGTCGGTGCGGCGAAGCTGACGGGCCGGTTGCAGACGCCGTAGTCGGCGGCCAGGTCGGCCACGACGTCGACGGAGCGGGGCATGAGCATCCGGGCGGCTCGGGAGCCCGGCCGGGGCGAAGCGTCGGTGGTGGCCGGGGCGAGGCCGGGCAACGTTGGAGCGTTGGTTACGGGGCCACCTCCCTCGCGGCCTTGATGGCAGCATTCCTGCCGTGGAGGAGGGAACGTTCGTCAACGTCGTTCGTCGAGGGGGTGGCCCGTATGCCTGCCCGTGCTGCGGTTACCTGACGCTGGACGAGCGAGGCATGTACGAGATCTGCCCGGTGTGTTTTTGGGAGGACGACGGGCAGGACGATCAAGACGCCGGCCGTATCCGGGGTGGGCCGAACAGGAACCTGAGCTTGACGCAGGGCCGACGCAACTTCGCCGAGTTCGGAGCGTCGGACAGAAGGCGTCTCGCGCGTGTGCGCCCGCCCCGGGACGACGAGCACCCGCTGGCCTGACGCGATTGCAACTGTCACCGGGTCATCTCGCCGACGAGCGGGGTGCCGTTGCGTCGGGCGAACGCGGCCGGCGAGACCGGGGCGACTGGCGCTGGCCGGGCCGGCTCGACCTGCGCCGGGGCGACGGGCGCCGGGTTCACCGGGCCGGGGCGGGTCCAGTGATGGGTGGGGCGGGGAGCAGCCACCTGACCAGCCATCCGCGATCTTGTTCCAATCCCCAGGCCGCTCCCGGCCGCGTGGCGCGCCCAGGAGATGCGGCGACCGCTAAGGGCGGCTGGGCGCAACCCTTCCGGCGATCGTTGCCGCTGCCTCCGGAGCCCAGCGATTCAACCAATGGACGATCCGCGTCCGGTCGTACAGCTCCAGATCACCGTAGGGCTCACACCTCAGCCAGCCGGAGTGCAGCAGCCCGATGGTGGTCAACGGCGCGTTGTCAGGCCCGAGCAGTTCCAGCCACAAGTCTGGCCAACACATCAAGGCCACGACGGCGGTGTCGGGCCGCAGCATCAGCGCTGCTCGCAGCTGGATCAGCGCGTCGGTCCCATGCTGATCAGCGAGGACTGGTGGACGGTCACGTCGCTTGCGAGCTAGTTGGCCCGGGCCGCCCGAGTGGTACACGCGTACTCGAGTCGTTCCGTCCAAGGTCTCCGCCACTGCAATAACAAGATTGCCGACCACGCCGTCATTCTTGCCGCTCGCAGACGCTAATACTCCAGCCGGGGATCGTGATCACGGCTGGACGAGGGCGTGCCAGGGCGTATCACTGTCACGGGCGAGGCTTGGTGGCAGCGATGGCCGTGTATTCAGAGAAGATTTCGCCGAGGATGCGTTGCGCGTTCGTGAATTCTTCTGCGTCCTCGGGATCTTCGAAGGTGTAGGAGCAGGTGGCGAGGGTTTTCCAGAGGGCCCAGCCACGTCCGCGCGCCCACGTCGCATCATCCACCGACAGCCGCTTGCGAAATGCCTCCCGGCTGTCAGCGGTCAGCAACGTCCAGGCAATCGCCAGATCGCACGCCGGGTCACCGACGCCGCATGTCCCGAAATCAATGACGGCCGCCAACTGGCCGTCAGCAAGGAGAAGGTTTCCCTGGGCGATGTCCCCATGGAACCAGCGGTCTACACCGTCCCAGCAGGCGTCGAGTGCCCTCGTCCAGATCTCGCGCACCAGCTCGGCATCGACGTGGCCGTCCAACTCCGCGAGCGCACGCTCAACTTTCTTGTCGTAGGTGCGCAGGGTGCCGCCCCGGAACCAGTTGTGGACACCTGGCTGCGGACCGCCAGCGGCGTCGACGCTCTGCAAGGCCGCTAGGAACTCGGCCAGGTCGATCGCGAATCGCACTGGGTCGGCGATGCGGCCCACGCTCGCAGGCTCGCCGTCGCGCCACCGGTAGATCGACCACGGATAGGGGTAGCCCGCATCTGGCTTGCCTTTCGCCACCGGGGCGGGGATGGGCAGCGGCAGCCGAGCGGCGAGGGCCGGCAGCCACCGATGTTCCTTGTCGACCGCCAAGGCGTACTCGGCAGCGGTGGGCAGACGCACCAGCCTTTCGGGGCCGAGGTGGAAGGTCCAGTTGTCCCAGCCGCCGTTGGCTACCGGCTCAATCGGGAGGTCGGCCAAGTGCGGGAACTGGTCAGCGATGAGCCGACGCACCTGTTCCGCGTCGACGGTGATGCGCTGCGGCAGGGGACCAAGATCCGGAACATGACTCACTGAACCGTCCTCGTCTGACCATCGAGGTTGAGCGCGATGTGGTGCGCGAGCGAAAGCAGCCACCGGTGATCATGGACGGCTGTGTGGACTGACCATGACGCAGCGGTGGCTGCCGGATACAGGGTAGACGCCCAGCGATGGAGTGTGTTGTTCGACGACTTGATGTTGACCATCGGAGAGCGCTTCCGCGGGCCGGAACCCCGACGGCGCATGGGCGACTTGGTCCGGGGCCTGCTGGCGCCGCTACCGCGTAAGAACTGCTGGACGATCGCCGAGCACGCCGGCGACGCCGGTCCGGACGGGATGCAGGATCTGCTGAACAGGGTGAAGTGGGATGACGCCGCGGTGCGTGCCGACGTCCGCGAGTTCATCGGCCGGCAGCTCGGTGACGTTGAGGCGGTGCTGATCATCGACGAAACCGGTGACCTGAAGAAGGGCCGGCACACCGTCGGCGTCCAGCGGCAGTACTCCGGCACGGCTGGCAAGATTGAGAACTGCCAGCTCGCCGTGCACTTGGTCTACGCCACCGAGACAGCTCACGCAATGCTGGACACGGCCCTCTACCTGCCGAATCTTGGTGCGACGACCCGCAGCGCCGCGCCGAGGCTGGTGTCCCCGAGCAGGTGCGCTTCGCTACCAAGCCACAGCTGGCAGCCCGGCTGATCGAAGCTGCGGTCACCGGCGGGCTGCCGTGTCGCTGGGCGGCCGGCGACGAGGCATACGGCAACGATCCGCGTCTGGCCGCCCGGCTTCGCGCGCTGCGGGTGGGTTACGTCCTGGCCGTGGCCCGCTCACATCAGGTAAGCACCGGCCTCGGCGTCTACCGCGTCGAAGGCTGGCCGCAGGGCTTCCCGCCGCCGCGTGGCAGCGCATGTCCGCTGGCCGAGGCGCGAAGGGTTATCGCTACTACGACTGGTCCTTGGTCGCCCTGCCCCGCGCCACCGACAGCCACGGCGGGCTCCACTGGCTGCTCATCCGCCGCAACTGCAGCACCGGCGAGCTGGCCTTCTACGCCACTCGTTCAACGTGCTGATCATCGAACCTGCCCGCCGCCACAGCGACGCGCTGCTCTGGTCCGTCCGCCGACGCCGCCACCAAGCCCCCGCCATGAAAAGCCACTACGCCCGTCAAGCACTCATCGAGCCGTGATCACGATCCCCGGCAGGAGTACTAACGGCAGAACGACCATGTCAAGCGCCTGGTGGGACGCGTGTCAAGCCTGTCCCGTGGCGGCACGTGCGGAGCGGCGTATGTGATCCGACAACAGATCCGCGGCACATGTCCGCCAACTGATGTGCGCAGATCCAACGAGCTAGGGGCGGCAGGTTCGACGCCTACGAAACGTCCTGTCATGTCGAGATCAGTGCGCCTGGCGTCAGCCACCCTACGGATCATCGCCCTGATCACAGCGCTATTCACGAGAGTCAACGCCTCGATGAAGTGCGGCGCGTGTCGCTCGTCCGGTCGCCCGCGCACTATCAGGGCGGCTGGGTTCGCCGCAGAGATGCTGGCAAGTCCGGTGCGTTTCACCCGAGCTTCATCCCCGCCGATGCCGCCCTCCGGCGTGAGACGTAGGGCAGGAGTCGGGCGCTGAGGATCCGCTGATCCCCAGCGCCCTGCCCGAGAAGCTGCTCGGCGATCCGGGACGGCTACTCGCAGCCCAGGGCCTGTCCGTACTCGGCGGGCGGCTTTCCGGCGGCCACCTCGTCGGCGGTCTTCCAGAACACCTCCGGCCAGTCACCGTCATCGTTCATCTGGTGTAGCACCTTCCACTTGTGGCTGCTGCGCAACGCGTCACCGGCCCGCTGGACGGCGGCGGCGTCGCCGGCCTTCTTCGCGCGCAGCCATTCGGCAATCCATCCGCAGCCAACCCGGCTGGTCACCGCGACGCCGAACTGGTAGGCGTCGTTGGTGCCGACGTCGTTCAGCGCGGCGGTGTCGAAGCCCGGGGGAAGGGGCACGTCGGCGAGCACCTTGGCCGCCTGCTCCTCCACCCGCCCCGGCGTGACGATCTCCGCCGGGAGGGCGGCCAGCCACGTACGGGCGTCGACTTGGACCACGTCGGCGAGAACCTGATCGAACTCGGCACGCGTCCAGACGCCCCCGGTACGCAGTTCGACGAAGGAACCGTCGCGAGGCCGGAGCATGGCCGCGAAGTCGCTCGCGCTGTACCGGAACAGGTCGCCCGGCCGGCCGTCGACCTTCACCGCCTCCGGCTTGCTGACCTGGAGCCGGTCCTTGTGGTAGCCGTCGTACTGGTCGGCCGGGTACCAGTTCATCTCCAAGTGCCGTCCGCCGTTGCTGAAGGCGATGGTGCCGATCTTCTCGGCGAATCCGTGGACGGTGGTCGCCTTCCAGCCAGGTTGATCAATCAGCAGCCGCGGGTTCTGCTCGGCCGCCTTCAGCGCCATCGCCGAGTAGGAGATGGTTCTCGTCCCCTCGGAGGTGGTCGCCGGGGACGCCTGGCGGCCGCCCGGCTGATCGACATTCAGGATCGAGACGGCCAGGACACCGGCGAGAACGGCAGCCGCGACGCCCGGGCCAGCGAGGCTTCTCACCACGCCGCGGCGCGCCCGGCGGCGCCTCTCCGGCGGTTCGGCGACGCGATCGAGGGTCGGCACGGACATGATCTCCTCCAGGAGGTTCTGTGCAGCCCCGTCGAGGTGCCTGATGACATCCGGTCGGTAAGGGTCGGCGTCTCGGACCACTCGGTCGAGGTGCTCGTCGGTCATCTGCCCTCCTTGGGGGTGCGTACGGCCATGACGTCGAGTACATGTCCGGGCGGGCCGAGATCGTCACAGACGAGATCTCGCAACCGGGCCCGGGCACGCGACAGCCGGGTACGGACCGCAGCCGAGCTCACGCGCAGGACCGCGGCGACCTCGCGCGGCTCCAGCCCCTCCCAGAAGGTCAGCATCAACACCTCCCGGTCCAACTCACCCAGCCGGGCCAGCGCGGCGTGGACCGCGAGCCGTTCGGGCACGTCGCTGCCCGGGTCGACGCCGAAGGCGACCCTGAGCCGTTGCCGCAACCGTTCGCCCAGCCGATTGCGGCGCACTCCGGCGCGGTGATGATTGGCCAGCACCCGCCGGGCCACGCCGTACAGCCACAGCCGAACCTCGGCCTCGGGCGGCATGTCACGGCTGCGCCGCCAGGCGACGAGGAACGTCTCGGCGACCACGTCGGCCGCGTCTTCGGGCTGCTCGACGCGCCGCATGGCGTACGCCAGCAGCGGCTCAAAGTTGACCGCGTAAACGCGTCGGAAGCGGTCCTCGTGCTCAGTCCCGGAGCTCACGTCTACTCCATGTCCGGTCGAGCGCCCATCGTGACAAGCCCGTTCCAGGAATCGCCGTGCTCGCCAGGCCGGCCTCGACCACCAGCGTCCTGGCCGCAACCCGAACTCGACCGACTGCTGGCATCCACTGGTCCAGGCGGCCCAAACCCTCGGTGCCGGCGACGATCCTGACTAGTGACGCGGCCCGGCGATGTCACGAGCGACGTGAACAGTAACTGACGCCACCGCCCGTCGTGCTTCATCGCCGGCCGTGCGTCGGGCCGAGGTCAGATGCGCACCTCTGATGCCGGCCGCGCATCAGGCGCACGGATCTAGCCGCGATGAGCTCGCTACGGAACGCTACGCGAGTGGGGTTGCCCGGCTTCCGGACAAGTAGTCCCCGTTGACTCTGTCGTGACGCCCGTGCCGTGCGTGAAAATCGGGGGTGGTCGCCCGCCGACGTCGTGCTTGCTTGGTGCTTCGAGCTCGTCAAGTAGTCTGACGCTGGAAGTGTGAT
>NZ_JAMOKF010000282.1 GCF_023656545.1 Micromonospora phytophila | reverse complement strand
CGACCGGGCGGGCCGGGTGCTGCCGCCGGGCGGCGACGGACCGAGTGGGTCGCGGCGACCGCCGGCGTCCGGCGGGCCGGAGGGATGGCCGTCCTGGTCCCGGGCCGCTCGTCTGCCAGTCACGATGTTCATTGCACACCGGAGTGGGACGGCAGACCCGCAGCTCAGGCCGCGTGTCGGCGACAAATCGGACCAACGGCGGAGCCGGATTGGCCGGACCGCCGAGCCGGCACCCCTATTGGTTCGCGGTCGCCCCGGACGGGTCACTAGGCTTGCTGGTCATGAGTCACGTTCTCGCGGCGGTTGCCTGGCCGTACGCCAACGGCCCGCGCCACATCGGCCACGTCTCCGGTTTCGGCGTTCCCTCCGACGTCTTCAGCCGGTACATGCGGATGGCCGGCCACGACGTGCTCATGGTCTCCGGCACCGACGAGCACGGCACCCCGATCCAGGTGCAGGCCGACGCCGACGGGGTCACCCCGCGCGAGCTGGCCGACCGCTACAACCGGGTGATCGTCGAGGACCTGCACGGCCTCGGGCTCTCCTACGACCTGTTCACCCGCACCACCACCCGCAACCACTACGCGGTGGTGCAGGAGCTCTTCGAGGGGATGCACCGCAACGGCTACATCGTCCCGAAGACCACGATGGGGGCGATCTCCCCGTCGACCGGCCGGACGCTGCCCGACCGCTACATCGAGGGCACCTGCCCCATCTGCGGCTACGACAGCGCCCGGGGCGACCAGTGCGACAACTGCGGCAACCAGCTCGACCCGATCGACCTGATCGACCCGAAGTCGCGGATCAACGGCGAGACTCCGAAGTTCGTCGAGACCGAACACTTCTTCCTGGACCTGCCGGCCCTGGCCGACGTGCTGCGGCAGTGGCTGGACACCCGCGAGGGGTGGCGGCCCAACGTGCTGCGGTTCTCGAGAAACCTGCTCGACGACCTCCAGCCCCGGGCCATCACCCGCGACCTGGAGTGGGGTGTGCCGATCCCCCTCGACGGCTGGCGGGACCGCGGCGACAAGCGCATCTACGTCTGGTTCGACGCGGTCATCGGCTACCTCTCCGCCTCCATCGAGTGGGCCCGCCGCTCCGGCGACCCGGAGGCCTGGCGGAAGTGGTGGTCCGCGGACGGCGAGGGCAAGGACGCCCGCGCCTACTACTTCATGGGCAAGGACAACATCGTCTTCCACTCGGTGATCTGGCCGGCGCTGCTCTCCGGCTACTCCGGTGAGGGCGGCCGCGACGGTCAGCCCGGCGAGCTGGGCCGCCTCAACCTGCCCACCGAGGTCGTCTCCAGCGAATACCTGACCATGGAGGGGCGCAAGTTCTCCTCCTCCCGCAAGGTGGTCATCTACGTCCGGGACTTCCTGGAGCGCTACGACGCCGACGCGCTGCGCTACTTCATCGCCGCCGCCGGCCCGGAGAGCAACGACACCGACTTCACCTGGGCGGAGTTCCTGCGCCGCAACAACGACGAACTGGTCGCCAGCTGGGGCAACCTGGTCAACCGGTCCGTCTCGATGGCGGCGAAGAACTTCGGCGCGATCCCGCCGGTCGACCCGGCCGGCCTCACCGAGGCCGACGAGGCGCTGCTCGCGGTGGCCCGGGCCGGGTTCGCCACGGTCGGCGACCTGATCGCCCGGCACCGGCAGAAGCAGGCCATCGGCGAGGCGATGAAGGTTGTCGCCGAGGCCAACCGCTACCTGTCGGAGCAGGCGCCGTGGAAGCTGAAGGACGCCGCCGACAAGCCACGGATGGGCACCATCCTGCACGTCGCCCTCCAGGTGGTCAGCGACGCCAACACGCTGCTCACCCCGTTCCTGCCGCACTCCGCGCAGCAGGTGCACGAGCTGCTCGGCGGCACGGGGGTGCACGCCCCGATGCCCTCGATCGTCGAGGTCGACGACCTCGACGGCGGCCCGGGGTACCCGGTGCTGACCGGTGACTACACCGTGGGCGCCCGCTGGGAGTCCGTGGCGCTGGAGGCCGGCCGGCCGCTGGCCGCGCCGAAGCCGGTCTTCCGCAAGCTCGACCCGTCGATCGTCGACGAGGAACTGGCCCGCCTGGCGGGCTGAATCGCCGCGCACGACGGGCGCGACCCCTGCCCGGGTCGCGCCCGTCCGGGTCGAGGGGCTCAGGCGCGGGCCATCGTGGGCGAGCCGATGAACTCCATGATCGCCTGGTTGACCTCTTCGGGGTTCGTCCACGGGGTGCCGTGCGGCGCGCCCTTCAAGGTGATCAACTGGCTGCCGGGCAGCATCGGTTGCAGCCGCTGCCCGGTCTTCGGATACGGCAGCACCGCGTCCTTGTCGCCCTGCACGATCAGCACCGGCACGTCGATCCGGGCCACGTCACCCCGGAAGTCGGTCTGCCAGGCGTCCACGCTGTCGTGCGTGCCCTTCGCCGAGGCCCGCGTGCCGATCTCCCAGTGCGCCCGGAACGCCTCCTCGCTGACCCGCGTGCCCTTGTTCTCCTGGTAGTTGAAGAACGCCTCGCAGAAGTTGGTCAGGTAGGCGAACCGGTCGTCGATGATCGCCCGCTGGAAACCCTCGAAGAGGCTCTTGTCGACCCCCTCCGGGTTGTCCGGCGTCTGCAGCAGGAACGGCGCCAGCGGGGCCAGCAGCACCGCCCGGCTCACCCGCTGCGAGCCGTACGTGCCGAGGTAGCGGGTCACCTCGCCGGTGCCCATCGAGTGGCCCACCAGGACCGCGTCCCGCAGGTTCAGCTCGGTCATCAGCACGTCGAGGTCCGCGGCGAAGGTGTCGTAGTCGTAGCCGAAGGAGGGCTGGGCCGAGCTGCCGAAACCGCGCCGGTCGTAGGTGATCGTCCGGTATCCGGCGGCCAGCAGCGGGCCGACCTGCTTCTCCCAGCTCGCCCCGTTGAACGGGAAGCCGTGGATCAGCACGATCGGCTGGCCGGAGCCGTGGTCCTCGTAGTACAGGTCGATCGGGGCGGAGTTCTCCGTCCCCACGGTGACGAAAGGCATGCGGGTCTCCTGATCCATGAAATCCGGACGCCCGCGCTTTCCCACCCCGCCCGCCGATATGCCCGCCGTGCCGCCGCCGCGGCCGGACCGCCCGGTCAGAGGGCGTACGGGTGGTCCACCACCTCGTCGTCGGTCACCTCGGCGGCCGGCGCCCAGACCTCGTAGACGCCCCGCTCGTGGCACTGCGCCCCGGTGACGGCCACCGCGTCCGGATCCGGCCGGCGCAGCCGCAGCCGCAGCCAGCCGGTCTCCTCCCGCAGCACCAGGCAGGGCACGCCCCGCCAGGCGGCGAACCGGACCCGCCGGGCCGCCGCGTCGACCGGGTACCGGGCGGCCCGGGTCATCGCCAGCACCCGGAACCCGCCGGGCAGGTCGGCCACCGCCTCGTACTCGCCGCCGGCGTAGACGCCGACCAGCTGGGTCGAGCGGGGCGCCTCCCCGGTCGGCACGTACTCCTGGTCGGGGGAGAGGCCGGGCGCCGCGGCCAGCAGGTGCCGCCACTGCGGGCCGACCATCCGCAGCCAGCCGCGCTGCTCCGCCTGGTAGCTGTAGAGCACCACCTCCACACCCTCGGCGGGGTAGGCGAGCAGGGTGGCGTTCGCCGGCATCGGCAGGTCGGCGAAGTCCCGGGTGACGAACTCGGGGATGAGCTGGCTGCTGCTCGGCACGAAACCGGTGCCCAGCACCGCCGGGCCCAGCTGGTCCCGGTGCGCCAGCGCCGTCAGGCCCCGGTGCGCCTCGCCGACCGGCACGTCGTAGTCGCCCGGGTCGGCGGCCCGCCAGCGCAGCGCGTACGTCACGTCGCCGCCGTCCCGGCCGCCCTCCCCGTCGGTGCGCAGCACGGTTGTCGCCGCCGGGGTCCGCAGGTGCGCGACGTCGTGCTCCCGGTAGCAGAAGCCGTGCGGCAGCCAGCCCCGCACGTACCCGGCGAGCTGCCGGGCCGAGAGCACCTTCACCATCCGGGTGCCCCGCCGCACCAGCGCCGACCCGCGAACCGCGGCCAGCGTCGGGTCGCCGGCCGCGCCGGGCTGCTGGCTGAGCTGGTGCACCTGCGGCCAGCCCCGGTCCCGGTGCAGCGGCACCAGCAGCGGCGCCTCCGCCTCCTCGCTCGGCGGCGTCGCCCCGTGCACGGCGGTGACCTCGGTGACGTGCACGAACCGGTGCCACGGCAGGGCCGAGCCGGGCCGGGGCGCCCACTCGAAGCCGGCCACCTCTTCGGCGCTGAACAACTCGTACGCCGCGCCCCGGGCGATCTCCTCGGCGGGATACACCGCGCCGCCGTACGCCACGCGCAGCCCGGTCCGCTCCTCGGCGGCGCCGCTGGCCTGCGGGGTGACGCTCACGTCGTCGCCCCGCTCCGCTCATCGACGGCGTGAGACGCCCCGCCGCCGTGCCTGACGGTCCGCTCGCTGCGTTCGCTCACGGCGTGACCGTAGAGTTGCCGGGCGTAGTCGAGGTGAACACCGGGTGGCAGGCGGATGGACACGCCGCATGTGTGATCCTTTCGTTGATGACCGAGCCGACCGAGTCCCGTAAGCAGCGCGCCGCCCGCCGCGCGGGGGAGTTCCCGCCCGCGCCCGAGCCGCTGCCCCGCCCCGTGCTGGACAGCCACACCCACCTCGACATCACCGTCAGCGAGGCCGGCGTGCCCGGCGGTCCCGCCGACGACCCGGTCGCCGCGGCCGTCGCCGTCGCCGCCGAGGTCGGCGTGGACCGGCTGGTCCAGGTCGGGGTGGACGTGGCCTCGTCGCGTTGGGGCGTCGAGACCGCCGAGGCGTACCCGGCGGTGGTGGCGACCGTGGCGCTGCACCCCAACGAGGCGCCCCGCCTGGCCGACCTGGACGAGGCGCTGCGCCAGATCGAGGCGCTGGCCGCCCGGGACCGGGTGCGCGGCATCGGCGAGACCGGGATGGACTTCTTCCGCACCGGCGACGAGGGACGCGTCGCGCAGGAGGAGAGCTTCCGGGCGCACATCGCCATCGCCAAGCGGTACGGCAAGCCGCTGGTCATCCACGACCGGGACGCGCACGCCGACGTGCTGCGGATCCTCGACGACGAGGGCGCCCCGGAGACGGTGGTGCTGCACTGCTTCTCCGGCGACGCCGAGTTCGCCGCCGAGTGCGTCCGCCGGGGGTACCTGCTCAGCTTCGCCGGCACGGTCACCTTCGGCAGCGCCGGGGCGCTGCGGGAGGCCGCCGCGCTGACCCCGCTCGACCAGATCCTGGTGGAGACCGACGCGCCCTACCTGACCCCGATGCCGCACCGGGGCCGCCCCAACGCGTCGTACCTGATCCCGGTGACGGTGCGGTCGCTCGCCGGGACCACCGGCGCGGACCTGGACGAGCTCTGCACGGCGATCTCGGCGACCGGCGACCGCGTCTTCGGCCCGTGGTGAGCGGGCCGCCGGCCGAGACCCCGCCCCCGGCTACGCTACGGGGCGTGACCGGTCTCCTCGGCCCGGCGGAGATCCGGGACCTGGCCGCCCGCCTCGGCGTCGCGCCCACCAAGAAGCTGGGCCAGAACTTCGTGCACGACCCGAACACGGTGCGGCGGATCGTCACCGCCGCCGGGCTCGCCCCCGACGACGTGGCGCTGGAGGTCGGCCCCGGCCTCGGCTCGCTGACCCTGGCCCTGCTGCCGGTCGCCGCGCACGTGCACGCCGTGGAGATCGACCCGACGCTGGCCGCCGCCCTGCCGGAGACCGCCGCCCGGCACGCCGGCCCGGACGCCGGCCGGCTCACCGTGCACCGCGCCGACGCGCTGCGCATCCGCGCCGCCGAGCTGGCCGACCCGCCGCCCACCGCGCTGGTGGCGAACCTGCCCTACAACGTGGCCGTGCCGGTGGTGCTGCACCTGCTGGCCGAGCTGCCCACCCTGCGCCAGGGGCTGGTGATGGTGCAGAAGGAGGTGGCCGACCGGCTCGTCGCCGGTCCCGGCTCCAAGGTGTACGGCATCCCGTCGGTCAAGCTCGCCTGGTACGCCCGCGCCCGCGCCGCCGGCAAGGTCCCGCCGAACGTGTTCTGGCCGGTGCCGAACGTGGACTCCGGGCTGGTCGCCTTCACCCGCCGCGAGCCGCCCCGCGACGACGTACCCCGGCAGCGGGTCTTCGCCGTGGTGGACGCGGCGTTCGCGCAGCGCCGCAAGACCCTGCGCGCCGCCCTCGCCGGCTGGGCCGGCGGCGCGGACCGGGCCGCCGCCGCGCTCACCGCCGCCGGTGTCGATCCCGGCGCCCGCGGGGAGTCACTCACCGTGGAGCAGTTCGCCGCCATCGCCGCGTCGGCCCCGGCCGCCGCGCCGGCCGCGCAGTAGGCTGGCGCCGTGTCCGCCGAGGGCCGACCGCACGTGTACGCGTACGACCCGGTTGACGGCCGGCACGAACCGGCCGCCGACTCCGCCGAGGAGCTGATCGTGGAGAAGCCGTTCGACATCCGCCTGTGCCCGCGGGACACCACCGGATGACCGAGGCCTGGCGACCGGACGACGAGGACGAGCAGCAGCGGCGCGGAGCCAGCGGACCGGTCCGGGTCCGGGTGCCCGCGAAGGTCAACCTGCACCTCGGCGTGGGCCCGCTGCGCCGCGACGGCTACCACGAGCTGAACACCGTCTACCACGCCATCTCCGTCTACGACGAGCTGACCGCCCGCCGGGGCGACACCCTCGCCCTCACCATGGAGGGGGAGGGCACCGGCGAGCTGGCCCTCGACGACTCCAACCTGATCATCCGGGCCGCCCACGCCCTCGCCGGCTACGCCGGCGTCCCCCCGCACGCCCGGCTGCACCTGCGCAAGCAGATCCCGCTCGCCGGCGGGCTCGCCGGCGGCAGCGCCGACGCGGCCGCCACGCTGGTCGCCTGCGACGCGCTCTGGGGGACCGGGCTCTCCCGCGACGAGTTGGCCGGCATCGCCGCCGACCTCGGCTCCGACGTGCCCTTCCTGATCCACGGCGGCACCGCGCTCGGCACCGGCCGGGGCGAGGCGGTCAGCCCCGTGCTGGCCCGCCCCACGTCCTGGCACTGGGTGGTGGCCGTCGCCGACGGCGGTCTCTCCACCCCGGCCGCCTACCGGGAGCTGGACCGGCTCCGCGAGGCCGGCCGTGCCGGCGCGCCGCTGGGCAGCACCGACACGCTGCTCGGCGCGCTGCGGCAGCGGGACCCGCGGGTGCTCGCCGCCACCCTCGGCAACGACCTCCAGGACGCCGCCCTGGCCATGCGCCCGTCGCTGGCCGACACCCTCAAGGCCGGCGAGGTGGCCGGCGCGCTGGCCGGCCTCGTCTCCGGCTCCGGCC
>NZ_JAMOKF010000281.1 GCF_023656545.1 Micromonospora phytophila | reverse complement strand
CCGCTCGTAGCGCAGCAGCCGCGTGCCGGTCGGCGGAGCGACCTTGAGCACGACCTCCCGCCCGTCGGCGAGGCGTACCCACCACACTGTGGCGAAGCCTCCCCCGCCCAGCGGCCCGCAGCCGACCATCCGATGCCCGTTGCCGAAGGACGCCCGAACGTAACCGGCGACGTCGTCGGGGGAGAGCACGCGCTGGGTGGGGCTCAACCCGCTCATCCGCCGCCCCGCCGCGCCGGCCCCGCCCGCATCACCCGCCCAGGCTAGTGCCGCCCCGCCGGTCCGGCTGCCCCGGTCGGCGCCCGGGGCGGCCGTCGGCCGGGGGGTTCGGGCGGCGGCTCAGCCCAGGCGTACCCGTGCCGGTTGCTCAGAGCGGGACCGGCCGTCCGGGGTCGTCGCGACGCCGGCGGTGGGCCGGGCGGGCATGATGGGCGCGTCCCGGCCGGTGCCCCGGTGGCCGTCGCCGTCCTGCGTCGCCGACTCCTCGTGGTAGTCCTGCTCGACGTTGACCGACCAGACGTCGTGCTGGGTGCCGCAGGCGATGTTCTCGGCGGTCAGCATCGCCGTCAGCATCGAGTGGTCCTGGTTGTTGTACCGGTGCATGCCGTTGCGCCCCACCGGGTGCACGTTCGGCACCTCGCGGGCCAGCCAGTCGCGGATCACGTCGACGTTGTGCTGGTAGCGCTCGTCGTAGACCGGGTACGCCTTCGGCATCCGCACCACGTACCCGGCCTCGACGACCCCCGGCCGGACCAGGCCGAGCCGCTCCAGCTCGACCGTCGCCGCGGCGATGAGCTCGGCGTCGGGCGTACGCCAGGTCTCGTCGTCCTCGAAGACGAAGTACTCCAGTCCCAGGCAGGTGCGCCCGTCCTTGACCAGGTGCGGCGACCAGGAGCCGAAGTTCTGGATCCGGCCGACCTTCACCGCCGGGTCGTGTACGTAGATCCAGTTGTCCGGGAACGAGAACTCCGCCGGCACCACCAGCGCGACGGTCAGGAAGTCCCGGTACCGCAGGTCGGCCGCGGCGGCCAGCACCTCCGGCGGGGCGGCCGGGCGCAGCGCGGCCACCAGTTCCGAGATCGGCATCGAGGAGATGACGTGCTCGGCCGGCTCGGTACGCTGCCCGCCCGCCCCGTTGACGGTGACCGCGACCGCCCGGCGGTGCTCCGGGTCCCGGTGCACGGCGGTGACCCAGCTGCCGGTCTCCACCCGCCCGCCGCGCTGGCGGACCTCCTCCGCGCAGCGTTCCCACATCATGCCGGGGCCCAGCTTCGGGTACTGGAACTCCTCGATCAGGCTGGTCACGTCCTTGCGGTTGCGCCGGGGCAGCAGCGCGTTGCGGACCGCCTTGGACAGCGACAGGTTCTTGATCCGCTGGGCGGCCCAGTCGGCCTGCAACCGGTCGGCCGGCATGCCCCACACCTTCTCGGTGTACGTCTTGAAGAACATCGAGTACAGCCGCCAGCCGAACCGGGCCGACACCCAGCCCTCGAAGTGCGACTGGTCCTTCGGCGGGCGCAGCCGGGCCCGGGCGTACGAGCCCATGCAGAGTGCGGCCTCCCGGATGCCGAGGTTGCGCAGCGCGTTCGCGGCGCTCAACGGGTAGTCGAAGAGCGCGCCCCGGTAGTAGATCCGGCTCATCCGCGGCCGGAGCAGGAAGTCCTCGTCCGGCAGGATCTCGTGCCAGAACTCCTCGACCCGGCCGACCTTGGTGAAGAACCGGTGCCCACCGATGTCGAAGCGCCACCCGTCGCGCTCGACGGTCCGGCTGATCCCGCCGACCACCTCGTCGGCCTCGAACACCCGTACCGGAGCATCCCGCCGGAGCAGTTCGTACGCCGCGGTCAGGCCAGCCGGCCCCGCGCCGATGATCACCGTGCCGCGTTCTTCGCCCATGCTCCGCCGCTCCCTGCTTCCGTCGTGGAGGCGGCCCGCTTACCCGACATCCGCGCGATGTCACCCCCGGATCGGCGCGGGCGGCGCCGGCCCGCCCCGCCGGCAGGCGTTCCTGTGCCGCCGGCCGACCCGGGCCCGCCTCCCGGCGGCGCCAACCGGTCGCTCGGTCCTCCTCTCGGCAGCGCTGACCGGGCCGGCGTGCACCGGCGACGTGTCAACGGCCGCCGAACGGGGATGTGGCAGGGTCCGTGGCCGGTCGGCCGGATCGGGAGAAGCTGTGGTGGACAGGTGGCGGGCCCTCGCCGACGAGCGGCTGCGTGCCCCCCTCGCCGGGCGCGGTCGGGCACTGCGGGGCGGGGTGGCGCGGGCGTCGGCCCGGGTGCCGGAGCCCTGGGGATTCGTCGTCGCGGTCTTCCTCGGTACGAAGCTCGTCCTCAGCCTGGTCGGCGTCCTGGCCTGGAGCTCCTTCGACGGGATCCCCTGGGCACCCCCGCCGGACGAGACGATGATGCGCCAGCAGCAGGGGGCGATCTCCTCGCACCGCTCGGTCTCGCTCTGGTTCGCGTGGGACTCCTTCCTCTACGACCACCTGGCCCAACTGCCGCTCACCGAGCCGTGGCGGGACTTCGGATTCCCCCTGCTCTACCCGTTCCTGGCCCGACCGTTGGCCCCGCTGCTGGGCGGGGACACCGCGCTGGCGCTGCTGCTGGTCGCCAACGTCGCGTTCCTGCTCATGCTCTACTTCGCCCACCGCCTCGGTGAGCGGCTGCTCGGCGACGACGCCTCGGCCCGCCGGTTCGTCCGGTACCTCGTGCTGCTGCCGACCGCGTTCCTGTTCCACGCCGCGCTGACCGAGTCGCTCTTCCTCTGTCTCGCGCTGGCCGCGTTCCACTACGCCGAACAGCGGCGGTGGCTGGTCGTCGGCATCGTGGGCTACTTCCTCGGGCTCAGCCGCTCGGTCGGGTTCTTCGTGGTCGTCCCGCTGGCCCTGGTGCTGTTGCGCCAGCAGCACTACCGGCTGGGCCCGCGCGCCCTGTGGGGCTACGTCCGCACCGGCTGGCCGTTGGTGCTGCTGCCGGCCGGCTGGCTCACCTTCATGGCGTTCTGCAAGTGGCAGGGCGGCGACTGGTTCGCCTACAAGCACGCCCAGGAACGCGGCTGGGGCATCCGGGTGCAGAACCCGCTGGGGGTGCTCTGGCAGGGCCTGACCGGGGCCGAATCGCGCGACGCGCTGCGGGTGTGGTTCGCCGTGGCCGTGCTGGCGATCCTGGTCGCGGGCGTGCGCCACATCGGGCTGCCCTACCTCGTGTACGGGGTGATGATGGTGCTGGTGCCGTTGTCGATGGGGCCGCCGGTGTACAAGAGCCTGCTGCGCTATCTGCTCGCCGCGTTCCCGGTCGCCCTGGTGTTCGCCGGCTGGGCCCGCCGCGCCACGCTCGACGTCTGGCTGACCGCCCTGCTCGCCCTCGTCCAGGGCGCGCTCTTCGTCACCTGGCTCGCCTACTGGACCCACTTCATCATCTGACCGCCGACCCGGGTTCGCCGGCTCACGTCGCTGGCGGGCGGGCTGCCGGCCGCGATGACCGACTTCCGGTGTCGGCGGCCCGGGGCCGGACCGGGGTGACCTGCGGCGCCGGGCCGGCGCTGTCCCGGCGCACCATCTCGGCGGCCAGCACCTCGACCCGGGGCGCCGGAGCGCCCGCGTCGAGCGCCAGCGACATCGCCCGGACCCCCATGTCCACCAGCGGGAGCCGGACGGTGGTCAGGGCCGGGGTGACGTCCCGGGCGATCGGCATGTCGTCGAAGCCGACCACCGACACCTGCTGGGGTACGGCCACCGACCGGGACCGCAGCAGGGCGACCGCGCCGATGGCCATCGAGTCGTTGAGCGCCACGACGGCGGTCAGTTCCGAGTCGGCGTCGAGCAGCGCGGCGGTGGCGGCGGCGCCGCCGTCCCGGTCGAACTCGGCGTACTGGACGCGGTGGGCCGGCAGGTCCCGCCCGTGTTCGGCGAGGGCGTCGCGCAGCCCGGCGAGCCCGTCCGTGGTGGTGGTGAGCACCTGCGGACCGGCGACGACCCCGATCGCGCGGTGACCGAGTTCGCACAGCTCCTTGCCGGCCAGCCAGCCGCCGGCGCGGTTGTCCGGCATCACCGCGTCACCGGAGTGCTCGTGCCGGCCGATCACCGCCACCCGCCCACCAGTCGCCTCGTACGCGGTGAGCTTCTCGTTGAGCAGTTGGGTGAAGGTGGGGTCGTGGTAGCCGGAGCCGGCCATGATGATCGCGGCCACCTGGTGGCCACGCAGCAGTTCGACGTACTCCAGCTCGCGCTCCGGGTCGCGATAGCTGCTGCAGATCATCAGCAGCCGACCCTGGTCCGTGGCGACCCGTTGCAGTCCCCGGGTGATCTCGGCGAAGTAGGGGTCGGAGACGTCGTGCACGATCACGCCCACCGCGGTGCGGTGCGAGCGCGCCAGCAGCTGGGCGTGCGCGTTCGGCACGTACCGCAGCTCGGCGACGGCTTCGAGCACCCGCTCGCGCAGCTCGTCGGTGACAGGCTTGCTGCGACCCCTCGACCGGCGGCTGTGCCCGGGTCGGTTCAGGATGGCGGTATGACGGACCGTCGGGTGACCCTGGAGAACCTGGGCGCGTGGCTGATCAAGGGCAACGCCGACCGGGTCGACCTGGCGGCCCGCTTCGCCCGGGACCCCCGGGTGCCGAGCTGGTGCGTGCGCCCCGGCTATCGCACCCGGCTGGCGCGGGCCGGGCAACCGGTGGTCTTCTGGGCCAGCGGCCGCCGCGGGCGGCTGACGTACGGGGTCTGGGGCGTCGGGCGGGTGGCCGCCGCCGCCCTCCCGGGCGACCCGGGCGGGGTGTGGACGCTGCCGCTCGACCTGACCGTCCTCGACGAGCCCCACCGGGTGTCCCGGGACCGGCTGCGCGCCGACGACCGGCTGGCCGGCGCGGAGGTGTTCCGCCAGCCGCAGGCGGCCAACCCGTCCTTCCTGACCGTGGCGGAGTTCGCCGCCCTGCGCGACCACCTGTCACCGGCTCGGTGAGCTCACCTGTCGGCCGCCGCCGCGCCGGCCGACCCGCGAATGGCGTTCCCCGTCCGCGCATCCCGGTCGGCGGCGGATTTCCGCCGCACGGTGCGGGGGTCCGTGGTCGACCACCGGGATCTCGCGGCCGACCCGGCAAGGAGCGGCCCGTGACCACGGTCGCCGCCACCCGCGGCAAGCGTCCGGGCACCAGCAAGCGTCCGGTTCGAGGGTAACCTCACCACCGTCGATCCCCGGTTCGTCGATCCCGCCCTCGGCGCAACCCCCGGCGACGACGACACCCGTACGCCGGTGACCGTCAGTTCAGCGCCGGCAGCTTCGCCGACCCGGTCTACGTCGACCCGCGCACCGGCGCGGTCTTCGACATCCCGGCCGGCAACTGGTCGGTGAGCGGCACCTCGTACACCTTCCGTGACGTGCCCCTCTACGATTCGCCCGTGTTGATCGCCGACCGGTCGGTCGTCGGTCTGTAGATCCGATCCGGGTCCCCGCCCGGCGCCACCGGGCGGGGACCGCACCACCTGGGGAGGGGTGACGGCGTGGCACTGCCCGCATCCGTGCTCACCGAGCTGCGGGGCATCGTCGGCGCGCGGAACGTGCACGACGCGGCCGGGGACCTGGTGGCGTACGCGCGCGACGCCACCCCGCTCTTCTCGCACCGGCCGGACGTGGTGGTCTTCCCGGCCGACACCGCCGAGGTCGCCGCCGTGCTGGCGCTGGCCACCCGGCACGGGGTGCCGGTGGTGCCGCGCGGCGCCGGCTCCAACCTGTGCGCGGCCACCGTGCCGCTGCACGGCGGGATCGTGCTGGTGCTCACCCGGCTCAACGCCATCCTGGAGGTCAGCGCCGACGAGCTGCTGGCCCGGGTGCAACCCGGCGTGACCAGCGCCGCGCTGGCCGACGCGGCCGCCGGGCAGGGCCTGCTCTGGGCGCCCGACCCGGGCAGCCGCACGGTCGCCACCGTCGGCGGCACCATCGCCACCTGCGCCGGCGGCCTGCGCGGCCTGAAGTACGGGGTCACCCGCAACTACGTGCTAGGCCTGGAGGCGGTGCTGCCCACCGGCGAGGTGATCCGCACCGGCGGTCGACTGTGGAAGGACGTCGCCGGCTACGACCTGACCCGGCTGCTCACCGGCTCCGAGGGCACCCTCGCGGTGATCACCGAGGCGACGGTGGCGCTGCTGCCCGCGCCGGCCTGCAGCAACACCGGGGTGGCGTACTTCCCGACCCTGGCCGGGGCGGGGGAGGCCGTCGCCCGGGTGATCCGGGCCGGCGTGGTCCCGGCGACCCTGGAGTTCCTCGACCGGGCCTGCATCCGGGCCGTCGAGGACTTCGCCCACCTGGGACTGCGCGGCGACGCCGGGGCCCTGCTGCTCTTCGGCGACGACGGCCCGCCGGACCTGGTCGCCACCCACCTCGACCGGATCGGCACGGCCTGCGTCGAGGCCGGCGCGGTCGAGGTCACCACCGCCCGCGAGGTCGCCCAGGCGGAGGCCCTGCTGGCCGCCCGCCGCTGCGCGCTGCCGGCGCTGTCCCGCCGCGGCGGGGTGACGATCCTGGAGGACGCCACCGTGCCCCGCCCCCGGATCGCCGAGATGGTCGACCGGATCGACGCGATCGCCGAGCAGCACGGCGTCGCCATCGCGACCTTCGGCCACGCCGGGGACGGCAACCTGCACCCCACCTGCGTCCTCGACTCCGCCGAGGACCACGCCGCGGTACGCCGCGCCGAGGCGGCCTTCGCCGACATCTTCGCCGCCGCCCTGGACCTGGGCGGCACCATCACCGGCGAGCACGGGGTGGGGGCGGCGAAACTGCCCTTCCTCGCCGCCCGGCTCGGCGACGAACAGCTCGCCCTGCTCCGCCGGATCAAGTCCGCCTTCGACCCGGCGGGCATCCTCAACCCGGGAAAGCTGGGATCGTGACCGGCGACGTGTTCAACCCCGAGCAGCTGTCCCGCTGCATTTCCTGCGGCTTCTGCCTGCCGGCCTGCCCCACCTACGCGATGACCGGCGACGAGGCGTCCTCGCCGCGTGGCCGGATCACCCTGATGCGGGCGTTGCAGGACGGCACCCTGCCACCGGACGACGACACCCTCGCCGAGCAGTCCTCGTTCTGCCTGGGCTGCCGGGCCTGTGAGCCGGTCTGCCCGGCCGGCGTGGAGTACGGCAGCCTGCTGGAACAGTGGCGGGTGCACCAGTGGCGGGGCCGGCGGCGTCCGCTGCTGGCGCGGGCGCTGATGCTCCTCGCCGAGCAGCGGTTGCTGCTGCGCCTGCTCGGCCTGGTCCGCCGCGCCGCCCGGGGCCCGGCGGTCACCGCCGTCGCACCCCCGGCCG
>NZ_JAMOKF010000280.1 GCF_023656545.1 Micromonospora phytophila | reverse complement strand
ACCGCCGGAGCGGCGTGAGCGGTGGCCGGGCCGGCGAACACGCCACCGGCGAAGGCCAGACCAGCAATACCCAGAACGCTCTTACGCATGATCGTGTTCATCAGAAGTTGCTCCTTCGGGGGTTGGCGCCCAACCGATGGGGGTCAGCAGGGCGCAAGCACCGTCCGGCGCTCAAAAACAAGGGGAAAGTCAATCTCAGAACCGGCGCGCTCGCGGGGCGGGGGATGCCCTTCGCGGGGCCGGACCATGGGTAACGACCGGCAGGCCACCCACATTCCGGGGGCCCGGGATCGGCCACACCCTCTTACGCGGTGCGCCTTGCTCGATCGTCCGGGGGATGTAACGACCGGCCGGCCACCGTCATTCCGTGGATCCGGGGCCCGGCCACACCACCTGAAGGCGGCGCGCCCTGCTCGGCCGTACCCATGGTGTAACGACCCCCGGCCGGCCACGATTCCGCACCCACGATGCCCCCGGTCACACCCCACAACCGGACACCCGACCATCAACCACCCAACCCACCGATCGGCCCGACACGCCCCATGATCAGTTGATGGAAAACCGTCGCGAAGGCCCCTTCCTCGACGGTTTTCCATCAACTGATCATCAGGGCCCCGACTCGGACACCCGGCGCGCCATGCACCCAACCGCACCGAGGCTCGGCCAATCCCCCGCATCTTCGCCCGCCGGCCGCGCCGCGCGGAGATGACGTGGCGGCTCGTCGGGGAGGTGACATCATGTGGCCGACGCAGCCGTTGCTCCGCCCAGGGAAGGACGAGCCATCGGATGGCGAACTTCGAGACGAGGACGTCCAACGAAGACGGCCGGACGGTCGTGCGGCTGGCCGGTGAGTGTGACCTCGCCGCCCGGGACGAACTGACATCCGTGCTGATGGCCGCCGTGGCCGGCGCGAACATCGTCGTCGTCGACATGGGCGGGCTCACGTTCCTCGACTCCACCGGCATCCACGGCCTGGTCACCGCACACCACGCGGCCCGCCGGGCCGGTGGCCGGCTCTACCTGGTCAACGCCACGGGGATGGTGGCGAACGTCCTGGACATCACCGGTGTGGGTGAGCTGCTGCGTGCCCCCGCCGACGACGGCGCCCCGTCGCGCCAGTGACGGATCTTCGGCCGGCGACCGGCCCCACCATGACCGGCCGGTCCGCCACCGCGACCTCCGCGACGATGTCGTACACCGGGGCGCACGAGTTGACGGCGGTGCGCCTCTTCGTGGCTGCCCGCGCGCTGGCCGAGGGCCTGCCACCGCACCGGGTGGGCCTGCTGGCGCTGGCGGTCACCGAGCTGGCGACCAACACCTTGCAGCACACCACCACCGGTGGGCTCGTCCGGGTGTGGGCCGAGCCCGGCCGGCTCGTCTGCGACGTCGTCGACCAGGGAACGCTGCGGACGTTCGACCGTGACATGCCCACGGCCGACGCCGTACGGGGCCGGGGACTGGCGATCGTCGCCCGGGTCTGCGACGAGGTCGCGGTCTTCGCGAGCCCGGAGGGGACCGTGGTGCGGGTCCGGTTCCGGCTGTAACGGCAGCGGGTCAGGGCAGCACAGCGGGTCAGGGCAGCACGCGGACGGCCAACGTGCAGGTGTCGTCGTCCGGACTGGCCTGGTGCAGCAGACCCCGCAGCCGCGCCAGCGTCTGCTCCCCTGGCAGCACGGACAGGACCGACAGGGTCCGCGTCACCGCGCCCAGCAGGTCGGCGGTGCTGTCCGCCCGCCGTTCGACGAGCCCGTCGGTGTAGAAGAGCACTAGGTCGTCGCCGCGCAGCCGCGGGGTGACGACCGGGTAGGTGGCGCCGCCGTCGGCGCCCAGCAGCAACCCGGACGGCCGGTCGAGCGCCTCGGTGGCCCCCGCGCGGGACAGCAGGGGCGCCATGTGCCCGGCGCGCGCCCAGGACAGCGTCCTCGTCGCCGGGTCGTACACCGCGACCACCGCGGTCGCGGTGATCCGCAGCTGCCCGCAGAGCCGGTTCATGTGCCCGAGCAGCGCTCCCGGGTCGTGGATGCCGATCGACAGCCACGCGACCAGCGCGAATCGTAGGTGCGCCATGCCGCTCGCCGCCTCCAGGCCGTGACCGGCGACGTCGCCGACCGCGAGCACCACCGACCCGTCCGGCAGCGTCTGCGCGTGGTACCAGTCGCCCCCGACCTGCAGGGCGCTCTCCGCCGGCAGGTATCCGACCAGCACCTCGAGGCCCGCCAGGGAGAACGGTTCCCGGGGCACCGGCTGGATCAGGTTCTGCAGCTGCCCGGCGAGGCGGTGCTCGGCCAGCGCGGTCATCTCCCGGGTACGCAACTGGTCGCCGAGCCGCTCGATGGCGGTACGGGAGTCCACCCGCGCCGTCACGTCCTGCACCACGGCGTAGATCTTCACCGGCACACCGTCCGCGTCCCGGGCGATGTCCGACAGGATCCGCAGGTACTTCACCGACGCGCCGGTCCGGAACCGCACCGTGACGTCCGACGCCGCGCCGCTGTCCAGCGTCTGCCAGGCGGCCTCCCGCAACCCGTGGTCGTCGGCGACGACGGCCGCGGACTGCTCCGCCCGGGACATCGGGCCCAGCGCCGGATCGCGTTCAAAGATCCGATACATGCCCGGCGACCACTCGCTGCGGCCGGTGACCAGGTCGTACTCCGCCCAGCCGAGGCTGCCCAGCAGCTCCGTCCGCTCCAGGCGGCGCTGGTCCTCATCCAGCCGCTGCCACCAGACCAGCAGGCCGCCGAGCACCCGGTGCACGCTGACGTCGAAGAGCGAGTCCGCGACGACACCGGCGCGCTTGCCCTCGTACCGGAAATCGGGCACCCGCGCCGGCGCGCCGTCCGCCATCACCTGGTGGTACATCCGCCACAAGGGACCGCCGACCATGCTCGGATAGAGCTCGCTGAGCCGCCCGCCCACCCGGCCGGCGCCACGGCCGTAGACGTCGTCGCCCCGGTCGCTGGTCGCCGCGACCCGGAAGTCGACGACCTGCCCGTCCTCTTCGGTCACGGGCAGCAGCCACGAACACCCGGCCGGGAAGGCCGCCAGGATCTGACGCACCGCCGCCACGACCGGGCCACCCGACATCCGCGGCGCCGCGGCAGCGTGCTCACTCCGGACGCCCTCGTCTGCCATGCCAGCAGCCTAGCCACCTCGGTGGCCCGTCGACGCTGCCGGCGGACCGCCGCCGGCGTCATCCGCGGCCCGCCCGGCGGATGCGACGGGGACGCCGCAGCGCCACGGCGTCGACGTCCGGTTCAGGGGCCGGGCGCGGCGAGCTCGCGGAGGTGGGCGAGGGGGCTGCGCGGCGGGCGCCACTCCAGGAACATCGCCGTGGCGTCGTCGTCGAGCTGGTCATCCTGGTACTCGACGACGGCGCGCACCAGACGACGCATGGTCTCCGGGGTGGGCAACTGGTCGTTGAGCGCGCGGTGGACGAAGTCGACGAGCCGGTCCACCCCGAACCGTTCACCGCTTGCACCGCGCGCGTCGGTGATGCCGTCGGTGTAGGCGAGGATGCGGTCGCCCGGGTGTAGCTCCTCCTCGTACACCTGCGGGCGGCGTGCCGACAGGTGACCGAGGCCCAGGGGCAGCGCGGTCGGGCCCGGCAGTTCCCGGATCGCCTTGCCGTCGCGCAGCAGCAGCGCACCGGGATGGCCGGCGTTGATCATGCGCAACCGGCCGGTCACGCGGTCGAGTTCGGCGAGCAGCCCGGTCGCGAAGTAGTTCGGATGCTCCGACCGCACCCATTTGTCGATGCTGATCGCCGTGTCGACCAGGTCGAGCCCGCACCGGCGGGCGTTGCGGTAACTGCTGACCACGAGTGAGGCCAGCGTGCTCGCCTTGATGCCGTGCCCGCAGGTGTCGAAGAGCCCGACGCTGAGCACGTCGCCGTTGAGCGCGTAGTCGAAGATGTCCCCGCCGACGTCGTAACAGGGTTCGAGGATGGCGGTGATCATCGTGTCGTCCGTCGCGAAGGTCAGCGGCGGCAGCAGTCCCCACACGATCTCGGCGGCGACCTGCATCGGAAGGCGCCGCCGCAACCGCTCGACGACGTCACCGTAGGGCCGGCGGTTCACCAGCGCCTGGGCGACGCTGATTGCCAGCTCCCGCGCGGGCCCCTCCAGGGCCTGATCGCCCGCGGCCGGCGAGACGACTTCCAGCACACCGATCCGTTCGCAGCCGACCAGCAGGGGGAGCCAGATCCGATCCGGGTCGTCGGCCGCGCGTTGCACGTCGAGGTTGGTGAACGCCCGGCCGGCGAGGGTCGTCTCGATCCACAGCTCGTCCCGGACGATGCCGGGGCCGAGCAGCGGCACCAGACGGGACTGCGTGTAGTCGGCGAGATAGACCACGATCTCCGTCGCGCCGATCGTCGGGGCGGCCTGAGCCACCAGCAGCGGCAGCTCCTCCGGCCCGCCGCGGGGCGCGGCGAGCTGCAACCAGCGCACGGCAGGGCCCGCGTCCACCAGCCCCACCTCCCCCACGACTCTCTCACCGTAGGAGACCGCCGACCAAACTGCCACCAGGTGATCGGTTCGACACCACCGCCCGCTCTCGACGCCGCTAAATGGCGTGCGGCGGACGGCTCGACACCCTACCGTTCCGCCGTGACGATCGACATCGTGAGCCTGGCGGACCGTCCGGACCTCGCACCCCTGTTCGACGAGGACTTCGACGGGGCGTGGCCGCAGTTCATGCTCTGGGACCCGATGGGCGCCGTGTACTACAACGTCGCCCACGAGCTGTATCCCGAGTTCGTGTTCGCCGCCGTCGACTCCACCGATCCGGGCCGCGCCGTCGCCCGGGCGTACGCCGTGCCGCTGCGCTGGACGGAGCCGGAGCTTCCCGACGGTGGCTGGGACCGGGTGATCCAGCGGGCCGCCATCACCCGCCTCACCGGCGCCACCCCGAACCTCGTCTCGGCGATCGAGATCTGCGTCCGGCCCGACCGGCGCGGCGCAGGGCTGTCCGCCCTGATGCTCGGCGCCATGCGGCGGGCCGTGGCGCGGCTGGGGTACGACACGCTGGTCGCCCCGGTCCGCCCGAGCGGCAAGCACGCCCGCCCCGACCTGCCCATGACCGGGTACGCGGCACAACTGCGCGACGACGGTCTGCCGGTCGACCCGTGGCTGCGGGTGCACGTGCGTGCGGGCGGGCGCATCGAACGGGTCGCCACGCGGTCGATGATGATCAGCGGGACCCTCGCCGACTGGCGCCGCTGGACCGGCCTGCCGTTCGACACCAGCGGACCGGTGCACGTGCCGGGGGCGCTGGTGCCGGTGCATTGCGACGTGGCGCACGACCACGCCGTCTACGTCGAGCCGAACGTCTGGGTCCGGCACCGGCTGTAGCCACCGCGCCCCGGCGCGATGGTCACCGGCGCCGCGGCACGACCCGGCGCCGCGGACCGGTAGGCCGCTGGTCCTGAGGCCCGACGAGTCCGTGCCAAGCCGAGCCCGGACGACGCTCCCCTCCGTCCGACGCGGTCAGCTCACCGCGCAGGCGTTGCCGTCGACCACACCGCTCACACGGCGCTGATGTGCGCCGCGAGGATCCGCCAGCCCCGCTCGTCGTCGTGGACCCACGTCCGGGTGTACCGGAGCCTCGCCGCGAAGGGCGATCCGTCGAGCACCCCGGTCACCCGGCCGAGAAAAAACGTCACCCCGGTCGCCCCCGCGACGATCAGCTCCAACTCCTCCTCGACGAGGTTGTCGATGATCGAGGTCCGGCTCCGGTGGGCCGTCAGGTCGTCCTGCTTGGTGTGCCTGGCGCCGTCGGGACCGATGGCGACCAGGCGGTCGTCGAGCAACTGGTCGAGCGCGGCGACGTCCCCGGCCCGCTGGGCGGCCTGCAGGCGCCGCTCCGCGTCCAGCAGTGCGGCCGCACGTTCACTGTCGCGCATCCCTGGTCCTCCTGGTCACCCGCCGAGTCACCCGCCGACCGCCCCGCCGAGCATGCCGCGACGGCGGCTCGTCCTCATTGTCGCGACCGACGTGGATCCCGGCAGCCCCTTGAACGGGTCGGTCCACCTACTGCCCCACTCTCGATCCGGCATCCGCAGCGGTTCCGAGCCGTGGGGGGACACGAACGGGGCCTGCACGACAGCCGGGTCGTCGCCAACTCCTGACCGGTCGGCGCGCCCTCGGACCGGGCCGCCCGAGCGTCCAGGTGGCTCGTCCGCCGGGTCACCGTGCTCAGGTGGTGGGGGTCGAGCGGGCCCGCCGCCGGGCGGCGGAGGTCCTGGTACGCCGCGCCGGCCGTTGCAGGTGTCGTCGGACGGGCGGGCGCACCTCGGCGGTACCGGCCGTGAAGGCCTGCCGGACCATCCGGTTGGCGTCGTCCGGTTCGTACCCGGTTGCCCTGAGCAGGTCGCTGGCGGCGGTGCGCAGGTCGGTGACGAGCGCGTCACCGAAGGAGCGCACGCCCTCGCCCCAGGCCCGGCCGGTCAGGCGGGCGCTCTCCCGCACGAGCTGCCGGGTCCGCTCGGGCTCCCGGCCCGCCCGGCATTCGCGGCGCAGTTCGCCGACGGCGTCGCCGAGCCGCTGCACGGCGTCCGGCAGCCGCGTCGGGACCGGTTCGCCGTACTGGAGCGCGGTCGCGGTCCAGCGAGCCAGTGCGCGAGTGCCCAGGATCAGGCGCTCCAGGTGCTCCGTGCCGCGTGCGTACCGGTGAAAGTGCGCCCGGCGGTGCCAACGGGCCGGCGCGAGCGTGACCACCTCCTCGGCGCCGCTGAGCGACTCGTGCAGCCGCTGGACGTCCGCGTCGAGCCCCCGCAGCTGCTCCAGCGCCCCGACCGCCGCGTCGGCGTCCCGCGCGGACAGGGCCCGCGCCACCGCGGACAGCTGGTCGGTGAGAGCGGCGAAGATCGGGGCGGCCGCCCGGTCGAGCACCCGCATCGGGTTGATCGGCAGCAGCACCGCCACCACCAGCATGCCGACCACGGCGCCGACCAGCGCGTCGAAGATGCGGGGCAGCTCCAGGCCCCGCTCCATCGGCGCCAGCGTGGCGATCAGGACGGCGGTACCGCCGGCCTGCCCCACCAGGGCCCCGCCCCGGCCCGCGACCAGCAACGCGGTCACGACCGCCAGCGCGACCACCGCCCCGGTCTGCCACGGACCGGAGCCGAGCAGGAACCGCAGACCGTCGCCGATGACGATGCCGAGCCCCACCCCGGCGAGCAGCTCGAAGGTACGGCGGGTCCGCTGGCCGATGGCCGTGGCGATCGTCCCGACCGCGGCCGCCGGGGCGAACACGTGGGCCCCCGGGCCGAGCAGGCGCTGCGCGATCAGGGCCG
>NZ_JAMOKF010000279.1 GCF_023656545.1 Micromonospora phytophila | reverse complement strand
GCTGACCCAGCCCCCCGAGTACGAGCTGACCGACTCCGGGCGCGGGCTGGCCGTGACGGTGCTGCGGTCGATCGGGATGCTGTCGCGCAACCGGCACGCCCTGCGCGACGAGCCCGCCGGCCCGCAGCTGCCCACCCCACAGGCGCAGTGCCGCGGCGAGCGGACCGTCGAACTGGCGGTGCTGCCGTTCCGGGGCGAGTGGCACGCGGCGGGGGTGGCCGAGGCGGCCGAGGCTTACCGGCACGAGCTGCTGGCCTTCTCCGGTACGGGGCAGCCGTCTGTCGCGCTGCCGGGCCCCGCCACCGGGCTGACCGTGGCCGGTGCGGGGGTGGCGCTCACCAGTGTTCGGGACAGGCACGGCCGGGTCGAGGTGCGGGTGGTGGCCGAGGCCCCGACCGACACCAGCGCGGTCATCGGAGCCGGGCGGGGTGTGCGGGGGGCGTGGCGGGCCGACCTGATGGGCCGGCCGGGCGACCGGCTGACCGTCGACGCCGACGGTCTGGTCCGCCTGCCGTTGCGCGCCTGGGAGATCGCCACGGTGCAGCTCGACCTCGCCTGAACGGCGAGGCCGGACGCGACCTCGACGGGTGCCCCGCGCGGGGGCACATGGGCGTGCCTTGAACTCGCACCCGGCCAGGCCAGCGACATGGACGCAACCAAGGAAAACGCCACTATTGGCGTTAAAGCTTCATAACTCCTTCAATTGTCATATACTCGACAGACTCCGTCAGCGGAGCAAGACAGGACGTTCCAGAAGCTCCGGGACACCAAGCACCACCGACGCCAGGCACTGCCAGCCAGAAGGCCGTGACGCAGCGACGGTGGACGCGGGCGTCGTCCGGTGCAGTACGACGCTGGCGCGGACCAGCCGGAAACCAACAGGGCCCGGCTGAGCCGCCGCCGGCGGCAGACGGTGATTGGGGTGATCACCGCGGCCGGCACGGGCCTCGCCTCCTACGGGCCCGTGCCGGCCACCTCAACAGGGGCAGAGCGACCAGCGCGACGTCCGGTGCCGCCGAGCACCTCGCCGCCCGACCCCTGCCAGCCCATCCACTGGAAGGAGATGGTGATGTGGCACCCGCCAACATCGGCGGAGCAGGAACTGTGGAACGCCGTCGTGGCCGGCGTCCGCGCGGTCGACCATTCCGATGGCGCGGGGTTCGAGACCGCCGTGGACCGTCTGTTGCGGCTGCCGCCAGACTGGACGCACCAGGTCCTCAGGGACACCGCCGGGCTGCTGGTCGAGGAACTCGCCCCGGATGTCCTGGGTCGCTGGCCACTGCCGGCGGCGCAGGCCGACGACATTGAGGCCTGGTTGCCCAAGTTGGACCGCAAGCTGCTGGCCGCGCTGCTTTCTGGTCACCACCGTCCGCCGGCCGCGGGCGTACCCGGCGATCCGCAGAACATCCGACATGGACTGCTGCTGATCGCCTGCCTCGCGGACGCCGCGCAGGTGGGGGTGGGAGCCTTCGTCGACGTGGCGCTGGCCGCTGACAGCAGACGGCCAGTTCGACGCCCTTCCGGGTCGGTGCCACAGGCCCGCCTCGGACGCTGATCATGCACCCGGTGGCGGTCGCCCGCCGCAGCACCCGGTTCCCGGACGCCTCACGGAGGCAATGTGCGCGCCGCGGTCCGGACGTAGGTCCCGTGTCGGTCACGGCGAGGCCCAGTCGTCAGGGTGGAGCCCATGATGACGCCGTGGTCGGCGTGCGGGAAACCAACGTTGTCATGCCAGTCACCTTAACCGACAGACGGGACTAGCACCACCAAATCGGGCATAACACGCAGGAGGGGATTTCCGACGCAGGAACCGGCCGGTGGACGGCGATGAGATCGCCGACGCGGCGGTCGAGCCAGAGTCCTCGCAGCACTGGTTCTTCGACCGGCTCCGCCTCAGAGAGGTCCGGAATTCGCAAATTGCGTGACCTGGGCGCCATGCACGTGAACTGCTCAGGGCGCGATGCCGAACGGGCCCATCCTCCCGTAGTCCAGGCGCAGGGCCTCTGCCATGGCCCAAGCGTTCGGCAGGGTGAACACGTCGGCCCCGCCCAAGCGCTCCACCCACCGTGGAACGACTTCGTCGGCGGCCTGCGCGGCCACGGCGTCGAGGTAGGCCTTGAACACGGCCCAGACGTTGGCGGCGTCGACCGGGGCGAGGATCTTCTTCAGATCAACCGAGGACAGTGCCGCTTCGGTCGTGGAGCGCAGGTCGTTCATGTATTCGATCTGCATCCTCACATCGCCCGGGGTGCCGGGTCGCGTGACATGACCACCGACGAGTTTCTCGAACGGGTATTCGAGCGCCTGATCGTGAGCGTTGACGAAACCCGGAACGTTCGCGGAAACCGCGAGGTTCGAGAATGGCACCCAACCGGGAAAGATCACGTCTACGAGCATCAGGACGCGTTGCGTCGGGGCGAAGATGAAGATGTTGCCCTCGGCGTGGTTGGGGCCCTTGTAGTCGAGCTGGAGGCTGTGGTCTCCCGCGTCGATCGTCAGGGTGTCGTCGAACACGTGTGTCGGCAGAGGCCGGTTCGGATCACGGAGCAGCGCGAGCCGCTCCGCAGTGATGCGGTGGGCATAGCGCGGGACCTCCGCGGGGTAGACCGAGATCGCTCCGACGTGGTCCGAGTGCTGGTGGCTGTAGACGACGTGGGTGATGGAGCGGCTGGTTACACCGCGAATTGCCCGGAGAATGTGGTGGCCGAGGGTAGGTGGCGCGTCGATCGCGATCACGCCCTCGTCGGTGACCACGAACATCATCTGGTACATGCCCTCACTCACCCAGAAGACGCCATCGGCGATCTCCTCCACGACGTAGCCGGCCTCGGGGATCTCGGGACCTCGGGCAGCCTGAGGCACGGGGGCTTTCGGTGCCGCTCGCGCCTGCTCAGCCACGTCGGCAAAGGGGGACTCTGACACGTCTGACCTTCTTCCTCACGATCGCCATTCACCAGCTGCAGGCTTGGCAGACGGCGGACCGACCATGGGTCGCCGCGTCGTCGATCGTCGCGACAGGGATGCCCGCTTCGCAGCCGTACGGCGCGGCGCTCATCCGCACGAGGGATACCGGTGCAAGCAGCGGCCCACGTTCGACCCCTGGTGGGCCGCCTGGGTTGTGCGCGGTCAGCCCCAGCTCGATGGCTAGGGCGACCGGTAGCAGCTTGCCGCCGCGGGTGCGCAGGTCGGCGAGCTGCTCAGTGAGGGTGGGCAGCTTCTCGCCCACCAGCGGTGCTCCCGCTTCCGGCCCTCCACGGCATCACCCGACGTTTCTCGGCTATGGAACGCTCGGCCCGATACCACCAGAATGTTGGACGCGTGGCTCCCCACGACCACGCCACAACCCCGATCGGCCAGGAGCAGACCATCGACAACTCCGACGTGATCACCCTGTGGCGGCCCACCGGGCAGGCCGAACTCGACCTCGTGGCGGCGTCCCGGTGGCGGGCCTGGCCACCACGCCTGCCGGACCAGCCGATCTTCTACCCCGTGCTCAACCGCTGGTACGCCACGAAGATCGCCCGCGAGTGGAACGTCCCCGCCGAGGGTGTCGGTTACGTAACCCGGTTCGACGTCGAGCGTTCCTACCTGGACCGTTATGAGGTTCATCAAGTCGGTGGCCGCGATGTGCTGGAGTACTGGATCCCCGCCGAGGAGGTCGCCGACCTCAACGCCCACATCGTCGGCGCGATCATCGAGGAAGCCGATTACCGCGGCCCAGTGAACGACCAGGAGTTCACCGACGCCGACAAGGCCCTGGGGCAAGCTCTGCCTGCCGCCTGGCGCACCTACCTCCAAGGTGAGTCGTGGTTCCGGCGAGGCTGGATGACGACCGGAGCCTACGTCTGGCTCACCTCCCCGCGCGAGATGCTCGAGCTGCATGACGCATGGGACGACGCCACTGATACCCACCCCGGCATCGCGATCATCGGCGGTGACGGCGCCCGTGAGCAGCTCGTGCTCGATCTGCGCAGCGACCCCGCACCGGTGCTACTGGTCGACATCACAAGCAGCGGATGGGACAGCGCCATCCGGCAAGCCGACAATGTCAGCGAGCTCATCGACCGCATCGAGGCGGGCACCTTCGCGTTCGACTTCGAGGAGTAGCGACACCCGCGGGCATGATCGAACGCGCACCGCACGGCAGATCCGGATGCCGGGCGTTGGTAAAGGATGGATGATGATCGGTGGCTAGCTTGAGTGGCTGCGGTCAGCGCAGGATCGGTGGTCGTGCCGGGCCACGACGGCGTAGCAGGCCGCGAGGACGGTCGCGGTCGTCATACCGGCGCCGCCGGCACGGGTGACGGCCAGGAACACCATTCGCTGCGGTGCCACCTCCTCCGTGGCGGCCAGCGCGGCGCCGCCAGCGGCGGCGAGCCCGATGGCCGTCCAGGCCACCACCACCAGCACGCGTTCGGCCGACGGCAACTGCGCGGTCGCGGGCGACTGCGTACGCCACCATCGGACCAGCCAGACCACGACGGCGGCGGCACCGACGACGCCGCTCACGCGCTGCGCCCAGCGATAACCGGCCGTGCCGAGGTGCGACTCGGCCAGCCAGCCGATGTGCGCGGTACCCCACATCCCGTCGTGCGTGAACGAGTCCCACACCACGTGGGTCGCCGCGCCAACCACCAGCGAGACGACCACCATCGCCACACGGACAGCCGGCCGAGAACGTCGACGCGCGGGCGGGGGTAGGCGATCGCGTAGCCGGACCGGCGAGATGGCGATCAGGAAGCGAGCCAGCAACCCGTGCCACAGGGCCACTGCCGCCAAACCCAGCACCACGTCGACGCCGAGGACGCCGGCAAGCGAGTGGGTCAGCGTCGCCTCCACCGGCAGCGGCACGTAGTAAGGCAGATCAGGAACCATGCTCCCGATCACCAGGGCCGACGGCACCAGCCACGCTGACCGCGTCAGCGGCAGCACGGCCGCGACGTGACTACCGGTGAACGGCACCTCGCCTCCCTCGCTCGGATTGATCTTAGGAGCAGCCAGGCGCAGCGCGCTGGCCTCAGCCACGGGCGCCGAGAGCCGTATCCTGACGTGAACCGGGCAATATCAGACCGGTCAGGCACAGGTTCAGCGAGCGGATCAGAGAGCAATCACTGTGACTGACCCGGAGCCGGCGAGAGTGAGGTCGGTGGACAGTTTCCCGTCGAATCGGGACGGTTCGAAAGACGTGTACTTTCTGCACGCGGGGTTGCGCGGGGTGGTCAAGATACACGCAGGGTATTCGTCGAGCACGATTCGGTTCGCGTAGTCGCCGCCGTACGCGTTGGAGAACCCGGTGTAGTTCACGCGGACGTGCAGTCGGCAGGGCTGCGAGACACCGTCCGCGCGCGACAGGGCCACCAGTATCGCGGTGGCGCCTGATGCTTTGCGGGCCGCCTCGTCCAGCACCTTTACCTGCACCATGGTTGGTGTACCTGCCGATGCGGCGGCGGGCGTTTTCGGCTGGCTGAACGTCAACGGCAGCTCACCCACGAGCGTTTCCTCGCCCGATACCGGGACCACGCCTGTGGCCGGTCCCGGCAGCTTGCTGTTCGGCATGGCGGTGATCGGTGCGGTGGGCTGTACGGAGGGTGGCTTCCACGTCGATGTGGGTGTGGCCCACGCCGTCCCGCTACAGGGCAATTGTGACGACTGCGCTGACGGTGTCGCGGCTGATGGTGCTCGTGATGGCTCTGCCCACGCTGGCGCCCCCGCATCGGTGCCTGTGCAGCCGGTGACTGCCAGAGCACCGGACGACACAAGCGCCATTAACAATGTGCGCCTCGACGCCGACCGATCGAGGGGTGGTAGTCCTCGCCTGGCGGGTTTGGTAAGCGTCGGTAATCCAGGCCAAGCACTCACTGAGCATCGTCCCCTCTCGACGGTCAGAATCGGTAGATCATAAGCCATGAATCGCGGTCGGTCAGGCCGCGATTGCGCGGCAAATGCGAGGGCCACCCCGTTGGGCGGCCTTCGTGTACCTGCCGGTCCAGGCTCCGCGGTTGACGTTGCGGGCTCGACATAAGAGCCCTCGCCATCAGCGACTCTGGGTCCACTGGAGCGAGCCACCCTCGACAATCTCGGTCCGCGTCGCGTCGTCGAGCCGGTCGGCGGCGTCGGCGAGCATGGCCGCTGTCGCGGCCCAGTCCGTGTCGGCGTAGCCCTCCTCCGCCCACCACGACATGATGCAGCCGTGGCGCGCACCATCGCGGAGGTCGACCACGAGCACATCACCGGCTAGATCGGGACAGTGGCGGTGCAGAACCCGTACGAGAGTTCCCCGGCCGCTGTGGCATGTGCACCGCCCGGGCCGCAGCAATCCTGGTCGGCGAACCCCGAGAGGCTGGCGAACCCTTCGCGTACTTCGGCTGCTGGCAGCGGCAGGAAATGCGGGGGGATCGGAAACCCGGCCGGGTAGTTTGCGTCGGCGATGCCGTCCATCAGCCCCCACCAGGCGAGCAGGTCAGTTGGCCGGTGGTAGTTTCCATCGATGCCGACGAGGCTGGCTGCGCTGGAGTTGGCCGTCCGACCCGACTACGGGATGTTCGTCGTCCACGATGTGGAGGCGGACACCTACGATGCGCCGATTCCGGCGAAGGTGGGATGGTGCGGCTCCGGTCAGGGCGTGTTCAGTGTCGGCTCGGTCATCAGCCACACCTTTGCCGTGTCGGCAGTCTTCGAATGCTGGGACGCGATGCCGCCGGAGCCCGGCGGCTGGTCCGAGATCGACCGGATCGGCGTTGAGCTGCCCACCGGTCGCCTGGAAGTTTGGCAGCTGACGGGCGGGCCGGTCATGACCGGGTCGAGGACCAGGGCCGAGTTCCGCCTGCCGCGGCCGGGCCGTTGGGCGGTGCGCGCTTGCGCCGACGGGCGCGGGGAGGCGGCCACGGCGTGGCACAAGCTGTTCACCGACCACCAGGTGGGCACGGCCGGGTTCGACACGGCCGTGAACGCCATGCACGGCGTGGAGCGCTACCTGTTCCAGTTCTTTCCGCCGACCGACCGATGACGAGCGTCTCGGCACGTGCATGACCACTCACCGAGCCCGAACCGGGTCAGGTCTTCGTCGCCGTACACGTCGCACCGCCCCGCCACGGTACGGCTCGGGGCGGATGCGGCCGCCCCGCCAGCACGGGGTTTACCGGGAAGTCGAGCGTCGCGGGGCCAGGCCAGTTCAGCTGGCGGGATCGACGAGGACGCCGGGGTTGAGGATCCAGGACGGGTCGAGCGCGCCCTTGGCGGCGCGCAGCGCGAGCGCGACCGGGTCCGGACGCTGCCGGTCGTACCACGGTCGGTGGTCGCGGCCGACGGCGTGGTGGTGGGTG
>NZ_JAMOKF010000278.1 GCF_023656545.1 Micromonospora phytophila | reverse complement strand
TCTCGGCGGGGGTGGCCGCGGGGGTGGCGGGCGGAGCGGGGGAGAGCTGACCGGAAGAGACCATCGTCTGCGACGGTAGCCCGGGGCGACGATCATCGCATCCCGACAACCCCGCCACGCCCCTCCTCCCGCGGCCAGAATCCGCGCACAGGCACGGAAAAGGTGATCATTCGCGCCCGGAAGGCCACTCTTTCCGGGACCGTGCGCGGATCACGGGTGGGGTTGTGGGGGCTGGTGGGAGCGGGCTACGTTACCGGGCGGTAGCGTCGGCGGGGGTGGCGTGGCCGCGGGGTCGACGGCGGCCGGTCGGCCGGGGTCGCGCCGACGGCCGACACGCGAGGGGATGGGCATGACTGATCTGTTCTCGGTCGAAGGCAAGACGGTCCTGGTCACCGGCGGCTCGCGGGGGATCGGCCTGATGATCGCCCAGGGCTTCGTCCGGGCCGGCGCGCACGTGATCATTTCGTCCCGCAAGGCCGAGGTCTGCGAGGCGGTCGCCAAGGAGCTGTCGAACGAGGGGCGCTGCGAGGCGATCGCCGCCGACCTGAGCCACGACGCCGGCGCCGAGGGCCTCGCCGCGGCCGTCCGGGAGCGCGTCGAGCGGCTCGACGTGCTCGTCAACAACGCCGGCGCCACCTGGGGCGCGCCGCTGGAGTCGTACCCGGAGAGCGCGTTCGACAAGCTCTGGGCGGTCAACGTCAAGGCGGTCTTCCGGCTCACCACCGCGCTGCTGCCCGCGCTGCGCGCGTCGGCCAGCCACGACGACCCGGCCCGCGTGATCAACATCGGCTCGATCGACGGGCTCCGGGTGCCGTTCATGGAGGTGTACGCGTACTCGGCCACGAAGGCGGCGGTGCACATGCTCACCCGCAGCCTGGCGCACCAGCTGGCCGGCGAGCGGATCACCGTGAACGCGATCGCGCCGGGGCCGTTCGAGAGCAAGATGATGGCGTTCGCGCTGGAGGACCCCGCGTCCCGGGCGGCCATCGAGGCCCAGGTGCCGCTGGGACGAATCGGCCGTCCGGAGGACATGGCCGGCACAGTGATCTTCCTGTCGTCACGCGCTGGGGCGTACCTGACCGGCGCGGTGATCCCGGTCGACGGCGGCATCACCACCCACGGCTGAGCACGACGCTGACGGCGGCAGGCTGCCCGCGTACCCCCGGGTGGGCCGGAGCCGCGCGGACTCGGCAGATCCGCGCGGCTCCGGTGGCCGGTCTTCCGGTGTTTCAGCGACCGGCGAGCAGCCGGTTGACCGCGGTGTCGACGTCCAGGTGCTCGGCCTCGCGGCCGCGCGGGACGACGACGTAGGTCCGGCGCAGGAAGCGCACCAGGACGCTGCGCGGCACCTCGAAGAGGGCGTTGCCGTCGGGCGACGACAGCGCCAGTGCGACGAAGTCCCCGCGCGGGGTGGCCCAGGGCCAGACCCGCACGTCGCCGATGCCGGCCGGTTCGTCGAGGCCGGTGACCAGCAGTTCGCGGGCGAAGGACCAGCTGACCGCCTCGCCGCCGGCGGATTCGGCATGGAACAGGACATGGACCGCATACGGGTCAGCAGGGTCGTAGCGCAGACTGGCACGCACCGGCAAGGCGGTGGCGTCAGGTGCGACGAGCCTTAGCGACGTCTCGACCTCTACGGTCGTCGGTCGGATGACACTCATGGACGTTCTCCCCCCGGCACCGCTGCGGAACGCGCGTGTCCCGCTTTTCCCATACTCAGGTGCTACTCCTGGCTACGCTCCGCCATACGCTGACTTCACCCAGTGGTGGGAAGGGGGTCGGAAAGGCCTCGTGAATGTGAGACTTCATGTAGGATTTCCGGTTCTGCCCAGTGCGTGATCCCGCCCGGCATCGGGTGGTTCAGTCGTCGACTTACTCCGGTAACGTCCAGTCGTCCGTTCCAGTGACGGGCGCGAGCCACACTGGGGGTGGAAATGGTCACGAAGCGATCCTCAGTGGATCCGACGGCCGCGCCGGGCCCGCCGATCGTCGCGGCCCGGGCAGCCGAACAGCGGGGGTACGAAGTGCGGATGGAGCAGCACGAGCCACCCGGTCGGCGGGCGTCCGACCGGGATCACCGGCACGGCGGCACGGCCGTGGCCGAACGGCGCAGGTGGGGACGCGGGCGGCAGCGGCTGGCCACCACGCTCGACCTGATCCGGGCCAACCCCACCGGCCGGGTCGCCCTCAAGATCTTCATCGCGGTCGCCGGCGCCATCGTGGTCACCGTCGGCATCGCGCTCATCCCGCTGCCCGGGCCGGGCTGGCTGCTGGTCATCGCCGGCCTCGGCATCTGGGCCGTCGAGTTCCACTGGGCGCGCCGGCTGCTCGGCTTCACCCGCCGGCACGTGCACAACTGGACGCAGTGGGTGAAGGACCAGTCACTGGCCGTACGGTTCGTCCTCGGCGCGGTCGGCCTGGTCTTCGTCTCCGTGGTGGTCTGGCTCTCGCTCAAGTACAGCCTCGGCATCGACCTGGTCGCCAGCGTGCTGCACTACCTGGCGACGCACTGACCGGCGCCGGTCCGGCGCCCGGCGGCGCGCGGGCCCCGGATTTCCGGTGCGGTCACACGATCAGGTAGAGTCATCGGCGCTGAGGGCGATTAGCTCAGCGGGAGAGCGCTTCGTTCACACCGAAGAGGTCACTGGTTCGATCCCAGTATCGCCCACGCAGGTCAAAGGCCACTTCCCGGAAACGGGAGGTGGCCTTTCTGCTGTCGTACAGCAGTTAAGTACAGCAGCGGTGCTCAATGGCCGAGGGAATCGCCAAGCCGCTTCAATGCCTCTCTCGTCGCCTTCGATGAGACCTGGGTGTAGATCTCCATGGTCACGGAGAAGCGGGCGTGCCGGAGCACCTGCATGGCGACTCGCGGATGGACGTCGAGGTCGGCCAGGAGCGTGGCACAGGTACGCCTGGCGTCATGAACGGTGATCGGCGTGACCTTCGCCTTGCCGCACCGCATCTGCCAGGAACGTTGGAAGTTGCGCGGTTCGATGGGTGTGCCATAGCGGGTGGTGAATACGAGGTCGTTCTCATGCCATGCCTTTCCGGCGGTTGCTCGTGCCTCGTCGCGTTGGTCTTTCCTCAGCTTGAGTGCGGTCACGCAGATGTCGGGCAGGGGGAGTGTCGCGTCGGACGCCTGGGTCTTGGTGTCGCGGTGGAGGAGTTGGCCGCGCACGCGTTGAAGTTGGCGGCCGATGGTCAGTTCTCCGGCGTCGAGGTCGACATCTGCCCAGGTAAGTCCCAGGGCCTCGCCCTTGCGGAGGCCGGTGACGAGGACCAGGGCGTAGGCGGCGTAGAGCGGGTCCTCGTCGTGGCGGGCAGACTCCAGGTACTTGCGAGCCTCGTCGCTGGACCAGGACTTGCCCCGCCGCCGGCGGACGGTGGCCAGGGTGACCGGCACGGCCGGGTTCTTGGTGATGAGGTCTTCGGCCTGGGCGTGGGTGAGGGCCGCCCGCAGCGCGGCTCGGACGTCGCTGACCGTGCGCGTGGACGGGACGGCCTGACAGCAGCGACCGACGGCGCAGCAGCGCGACTTCTGCTTGGCGCGGGCGGCGTCCTTGCCCTGGGCGCAGCACTGGCAGGTCCGGGCCACCTGGTTGATCCAGGTCTGCACGTCGCGTGACTGGAGCCGGTCGAGCCGCTTGGCCCCGAGGCCGGGGGCGAGGTAGCGGCGGACGAACGTCTCGTAGGTCGCGTAGGTCAACGGTGCCCGGTTCGGCTGGATGATCTCGGCCAGCCACCAGGTGAGGAAGCTGCCGACCGTCGGGACGCTCGTCGCCACCGGACCCTGCTTTGCCTGCTGGTGCAGCTTGATCCACTTGTCGTGGACCGCCTCGCGGGTCTTGCCGTAGATGTACTTGCGGGTGCGCTTGCCATCGGGTTTGGTGACCCAGACGTAGGCGGCGAAGCCGTTGCGGTAGGGAAAGATGGAGCCTTCGCCGTTGGCTCGGGCGCGGGCGGGCATCAGGCGGCCTCCTGGCGTTCGACCTGTTCGCGGATGTAGTCGTCGACCCATTCGGGGAGGATGCGGCGGTACTTGCCGTCCTTGATGGAGCGCAGCTCGCCGGTGGCGATCTTCATCTTGACCTTGGAGATGCCGAAGCCGAGCAGGACGGCGACCTCGGCGGGGGAGTACCAGCGCGGGGTGAGGTCTCGGCTCATGCGGCGGCCCCAGTGAGCCAGGCTTCGTAGGCGAGTTCCTCCCGGCCGACGCGTCTGCTCTCGCGTCGCTGCCTAGCGGCGGTGTTGGCCAGGAGTGCGTCACCTTCGGTGAGCCAGCCGGACCCGATGTAGGTGAGGGTGCAGACGGTGATGGTGTCGGCGGCCTCGTCGTGTTCGGTGCGGCGGTGGGCGGTGCGCGTGTCGCGGAGCCGGCCGAAGGTGACGGAGTAGCGGCGGGCCTTGGTGAGGAAGTGGCCGCCGAAGCCGAGCATGTGCGCCCAGCGGCGCAGCCCGGCGTAGGGGCGCGGTTTGGTGTCAAGACCGCCTTGACGGTGATCGGCCGTTGTGGCGCCGCCGGTCGTGTCGGTGTGGATGGGCCTGCCGAGGTGCCAGCAGGCGTCGATGAGGCGGGCGAGGTGGTCGCCTTCGGGGTCGGCGTAGTCGTCGATCGTGGCGGAAGTGAGCCGGGTGAAGGAGCGCCCGGTGGCTTCGGTGGCCTTGGTGGCGTACTTGGCGAGGTAGGCGGCGACCTTGTCGTCCGTCAGTTCGCCGCTGGCGGTGTTGATGCTGCGGACGTCGACCTGCTCGCCCCAGGCGACCAGCCAGCCTTGCGGTCGGTCGGGGTGTGCGGGCGTGGTGACGGTGATTCGCGAGGCGGCGACGCGAATCGCGTCTTTTAGGCCGTCGATGGTGATGCCGGCCGGTGGCGGCACGAGCGCGTCCGGGTCGTTGTGGTCGACGCCGTCGAGGCGCAGCAGGACGTGGAAATGCACGGCGGCCCGGCGTTGCATCTCGGCGACCTTGCCATGCGATACACGCACGGGCGGCATCCAGCGGATCCTGCCGGAGGCCGTGACGACCCGGACGAAGGGGATGCCGCGCTTGCGGCAGAGTGCGGCGAGGTGGCGGTCAATGGCCTGCTTGGTGCGCCGCCACAGCTCACCGGAGAAGTAGTTCCAGACGACCTGATGGTTGTGGTCGTAGCAGTCCAGGCATAACGGCTGTCCGAGCCGCGGATCGTCGGCGTCGTGGCGGGCGAAGCACGCTGCGGGCTGTCCGTGCTGGCAGGTGCCGGCGTTGCTGCGGGCGCGGCAGGGGGCCGGGAGGCAGTCGCAGCGCTGCCGGTTGCGGCAGGTGTGGCGGGCGACGTGCCGGTGGTGGACCGGACCGAAGGACGGGGCGGTGAAGGTGGCGAAGACCACCGGGTGCCGGCCGACCGAGTCGGGGACGCCCTTGCCGCCGGTCAGACCGCGACAGACGACTTGGTAGGCGTCGCCCTGGTAGACCCAGGCGCAGTCCGGGCAGTGCGATTCGCGGCGGTTGCCGCATGCCTTGTAGAGCGTGCGGTCCGGCAGCTCGTCGGTGTGCAGCTGGCCGGTGATGCGGCCGGTGTTCCGGTCGACGGCGGCGATGGTGCCGGTGAGGCGGATGGGGCGGGCACAGCCGCCGGCGGGGCGGGTGTGCTCCAGCCAGCCGGAGAACTTCGGAGAGGCGGCGCGGTGCAGGACCTGGGCGTCACGGCCGAGGGCGAGGCCGGGGCGGTAGATGGTGAGCGGGGTGGACACAACTGTCTCCTCATCAGGGGGTGGCAGGGACGGGAGACGAAGCACCACCAGCCGTCGACGGGTATCCGCTGGTGGTGTTCGTCGTGTCTCCTGGCACCGCCGAGAGGGCGGCTGACGCCGGAGGGCGGAATCGTGGTCGTGCCACTTCCCGCCGATGGGTCATGTCCCTTCGCGCTCGTGACCTGATGAATGGGCCGGCACGGGTGAGGAGCCTGGGTATCGGCATCCGGCGCGTTGCCGCAGGCTGTCCCCACCCGTGGAGTGGGCGAATCCGGGCCATCGTGGACGGCAGGGAAGACCGTGCTGGGCTGCTCAGCGGATTCGGGGAAGCCGGCATGGTGGCCGGTGTGATCGAGAGCCGGCGGGACGTGGCCCGCATCAGCGGCAGGAAGGCCGCTCAGCATCTCCGACATCGAGTCCAGCGATCCGGCAGGGAAGGCCGGGCTGGCGTCCTCGACGAGCGCCAGAGTAGCACCGGGTACCGACATGTCAGTCCGTCGTATTTCGATGCCGGATGCGGGCCCCAATAGCGATGGCGGCATTGAGGTGCAGGGCGAAGGATGGGCGTCGTGGTTACCGAGAAGCTGCCGCGAATCGTGCTGGTCGACGACTTGCGTTCGTTTGTTGACGGCAGGTTGGCACATGTGGCGCGCACCAGCGCGGCGGGCGTTGAGGTGCTGGCCCGGCACCGGGGACAGCGGTTGAACGAGCTATGGCTGGATCACGACCTCGGCGAGGACGACACGATCTGGCCGGTAGTCGAGGTGCTGGAGCGGGCCGCGTTCGAGGAGCACCCGTTCGATATCGGCGTCGTGTACGTCCACTCGGCGAATCCTGCCGGCGCGGAGAAAATCATGCAGGCGTTGCGCCGCTGGGGCTACCACGTGCGCTCAGCAGCAGGGTCGCCGCATGTCGGCTACCTGGCCGAGGCCGATTAGCGTCCGGCCGTCCAGCCGCTGACGAGGGCGGCCTGCGATACGGGACAGCCAGCTGCCGGCCGATGTGGGAGAACTTTCTTTACGTCTATCAAGGCGGCCCTTGACGGGCCGCACGCGCCGCCGCCAGGGCGCGCGGCTGGCGCGCTCGCTTGGGGCTCGCGGGCCAGCCACGCCGAACGCCCGGCGGCTGGCGCGGAAGGCGGGGAGCCCGGAGGGCCGCCCGCAGAACGACAGACCGTTGACGGGGTGGCGTGGTGGGCCGGCAGCCGGCCGGGCCGCGCGGGCACGAGCCCGCACGGCGCAGGGGAGCGCACGCCGGCCGCGTCGGCGAGTTGGCGGCGGTCGTGGGGTTGCGGTTACTGCGCCTCCGGCGGGGGCGCTCCGGCTCCAGGATGGCTGAGGCTCCGTCGGCGGGTCACGGTCCGTGGGTGGTTGCGGTAGGCATCCCGCCTGCCATCGACCCGGGCAAGCCGAGCAGACCGCCGCCCGACCCGCCAGCGTCCGTACGAGCCGTCAAGGTCCGCTTGACATGGCGGGCCGGGCGGCGCCCTCTTGGTCAGGATGGTGTGAGACACCCCGTGTGAGTGGGGTGCTGACCTGAGGACGGGGATCGGAGATCCTTGTGTACGTGTCCACCTCATCTGGCAAGCAGTCGGCGTCTGGCGGCGGGGCC
>NZ_JAMOKF010000277.1 GCF_023656545.1 Micromonospora phytophila | reverse complement strand
GGGTCGGGGAGGTGGCACCGGCCCAGGGAGCGGGTGTCGGCCGGTGCGACGCGGCGCCGGGCGGGACCCTCCCGCCGGACTCGTCGGGACGCGGGCCGGGCCGGTCGGCATCGGGGGTGTCCGGGCTCACCCGGTGATCCTCTCAGGCCGGGCGGCGGCGCGGGTGGCCGGTGCGGACACACCCGCTCACCGGGCGAACGGCTCCAGCATCACCGCGGCGGCCTTCAGCCACGCCTGTCTGGTCTCCGGCTGGAGCTGGTGGTACTCGATCGAGGAGCCGGTCTCCAGCGCCGGGTCGTAGGGCACCACCGCGACGGCGCGGGTGCGGGTGGCGAAGTGCCGCTCGAAGTCGTCCTGGAGCGACGAGCGGCCCGGCGTCGGGCAGGAGATCAGGGTGACCGCGTTGTCGGCCAGCTCCCCCATGCCCACCTCGTGCAGCAGATCGAGCATCCAGTCCGCGCTGAACGCCGCGTCCTCGCGCGGCACCGTGGTCACCACCAGCTGGTCGGCGGCCTGCATGACCGTGCGCCAGTTGGCGCTCTCCACGTTGTTGCCGGTGTCCACGCAGACCACGTCGTGGGTACGGCGCAGCAGCTCCAGCACCCGGCGGACGGTGAACTGGTCGAGCCGCTGGGCGAACCGGGGACTCTCCTCGCCGGCCAGCACGTCGTACGAGCCGTCGGAGGCGTGCCGCAGGTAGTCGTCCAGGTGCTCCAGCAGCTCGGCGCCCTCCTTGATCTCGATGTGCGCCAGGTCGCTGATCAGGTGCCGGATGGTGCGGGCGTGCCGGGCGCTGCCGGCACGCAACCCGAGCGTGCCGCGCAGCTCGTTGTCGTCCCAGGCCAGCACGCCGCGCCCCCGCACGCTGCCGACGGTCGCCGCAGCCAGCACCGTCGCGGTGGTCTTGTGCACGCCGCCCTTGGGGTTGGCGAAGGCGAGCACCCGGGGGGTGCCGAGGTCGCGGCGGAGCACCCCGGTGGCCCGGTCCAGGTCGGTCTCCGCGCCCTGCGGGCGCCACTCGACGCGGGCCGGGTAGCCGCGCTCGGCGGTCACGGCCGGCGCGGGCGGCAGCGCGGCCGGGGGTGGCGGCGGAGGCGTAGGCGGGGGTGGCGGCGGCGTGGCCCGGGGTGGCGGCGGAGGCGTCGGCGGGGGTGGCGGTGGCTGGTAGGCCGGCGCACCGCGGTAGCCGTTGTCGAGCAGCGCGTACCGGGACTCGACCGGGGGCGGGTCGTGCCGGTAGCCGTTGTCCAGCAGGGCGTAGCGCGACTCGACCGGCTCCGGGGCGCGGGGGGCGGCGGGCTCGCCGTAGGTCGGCTCGGGCTGATAGCTCGGCTCGGGCTGATAGGTCGGCTCGGGCTGGTAGGCCGGCTCGGGCTGGTAGGCCGGCTCAGGCTGGTAGGCCGGGGGGACCCGGTACGCGGGCTCCGGCGGATAGGCGGGCTCCGGCGGATAGTCCGGTTCCACGCGGTAGCCCGGTTCCAGCCGGTAGTCCGGCTCCACCCGGTAGTCCGGTTCCACCCGGTAGGCCGGGTCGACCCGGTAGCTGGCCTCGACCCGGTGACTCGACTCGGCCGGGCGGCCGAACTCCGCGGCGTACGGCGACGGGCCCTGCTGGGTGCCGTACGACAGCTCGGCGGGGTGCCCGATGGCCGGCACCCGGGCGTAGCCGGCGCCGGACGCGCGTCGGGGCAGCTGCTCCGGCGGCGGCTCCTCGGCACCCCGGTCGGCCTCGGCCGGCTCGTTGGGGCGGCCGCCTAGTCGGGCGCGGTCGAGCAGCGCCCGCCACCGCGGCGCTGGTTCGGCCGGCCGCCCCCAGCCGGTCTCGCTGCCCTCCAAGGCTCGCCCTCCCAGCGCCATCGATCTCCGCCTGACAGGCTACGAACGAAACCCTATTCGGACCACACCGGTCCGCGCACCTCTGGTCCCGCCCGCTGTCACGGCATCGGCCCCGGCGAGCCGACGTCGGCGGAGTCTGCCGAGGTCGGCGGGGGCTCCGGCGGTGTGGGGCCGGATGTCGGGCCGGCCGGATCGGGTGACGAATCCGTTACCTTGGGTGCGGGTTCCGACGTTTCGCCCGCGCCCGGGGTGGGCGACGGGACGCCCGGCGACCCCCGGACGGGGGTCCCGGACTCAGACCGCGGGGTGAGACCGGCGTCCACCGGTGGGCTCGCGACCTCCCGCTGCTCGGGCAGGGGCGGCGTGAAGACGGTCCGGTCGAGGCGGTGGACCTCGGGCGCCGGGTCGACCGCCCGCACCCCCGAGCGGGCCGCCACACCGCGCAGCGCCGCCGGTTCGGCGCGGACCACCGCCGCGTAGAGGCAGGCACACCCGGAGCGGTACGCCGCTGCCTCCGCCGTGGCGACCTGGGCGCCGCTGTCGTACACCTGACGCAGCTCGCGCTCGGTCTGGCCGCCGCCGGTCACCTCGGCGGCCCGGGCGCGGTAGTCGGCCGCCTCCCGGTCCTTGCGGGCGGCGAGTTCGGCCATCCCGGCGACCAGGTCGCCGGGCAGTCGCTGCGCGGGGAGCCGGACGATCTCGGTCTGCCGGTCGGGCAGCGGCACCCGCGCGAAGACCTCGGCCACACCCACGTCCCCGAAGACCGCCGCCGCCCGCTGCGGCGTCAGGTACGACGAGAGGGAGACCAGGGCGTACGTGCCGTCGGCCGGGACGGGAGCCACGGTGGGCAGCGCGGCCAGGTCGGCCGCGGCGGCCCGCACGTAGCCGGGGATCGACTCCCCGTAGGCCACGCCCACCCGGGTCACCTCGCCGACCGTCCGGTCACCGGCCGGCCGGTCGTCGGTGGCCCAGACGGCGGTGAGCACGACGGCGGCGGCGGAGAGCAGCGCGGCCGAGGTGAGCACCCGCAGCCGCGCCGGGGCGGTGGCCCACCGGGTCACGGTGCCGGCCAGGTGGGGCAGCAGTCGCTGGTCCAACTGCCGCAGCAGGTCACCGGCGCGCACGGGCGGAAATCCCCTCGTCGGATCTTCTCGGGCGGGTCGCCGCTTCAGTCACGAAGGAGTTCGAGCGCGCGGTCCAGGTCGTCAGGATAGTCGCTGACGAAGCTCACCTCGTCCCCCGTTCGGGGGTGCAGGAAGCTCAACGACCGGGCGTGCAGCCACTGCCTGCTCAGGCCGAGCCGGGCGGACAGCGTCGGGTCCGCGCCGTAGGTGAGGTCGCCCACGCACGGGTGCCGCAGGGTGGAGAAGTGCACCCGGATCTGGTGCGTCCGGCCGGTCTCCAACCGGACGTCGACCAGGCTGGCCGCCGGGAACGCCTCCACGGTGTCGTAGTGGGTGATGCTCGGCTTGCCGCCGGAGACCACGGCCCAGCGGTAGTCGTGGGTCGGGTGCCGGTCGATCGGAGCGTCGATCGTGCCGCGCAACGGGTCCAGGTGCCCCTGCACCACGGCGTGGTAGCGCTTCTCCACCTCGCGGTACTTGAACGCCCGCTTCAAGGCGCTGTACGCGTGCTCGCTCTTGGCCACCACCATGATCCCGGTGGTGCCCACGTCGAGCCGGTGCACCACGCCCTGCCGCTCGGCGGCGCCGCTGGTGGAGATGCGGTGGCCGACCGCGGCCAGCGCGCCGATCACGGTCGGGCCGGTCCAACCGGGGCTGGGGTGGGCGGCGACGCCGACCGGCTTGTCCACCACCACGATGTCGTCGTCGGCGTACACCACCCGCAGGCCGGGCACCGCCTGCGGCACCACGGTGGGCGCGGCGACCGGCGCGGGCAGGGTCACCTCCAGCCAGGAGCCGGCCTTGACCTTGTGGGAGTTGGGGCGGACGGCCCCGTCGACCAGCGCGTCGCCGGCGTCGACCAGGGCCGCGGCGGCGGTGCGGGAGAGCCCGAAAAGCCGGGACACGGCCTGGTCCAGGCGCATGCCCTCCAGGCCGTCGGGCACGGGCAGGGAGCGGTGGTCGCCGCCGCGGGCGAAGGCGGAGGTCATGCCCGCTCCCGCTGCTCGGCGTCGACGCCGGCCGGCGCAGGCGCGGCGGCGGGCCCGGCCCGGCCGACCCGGCTGCCGTCGCGCTGGCGCCCGGTCAGCTCCAGCAGCACGGCGAGGAGCACGCCGCAGACCAGGGCGCTGTCGGCGAGGTTGAACACCGGCCAGACCCGGCCGTACGGGTCGAAGAGGCTGACCATGTCGACCACGTGGCCGACGAACCAGCCCGGGGCGCGGAAGATCCGGTCGGTGAGGTTGCCCAGCGCCCCGCCCAGCACGAGCCCGAGCGAGATCGCCCACGGCAGCGACCGCAGGTGCAGCGCCATCCACAGGATCCAGCCGACCACCCCGAGGGTGATCAGCGGGAAGATCCAGGTGTGGTCGGAGCCGATGCTCCAGGCCGCCCCGCTGTTGCGGGTCAGGGTGAGGTAGACCGTCCCGCCGAGCAGCCGCACCGGCTCCCGGTCGGCGAGGGCGAGCAGGGCGAGGTGCTTGGTGACCAGGTCGGCCGCGAGGGCGACCAGGGCGACGCCGAGCAGGATGGTGACCGCCCGGCGCCGGGGCGTGCCGCCGCCCGGCTCAGCGGCGCCGGCCGGCTCGGTGCTGCCGGTTCCGGCGGACGGTACTTCGGACATCTGCTCCCCATCGACACTCGCGGCGGCGCTGGCGCGCCACCTCTCACGGCCGCCGGGGAGCGGACCTCAGCGCCGCTCCTCCAGCTGCTTGCACGTCACGCAGAGGGTGGCGGACGGGAAGGCGGCGAGCCGCTCCACCGGGATCGGGTTGCCGCACCGCTCGCACCAGCCGTAACCACCCTCGTCGAGCCGCTCCAACGCCCGCTCGACCTGCGTGATCCGTTCCAGGATGCTGTTGGCGAGTGAGATCTCCTGCTCACGCTCGAACGTCTTGGTCCCGGTGTCGGCCTGGTCGTCGCCGGCCGAGTCGGTCAGCCGGTCGCGCTGCAGCTCGGTGATCTCGCTCAGCGTCTGATCGTACTCGGCGCGCAACTCGTCGCGCCGTGCCGCCAGGGCAGCCCGGATCTTCTCGGTCTCCGCCGCGCTGCGGGTGGCCTTCGCCACCGGCTTGCGGCCGGCGGTCCTGGTGTCGGCTGGCTTCGCCATCGTCGCTCCCTCGGCCGCGGAACCGCGGGGTTCGCGGCACCTGGACAGGGGTCACCGACAGCGGTGCCCCCAGTACGAAACGGGCGCACGGCGACACGGCCGCGCACTCCGGAGGTTGGCAAGAATACGGAACGTACAGGCGTCCGACAACGTGCCGCACCGACGCCCCGTCGTTCAGCCCCTAGTTATGCCTTACTGGGGCAAAAGGAACGCTAGCAGATCAATCGTCGCGGTCCTCGCCGTACTCGCCAAACCAGCGGGCCAGCCGACCCCGCCGGCTGACCGCCCGCAACCGGCGCTCCGCCTCGTCGCGCACCCCACCGGTCGCCACGATCAGCAGGCTGTCACCGGTCTTGAGCCGGAAGTCCAGTCCGGGCACGATCCCCGCCCCGTCGCGCAGCACCAGCGTCACCGAGGCGCCCAGCGGCAGCCGCAACTCGTCGACGTGCACCCCGGCCAGCCGGGAGCCGGGCGGCACCTCCACCTGGAGCAGGTCGGCACGCATCCGCTCCAGCGGCGCCGTCTCCACCCGGATCTCCGCCGCCTCCGCCGGCGCGGTCACCCGCAGCCGGCGGGCGACCGGACCCAGCGTCCCGGTCTGCAGCAGCGTGAAGATCACCACCAGCACGAAGACCGAGTCGAAGAGCCGGTCGGCGCCCGGCACCCGCTCGGAGAGCGGGATCGTCGCCAGCACGATCGGCACCGCGCCGCGCAACCCCGCCCAGGACAGGAACGCCTGCTCGCGCAGGCCGAAGCGGAACGGCAACGCCGAGGCCGCCACCGACAGCGGCCGGGCGAGGAGCACCAACGCCAGCCCGGCGACCACCGCCGGCAGCACCGCGGAGCCCAGCCGGCCCGGCGAGACCAGGAGCCCGAGCAGCACGAAGAGCCCGATCTGGGCCAGCCAGGCCAGCCCGTCGGCGAAGCCGAGGATCGCCTGCCGGTGCGGCAGCCGCGCGTTGCCGAGAATCACCCCGGCGACGTACACGGCCAGGAAGCCCGAGGCGTGCAGCACCGAGCCGGCCGCGTACGCCAGCACGGTCAGCCCGACCGCCGCGATCGGGTAGAGCCCCGCCGACGGTAGGGCGGCGCGCCGCAGCGCCCACCGCCCGCCGACGCCGGCCGCGAAGCCGACTGCCGCGCCGGCGCCCAGCTCGTATGCGACCAGGCCGGCCTCGTACCACCACGGGTGGGCCACCGCCTCCCGGGATAGCAGCACCACCAGCAGCACGACCGGGGCGTCGTTCATGCCCGACTCGGCCTCCAGGGTGGCCACCAGACGGGGTGGCAGGCGCAGCCGGCGCAGGGTGGCGAAGACCGCCGCGGCGTCGGTGGAGGAGAGCACCGCGCCGTAGAGCAGGGCCAACCGCCAGTCCAGCCCGAGCAGCAGGTGCACGGCGAGGCCGACCACCAGGATGCTGACCACCACGCCGACGGTGGAGAGCGCGGCGGCCAGCCCCAGCACCGGGCGCAGGGTGCTCCACCGGGCGGTCAACCCGCCCTCGGCGATGATCACGATGAGCGCGCAGAAGCCGAGGGTCCGGGTCAGATCGACGTCGTCGAAGCGGATGCCCAGCCCGGCCTCGCCGATCGCCACCCCGAGGGCCAGGTAGACCAGGAGGCTCGGCACACCCAACCGGGTGGAGAGCCGGACCGCGCCGACCGCCACCAGCAGGACCGCCGCGCCGAGCAGGAGCGCGAGGTCCAGCCCGGGTGTCACGACCGCCCGGCCCGGGGGTTCCTCACCCGGCGGATCCGTCGCGCAGCCGGCCCAGCGTCTCGGTCAGCTCCGGGGCCGCCCCCTCGACCAGGAAGAGCTTGTCCCGGCTGGCCGCGCCGGCCCGCAGCGACACCATCGTCGGCCGTACGCCCAGCGCCCCGGCCAACGCCCGCCGGGCCGCCTCGGTGGCCCGCCCGTCGACCGCCGGGGCGTTGACCGCGATCACCAGTGCCGGACCGTGCGGGCCGTCGAAGCAGCCGCCGACCCGCGCGCGGGCGGAGCCCGGTTTCACCCGGACCGCGATCGTCACCGTGTCGTCCATTGCAGCCGGGCCGCTCAGATCCGACGGGAGTCGGCGAGCAGGGCGGTGTCCGGCGCGCAGTGCGCGCACGGGGTGAAGCCGAGGCCGACGGCCTCGGCGACCGGCAGCGGCTCGTGCGCGCGCCCGACCAGGTGCGCGCAGTCGGCCAGGTGGTAGCGGGGGCGGCCGTCAACCACCCGCACCTCGGCGTCGAGGCGGGCCACCCGGGCGGCCTCGGCCGGGTCGATGTCCTGCGCGGCCGGTTCGTCCTCGTACGCCCCGAC
>NZ_JAMOKF010000276.1 GCF_023656545.1 Micromonospora phytophila | reverse complement strand
GACCAGCCCGATGCGGTGACCCAGGCCGCGGGCCACGTCGTCGCCGAGGGCGAGCGCGTCCAGGCCCCGGGCCACCAGGGCGGCCAGCGCCAGGCCGGCGAGCACGAACGGCAGCACCTGACCGGCGACGGAGAGGTCCCGCCCGGTCAGCCCGCCGACCACCCAGAACCGGTACTCCTCGAAGGTGCGGGCGTCGATGATGAGCAGCGCGTACACCACGGAGGCGAGACTGGCGTCGAGCGCCGCGCCGACCAGCGCCAGGGTGACCGGGCTGGCGCCGTCGCGGGCGCGGGCGGCGACGGCGAAGACCAGCAGGCCGGCGAGGAACGCCCCGCCGATGCCGAACCAGACGTACCCGGCGAGGGTGCCGACGCCGAAGACCGAGATGGCCAGCACCACGCCGAAGGAGGCGCCGGCGCTGATGCCGAGGATCCGCGGCTCGGCGAGCGGGTTGCGGGTGAGCGCCTGGAAGAGCACCCCGGCGACGGCGAGCGCCGACCCGACGGCGAGGCCGAGGGCGGTACGCGGCATCCGCAGTTCCCGGACGATGGTGGTGGCCTCCCCGCCGTCCGGGGCAACCAGCGCGTGCCACACCTGGTCGACGGGGAGCGGGCGGCTGCCGAGCGCGAAGCTCGCCAGCACGCTGAGCAGCAGCACCAGCGCGGCCCCGACGGTGACCGCGACCCGGCGGCCACCACGTGCCCGTGGTCGGGTGCCGGCCGGGGCCGGCCGGGTGGCGAGGGTGGTCACGGGTCTCCTGCGGGTGCGGGCTTAGGTACGCCTTACCTTAACTGACCTGCTTAGGGAGACCTAACTCGCGACGGTCGATCCGCTAGGGGCCCGGCCGGCGGGCGACGAACCGGCGACGGCGGGCCCCCGCGCACCTAGGCTGTGGGGATGCGATTCGACCAGCACACGGTCGTGCTCCTGGTCCGCCCGACGGACGCGCCGGAGCTGCCGCGGGACGCGGCCGACCGGTTGCAGGACGCCCACCTGGCCCACCAGGCGGGGCTGGTGGAACAGGGGCACGTCATCGCGGCGGGCCCCTTCGTCGACGCCGACGACGAGCGGCTGCGCGGGTTCGTCGTCCTCGCCGTCGACACGGAGATGGCCCGGGAGCTGTACGCCAACGACCCGGCCGTGCGGGCCGGGCGGCTGGCCGTGCAGGTGATGAGCTGGATGGTGCCGGAGGGCAACGTACGGTTCGAGAGCGTGCCGGTCCCCCGGTCGATGCTAGAGGCGGCGGCCGGCGACTGACCCGCCTCAACCCTCCGCGCCGCCGCGCGGGGCCGGCACCGGCGCGTCGACCTGCTGGTCGGCCCAGACGTACGTCTCGGGCAGCAGCTCCCCGACCGGCACCACGCGCAGCGCGTCGGTCGGCCCGACGATGACCCGGACGCCCGGGAAGTAGTCCAGCAGCACCTGCCGGCAGCGCCCGCACGGCGGGATCACGCCCCGCCCCCGGTCGCCGACCGCCACGATCGTCTCCAGCTCGGTCACGCCCTGGGTGGCGGCGGCGCCGATCGCCACCACCTCGGCGCACGGGCCGCCGGTGAAGTGGTAGACGTTCACGCCGGTGAAGACCCGCCCGTCGGCGGAGCGCCCGGCGGCGGCGACGGTGTGGTTCTCGCTGCGGCAGCGCAGCTTGGCGACCGCCGTGGCGGCCTGCACCAGCGCCCGGTCGGTGTCCCGCATCGTCATCGCGCATCCCCGTGGTCGGCGTCGTCCGGCGGTCAACTCTAGACCCGCGCCCGCCGAGGTCGGAGGCGACGGCACGGCCCGGACGGCGCCCGCCGCAGCCCGGTGGGCCGTGAGTCGGGGGGCCCGGTAGCCGGTAGTCGCGGGGCCCGGTGGGCAGGGAGTCGCGGGCCCGGGTCGGGCGGGGGTGGCGGGGCCGACCGGTAACCGAGGGGCGACCCGGCCGCGGGCTGCCTATCCTTGGCGACGACATGCAGAATCCATCCGCACCCGCCGCGACCGACTCCGTCCGCGAGCTGCACCGCCGCCTCACCACCCTGATGTTCCGCGACCAGCGCCGCCTGCAGCGGCGGCTGGACGGCGTACGCAAGCTGCGGGACCCGCAGCGGCGCGAGAGCGCGCTCGCCGAGATCGCCACGGACGTGGCGCAGGCCGAGGCGCGGCTGGAACGCCGGCGGGCGGCCGTGCCGGTGATCACCTATCCGGCGGGGCTGCCGGTCAGCGAACGCAAGGACGACCTCGCCGCCGCGATCCGCGACCACCAGGTGGTGATCGTGGCCGGCGAGACGGGTTCCGGCAAGACCACCCAGCTGCCGAAGATCTGCCTGGAGCTGGGGCGCGGCGTGCACGGGCTGATCGGGCACACCCAGCCGCGCCGGCTGGCCGCCCGGACCGTCGCCGACCGGATCGCCGAGGAGCTCGGCACCGAGCTGGGCGACGTGGTCGGCTACAAGGTCCGCTTCACCGACCAGGTCAGCGACCGCAGCCTGGTCAAGCTGATGACCGACGGCATCCTCCTGGCCGAGTTGCAGAACGACCGGATGCTGCGGCAGTACGACACCCTGATCATCGACGAGGCGCACGAACGCAGCCTCAACATCGACTTCATCCTGGGCTATCTCCGGGAACTGCTCCCCCGCCGCCCCGACCTCAAGGTCGTCATCACCTCCGCCACCATCGAGACCGACCGCTTCGCCCGGCACTTCGCCGGGCCGCCCACCGACGACGAGCCCGACGGGGTTCCCGCCCCGGTGATCGAGGTGTCCGGGCGGACGTACCCGGTGGAGGTGCGCTACCGGCCGCTGGTCGAGGTCGCCGAGGAGGACGAGGGCGACGACGAGGAGACCGTCCGCGACCAGGTCCAGGCGATCGGGGACGCGGTCGAGGAGCTGGTCGCCGAGGGGCCCGGCGATGTCCTGGTCTTCCTCAGCGGCGAGCGGGAGATCCGGGACACGGCCGACGCGCTGGGCAAGCTGGTGGAGAAGAAGCCGGCGCTGCGCGGCACCGAGATCCTCCCCCTGTACGCCCGGCTCTCCACCGCCGAGCAGCACCGGGTCTTCGCCCCGCACGGCGGGCGGCGGGTGGTGCTCGCCACCAACGTCGCCGAAACCTCGCTCACGGTCCCCGGCATCAAGTACGTGGTGGACCCGGGCACCGCGCGGATCTCCCGCTACAGCAGCCGCCTCAAGGTGCAGCGGCTGCCCATCGAGCCGGTCTCCCAGGCCTCGGCGAACCAGCGCAAGGGGCGCTGCGGCCGCACCTCCGACGGCATCTGCATCCGGCTCTACGACGAGCAGGACTTCCTCTCCCGGCCCGAGTTCACCGACCCGGAGATCCTGCGCACCAACCTCGCCTCGGTCATCCTCCAGATGACCTCCATCGGGCTCGGCGACCTCGCCGCGTTCCCGTTCATCGACCCGCCGGACCGGCGCAACGTCGCCGACGGCGTCAACCTGCTGCACGAGCTGGGCGCGCTGGACCCGACCGAGACCGACCCGGCGAAGCGGCTCACCCCGCTGGGCCGGCGGCTGGCGCAGCTCCCGGTCGACCCCCGGCTGGCCCGGATGGTCCTCGAGGGCGAACGCAACGGCTGTGCCACCGAGGTGATGGTGATCGCCGCCGCGCTGTCGATCCAGGACCCGCGCGAGCGCCCCGCCGACCGGCAGGCCCAGGCCGACCAGGCGCACGCCCGGTTCACCGACCGGGAGTCGGACTTCGTGGCGCTGCTCAACCTGTGGCGGTACCTGCGCGAGCAGCAGCGGGAGCTGTCCTCCAGCGCGTTCCGGCGGATGTGCAAGGCGGAATACCTCAACTACCTGCGGGTGCGCGAGTGGCAGGACATCGTCAGCCAGCTGCGCCAGGTGCTGCGTACCCCCGAGCAGGCCGGCGGGGGACGCGGCGGGCGACCGGCCCGCGACGCCGCGAGCGGCGCGGACGCCGGCGGCCGGCGCGGCGTCGGGGCCGACCTGCCGGAGGAGATCGACACCCCGAAGGTGCACCAGTCGCTGCTGGCCGGGCTGCTCTCCCACGTCGGGCTCAAGGACGCCCAGAAGCACGAGTACCTGGGCGCCCGCGGGGCGAAGTTCGCGCTCTTCCCCGGCTCGGCGCTGTTCCGCAAGCCACCGCGCTGGGTGATGGCCGCCGAGCTGGTGGAGACCTCCCGGCTCTGGGGCCGGGTGGCGGGCCGGGTCGAGCCCGAGTGGGTCGAGCCGCTCGCGCAGCACCTGGTCAAGCGCAGCTACAGCGAGCCGCACTGGGAGAAGAAGCAGGCCGCGGTGATGGCCTACGAGAAGGTGACCCTCTACGGCGTTCCGCTGGTCACCTCCCGCAAGGTCAACTTCGGTCGGATCGACCCGGCGCTGAGCCGCGAACTGTTCATCCGGCACGCCCTGGTGGAGGGCGACTGGGAGACCCACCACCACTTCTGGCGGGACAACCAGCGGCTGCTCGCCGAGATCGAGGAGCTGGAGAACCGGGCCCGGCGCCGCGACATCCTGGTCGACGACGAGACGATCTTCCAGTTCTACGACCAGCGGATCCCGGCGGACGTCGTCTCCGGCCGGCACTTCGACACCTGGTGGAAGAAGACCCGCCACGAACGGCCGGACCTGCTCACCTTCACCCGCGACCTGCTGGTCAACGCCGGTCGCGGTGGGCTGGACGAGGCCGACTTCCCCGACGAGTGGAGCGCCGACGGGGTCGCCCTGCCGCTGACGTACACCTTCGAGCCGGGCACCCCCACCGACGGCGTGACCGTGGACATCCCGCTGCCGCTGCTCAACCAGGTGCCGGCGGAGAGCTTCGACTGGCAGGTGCCCGGGCTGCGCGAGGAACTGGTCATCGCGCTGATCCGGTCGCTGCCCAAGCCGGTCCGCCGCAACTTCGTGCCGGTGCCCGACTACGCCCGGGCGGCGCTCGCCGCCATGCCGGCCGGCGAGGAGCCGCTGCTGGACGCGCTCACCCGGCAGCTGCGGCGGATGACCGGGGTGACCGTGCCCCGCGACGCGTGGGACCCGGAGAAGCTCCCCGCGCACCTGCGGGTCAGCTTCCGGGTGCTCGACGAGGAGAACAAGCCGGTCGCCGAGGGCAAGGACCTGCCGGCCCTGCAACGCCGGCTCAAGGCGGAGGTACGCCAGGTGGTGGCCGCCGCCGCGCCGGACGTGGCCCGCACCGGCCTGAAGGAGTGGAGCATCGGCGCGCTGCCCCGCACCATCGAGCAGGTCCGCGCCGGCTACGCGGTCACCGCCTACCCGGCGCTGGTCGACGAGGGTACGACGGTCGGGGTGAAGGTCTTCGACTCCGAGGCCGAGCAGGCCGCCGCGCACTGGGCGGGCACCAGGCGGCTGCTGCGGCTGACCGTGCCCTCCCCGGCGAAGTTCCTCCAGGGACGGCTCTCCAACGAGGCGAAGCTGGCGCTGAGCCGCAACCCGCACGGCGGGGTGCAGCAGCTCATCGAGGACGCGGCCGGGGCGGCGATCGACAAGCTGGTCGGCGACGCCGGCGGCCCGGCCTGGGACGCCGAGGGCTTCGCCGCGCTGCGCGACAGGGTCCGGGCCGACCTGGTGGACACCGTGGTCGAGGTGATGGACCGGGTCCGCCGGGTGCTCGCCGCCGGGTACGCGGTCGAGCAGCGGCTCGGCGCCACGCAGAACCTCGCCGTGGTGGCCGCCCTGGCCGACGTCCGGGCCCAGCTCTCCGGCCTGATTCACGCCGGGTTCATCACCGAGGCCGGGTACGCCCGCCTGCCCGACCTGCTGCGCTACCTCACCGCGATCGAGCGGCGGCTGGACCGGCTGCCGGGCAACCCGCAGCGGGACCGCCAGCTGCAGGACCGGGTCGCGGCGGTGCAGAAGGAGTACACCGACATGCTCGCCGCGCTGTCGCCGAGCCGCCAGCAGTCCGCGGCGGTCCGGCAGATCCGCTGGATGATCGAGGAGCTGCGGGTGAACCTCTTCGCCCAGGCGCTCGGCACCCCGTACCCGGTGTCGGAGCAGCGGATCTACCGGGCGATGGACGACGCCGAGGGCAGGTGATCCCCGCCGGCCGGGCCGACCGGCCGGTCAGGACGCGGCGTGGCGGGAACCGCGCAGCACCCGGGTCAGCACCGGCGGGGCCAGCAGCCGGGTCGGCGGGTCGACCAGGTTCAGCACCCGCAGGAACGCCGCGCCCAGCGCCGGGTCCCGGGTCGCCGCCGCGTGCAGCCGACCGACGTAGGCGTTGACCAGGCGTACCCGGGGCGAACGCCGGCCGGTCACCTCGGGGAAGCGCAGGTCGGTGCCGACCGAGATGGACCACGGGCCGTCGATCAGGCGGGCCGCGCCCCGGAAGAACCGGCGGGCCGGCCAATCCGGCCTGCGGCGGAGCAGCCGGCGCAGCAGCAGCGCCTCCAGCGCGGCCACCGTCATGCCCTGCCCGTAGACCGGGTTGAAGCTGCACAGCGCGTCCGCCACCACCAGGTAGCCGGCCGGGAACCGGCGCAGCCGCTCGTAGCGCCGCCGGACGCTGGCCGGGAAGCGCATCGTCGCGGGCGCGCTCTCGGGCTGGGCCGAGCGCAGCAGCTCGGCGATCTGCGGTGCGGCGAGGCTGTCGGCGAAGGCCGCCATCCCCTCGTCGTCGGCGGGTGGCTCCTCGCCCAGCATGCCGCTGAGCGCCACCGCGAACCGGCCCTGCTCCTGCACGGCGACGATGCCCCCGCGGGGCCGGCCGGGCAGTGCGTTGGCGAGCGCCCCGAGCAGCCCCTCCAGGTGGTGCGGCTCGCGCCGGTAGGTGCGCGTCAGGTACGTCACCCCGATTTTGACCTGCTCCTCGGGCGCCGGCCGGTAGTCCAGCTCGGCCAGCCAGACCGGGCTGCGGCTGCCCCGCCCGCCGGCGTCCACCACCAGGTCGGCCGGCAGGGTGACCGGATCGCCGTCGCGCGGGCGCAGCCGCACGCCGGTGACCCGCCGCCGGTCGGGCGTGGCGGTCAGCCCCGCCGCCTCGCAGCCCGGCAGGAGGGTCACCCCGGGCAGGGCGGCGACCGGGTCCCGGACGACCTGTTCCAGCAGCGGCCGGCTGACCCCGAACGCGAGCAGCGGCGAGGGGGCGCGCCGCATCCGGTGCCCGTCGTTGTACCAGTGGACCTGCTCGTGCAGGTCGACCGTGGGCACGCCGAGCGCGGTCAACTCCGCGCCGACGCCGGGCAGCAGCTCCTCCAACGCCTGGCGGCCCCGGGCCAGCAGGACGTGCAGCTGCCGCCCCTGCGGTACGCCCCGGCGGCTCGCCGCCCGGTCGGGCAGCACGTCGCGGTCCACGACGGTGACCCGGTCGTACGCCTCGGTGAGCGCGCGGGCGGTCAGCAGGCCGCCCATGCTGGCCCCGATCACGACCGCGCCGCCCGATGCCATGCCGGCAGCGTAG
>NZ_JAMOKF010000275.1 GCF_023656545.1 Micromonospora phytophila | reverse complement strand
CCAGGTGGTGTTCCGCGAGGAGGACGCGCACGCGCTGCGCAACGAGTTCTGCGTCCGTGTGACCGGCGCCCGCCCCGCTCCCCCCGCTCTGAGGCGTCGGCGTCAACCGCGCCCGGGCATGCCGCAAGGGTGCCCGCGGACTCCCCGCGGACACCCTTTCCTGCCGAGCCGTCGTGTCGACCGCCCGCTCAGGGGCGGAACTGCTGGGTCTCGTCGCTCCCGCCGCCCGGCTGGTAGGCGCCGCGCCCGCCCATCGGGCTCGCGGTCTCCTGCTCGGGCCGGATGACCTGCGTGCGCTCGGCGCCCGCCCGGTCGGCCATCTGCCGGTTGACGTCGCTCTGCCCCACCGTCTGGGCCCGCCGGTGCTCCTGCACCGCGCGCGACTCCTCGGCCATCCGGTCCAGCCAGCGGTCCCAGCGATTCTGCATCGGCCGCACCAGACCGCCGCCGACGCCGACGATCAGGATGCCGGCCACCGTGGCGAGCACCGCGATCAGCACCGGCGTGGTCACCGTGGTGGCGATGCCCACCTGGTTCAGCGCGGCGATCACACCCAGCGCGAGGATGAAGACCGCCACCACGTCGGCCAGGATCCTGCCGTACGGGAGCCCGCCCAACGCCCCGGAGACCAGGTCCCGCACCGCGTTGGCGATGGCGGCGGCGACGACCACGATGATGATCGCCACGAAGGCCCGGGGCAGCCAGGCGACAACGCCGCTGATCAGGTCACTGATCGCGTTGGGTCCCCACACCCCGAAGGCGAACTGCAGGGTGAACAGCAGCACGGCGTAGTACGCCAGTTTCGCCAGGATGTCGCTGGCGTCGTACTTGGTGCGTTCCAGCGCGCGTCTGATGCCGCCCCGCTCGACCGCCCGATCGAAACCGACGCGTTCCAGCGCGGCGTCGACGATCTTGAGGACCGCTCTGGCGATGAGCCATCCCACCACGAGGATCGCGATGAACGCGATGGCCCGCGGTATGAACAGCAGCACCGACCTCCACATGTCGGCCACGGCGTCGCCGATGTCGACCTGCCTGACCGCGAGGCTATCCCGCATGATGTCCCTCCTGTCGCATGGACTGCGTCGCGCGCATACCCGGTCGGTCCGGTGGCACGCCGTCCCGGTCACCTGGTTTTTCCCGACATGTCACCGCAGACCGGCCCTGACCTGCCCGAACGGTCACCGGAACCGACGCGCGGGGCTTGATCGGAGAAGGCCGTCGGCCGTCGGGCTAGGCTGCGGTCATGCCAGGAACGGTCGGACGGGTCCCCAACCCACCAGCCCCGGTCTCGGGAGCACCCGCCGCCTCGGGCGCCGTGGCGGCCGCCCTCGACCACGACTGGGCCGGCACGTCGCTGGGCCCGTGGGGGGCCTGGGACCCGACGGTCCGGGCGGCGGCCGAGCTGGTCCTCGCCTCGCCGGTGCCGATGGCTCTCGCCCTGGGCGAGGATCTCCTGCTGCTCTACAACGACGGGTACGCCGAGCTGATCGGAGACAAGCACCCGGGCGCCGTCGGCCGCCCGGCCGCCGAGGTCTTTGCGGAGATCTGGCGGCTGCCCGGGGTGGGCGACGTCGTCGAACACACCTACCGCTCGGGTGAGCCGTTCCTGGAGAAGGAGACCACCCTGCCGCTGCAACGCCGTGGGGGCGTCGTCGAGCAGGCGGTCTTCACCCGGGGCTACTCGGCGCTGCGGGACGGCGCCGGGCGGATCGCCGGGGTGCTCACCGTGGCGGCGGAGACCACCCAGGCCACCGAGCAGCTGCAGAGCCTGAGCGACTTCGCCGCCGCGCTCGCGGGCACGCTCACCCTGGACGACGTGGCGCGGGTCGCGCTGCGCTACGCGATCACCTCGTTCGACGCCGACCGGGTCGCCTTCGCCGTCGACGAGGGCGGGGGTGGGTGGCGGATGGTCCGGCGCATCCGCGGTGAGCTGATGGACGAGGCCGACGAGCGGCTCCCTCCGCTGTGGCGGCGCGCGCCGGCCGACTGGGCGGCGCCGGGGGTGGACACGGCCCGCAGCGGCGTGCCGCACTTCACCGACGACGGCCAGCCGCTGCGGGAGACCGCGGTGGACCGGCACGACCAGAAGATCCGTGCGCTGGCCGCGGTGCCGCTGCGGGCGTCGGTGGTCCGCGGTGGCCTGACCGTCGGCTACCAGCGGGCCCACAGCTGGTCGGCCGCCGAGCGGGCGCTGCTGGCCGCCTCGGCCGAGCTGATCGGTCAGGCCGCCGAGCGGGCGCGCCGGTTCGAGACCCAGCACGGCACCGCCCAGCTGCTGCAACGCAGCATGCTGCCCGAGCACCTGCCGGACCTGCCCCGGCTGCGCATCGCGGCCCGCTACGACCCGGGCGTCGACGGCAACGCCGCGGGCGGGGACTTCTACGACGCCTTCCTGCTGCCCACCGGCGGGCTCGGCGTCGTCCTCGGCGACGTCGCCGGCCACGACGTGCAGGCCGCCGCCCGGATGGGGCAGGTCCGCGCCGCGCTGCGCGCGCTGGCGTTGAGCGACCCCCGTCCCGACGCCGTCCTGGCCGGGCTCGACCGGCTGGTCACCAGCCTGGGCGCCGAGGCGGGCACCCACGAGCTCTTCGTGACCGTGGTCTTCGGGGTGATCGACGCGGAACGGCAGCGGCTCACCCTGGCCAGCGCCGGCCATCCCGCCCCGCTGATCCGCCGGTGCACCGAGACGGGTGAGCCTGTCGCCGAGTACCTCGACGTGCCCACCGGCGCCCCGCTGGGCCTGGGCTGCCGGCCGGCCACCACCACCGTCCGGTTCGAGCCCGGTGACACCCTGCTGCTGTTCAGCGACGGGGTGGTGGAGCGGCGCTGGCAGGGGCTGACGACCGGCCTGGACGCGCTGGCCGCCGCGGTGGCCGAGGCGGGCAGCGGCGACCCGCGCGCGTTGTGCGCGGTGGCCACCGCCGCGGTCTCCGGCGCCACCGAGGACGACGTCGCGGTGCTGGCGGTGGAGCACGCGTTGCGGCCGAGCCGATCGGCGAGCATGGAGGTGCCGGCCGAGCCGACCGCGCCGAGCCGGGTACGGCACTGGATGACCGGGCAGCTCACCGAATGGCAGGTGCCGGAGTCGATCATCGGCGCGGCGGTGCTCTGCACCAGCGAGTTGACCACCAACGCGCTGCTGCACGCGGGCACCGCCGCCCGGGTGGAGATCGACCTCAGCCCGGAGCGGCTGCTGGTGTCGGTGGCCGACTCGGGCACCCGGGGCACGGTCACCCGGGCACAGACCGACACGCTGAGCAGCCGGGGTCGCGGTCTGGGGCTGATCGAGGAGCTGAGCGACGCCTGGGGAACGGACCCGACCGTACGCGGCTCGACGGTGTGGTTCGAGATCCTGATCCCGTCCGGGTGACCGGTGGCGTCAGGCGGGCCCGCAGCGGGTAGCACAACGCCCATGCCTACCGAGAAGCCCGCCGGTGTCCTCTTCGACGTGGACGGCACCCTGGTCGACACCACCTACCTGCACACCGTGAGCTGGTGGGAGGCGTTGCGCCAGACCGACCGGCCCGTGCCGATGGCGACGGTCCACCGCGCCATCGGGATGGGCTCGGACAAGCTGCTCGACCACCTGCTCGGCCCGGAGCGGGACCGGGACGCGGACGGCAAGCTGCGGGACGCCCACGACACCCTCTTCGCCGAGTACTGGGAGCGACTGGTACCGCTGCCCGGGGCGGCCGACCTGCTGCGGGCCTGCGCGGAGCGGGGGCTGCGGGTGGTGCTGGCCACCTCGGCCGCCGAGCACGAGGTGGCCGCGCTGCGCCGGGCGCTGGACGCCGACGACGTGATCGACGCCGTCACCTCGTCCGCGGACGCGCAGGAGAGCAAGCCCGCGCCGGACATCCTGGTCGCCGCCCTGGAGCAGTCCGGGCTGACCGCCGAGCGCGTGGTCTTCGTCGGCGACTCGGTCTGGGACGTCGCTTCCGCCGCCAAGCTGGACATCCCCTGCGTCGCGCTCACCTGCGGCGGCACCAGCCGGGGCGAGCTGGCCGGGGCCGGCGCGGTGGCGGTCTACGACGACCCGGCCGCGCTGCTCGCCGTCCTCGGGGACTCGCCGCTCGCCGCTGCGAGGTGAGCGTCACCCGGGTCGGTCGAACCGGGCAGGAATACGGACACCCTTCCCGGGGCAAGCTCTGTCACCACCTGCCCGCACGCCGTGGGCGAGGCGAGAGGTGGTGTCGTGGAGCCGGTGGACGTCGCGTTCGCGGTGGTGGGTCTGGGCGCGTTGCTGGCGGGGATCCTGCCGCGGGTGCTCGAACGCCGTCCACTGTCCATGCCGATCGCCTTCCTCGGCCTCGGCATGCTGATCTTCCTGCTCCCCGTCGGCCTGCCCGACCCCGACCCGCTGGTGCACAAGGAGGTCGCCACCCACCTCACCGAGATCGGCGTGATCGTGGCGCTGATGGGCGCCGGCCTCAAGATCGACCGCCCGTTGAGCTGGGCCCGCTGGTCGTCGACCTGGCGACTGCTGGCCATCGCCATGCCGCTCTGCATCGCGGCGGTGGCACTGCTCGGCTGGTGGTGGGCCGGACTGGTGCCGGCCGCCGCGCTGCTGCTCGGGGCGGCGCTCGCCCCCACCGACCCGGTGCTCGCCGCCGACGTGCAGGTGGGTGAGCCGACCGACGTGGAGGACTCCGAGGACGAGGTCCGCTTCGCCCTCACCTCGGAGGCCGGCCTCAACGACGGGCTGGCCTTCCCCTTCGTGTACGCGGCCATCGCCATCGCCACCACCAGTCTCGCCCCGGGCGACTGGCTGGGCCGCTGGCTCACCGTGGACGTGCTCTGGAAGGTCGGCGCCGGCGTGCTCGGCGGCTGGCTGATCGGGTGGCTGCTCGGCAAGCTCTTCTTCCGGGCCCCGAGCGAGCTGCGGCTGGCCCGGCACGCCGAGGGCTTCCTCGCGCTGGCCGCCACCTTCCTGGCGTACGGGCTGGTGGAGCTGGTCAGCGGGTACGGGTTCCTGGCGGTCTTCGTCGCCGCCCGGGCGATCCGGTCCGCCGAACGCACCCACGAGTTCCACACGGTGCTGCACGACTTCGCCGAGCAGGTCGAGCGGCTGCTCACCGTGCTGCTGCTGCTGCTCTTCGGCGGTGCGGTGGTCGGCGGCCTGCTGGGCCCGCTGACCTGGCAGGCCGCCGCGGTCGGGCTGACGCTGGTCTTCCTGGTCCGGCCGCTGTTCGGCTGGCTGTCGCTGCGCGGCGCACCCGGCCGGCCGGCCGAGCACTGGGTGATCGCGTCGTTCGGCATCCGTGGGGTGGGCTCGTTCTACTACCTCGCCTACGCCACCACGAAGGCCGACTTCCCGCAGGCGGACCTGATCTGGGCGACCGTCGGCCTGGTGGTGATCGTCTCGGTGGTGGTGCACGGCATCGCGGCGACCCCGGTCATGCAGCTGCTCGACCGGGCGGGCGAGCGGACCACCGACCCGTCGGAGCGCACCCCCGCCGGCACCCCCGTCGCCGCCGGCAACCCCTGACCCGGGAGGCGGATCAGGTCAGCCGGGCGACCAGGGCGCGGCCGAGATCGCGGCCGGAGAGCCAGGCGCTCTGCACCCGGGGCTTGCCGAAGGCGTCGCCGGCCAGCCCGACGCCGTCGGCGTCCAGGTGGTAGGTCCCCTGGGCGCCGGCCGTCGGCTTGGCGTACGTCCAGCGGTGCACGTGCACGTCTAGGGCCGGCTCGGGCAACCCGAGCAGGTCCCGGACGGCCTGCTCGATCGCCGGTCCCGCCGCGCTGGGCTGGGCCAGGTGGCCGGCGGTGAACTCGGGCACGGTGTGCGCGACCAGCACCGGCGCGTCGTCGCCCCGCCGGTCGCCGTCGTCGCAGACCAGGTTCAGCACCGCGTGGTCGTTGACGAAGGCGCCACGGAAGTCGGCCCACCGCCGGGCGGGAAAACGCAGCACCGCCGCCAGCGACGGCGACCAGCGCTGCACCTGCGTGGCCCGGGTGGCCGCGGCCAGGGCCGGGTCGAGCAGCAGCGCCGCCTGCGGCCCCGGCATGGCCAGCGCCACCGCCTCGCAGGGCCGCCCGTCCACCACCGGCCCCGGCTCGACGCCGAGCACCAGCCGGTCGACGGTCACCGGCAGCTCCCGGGCCAGCTCCTCGACCAACGACCGCAGTCCCCCCGGCGCCGCCCAGCGCATCGGGCCGGGCACCTCACGCCGACCGTCGGTGCCGTACGCGACGAAGGTGTCGGTCCACGGGCGGGCCAGCCCGGCGGCCCGCCACCGGTCGAGCACCGCGGCGAAGTCCGGGTCGCTGGCGGTGAGGTACGCCGCACCGGTGTCGGCGGGCCGGCCGTCGAAGCGTCGGCTCGCCATCCGGCCGCCGGGCACCCGTCCGCGTTCGCGGATCTCCACTGGGATGCCGGCGCGGACCAGTTCCGCCGCGCACGCCACCCCGGCGATGCCGGCACCGACCACCACCACACCCGTCCGGTCCGCGCTCATCCGGTGATCGTATGCGTCGGCGGGCGGGTGAGGCGGCCGAGACGGAGCGCGCGGGCCACCGCGCCGGGTGCCGCCGGGCGGATCAGGCGCATGGACCGACCCCGACCGGGGTATTGGCACGTCTGTTCGAAGGAAGGTGGAGATGATGACGGACCGGACCGACAGCAACCCGCAGGGCGCGATCAAGGACCCGGACGAGTGGGTCACCGGCGGGGAGCCGCCGACTGCGGCGCAGGAGTCCTACCTGGCCACGCTGGCCCGGGAGGCCGGCGAGGACCTGCCGGAGGAGATGACCAAGGCGGAGGCGTCCAAGCGGATCGACGAGCTTCAGGAGGAGACCGGCCGCGGTCAGTGACCCGGTGGCCGGCGGGGAGGGAGGCGGTGCAGCTCGACCTCGTCGAGCCGCCCCGCCGCCACCCGCGCGGTCAGGAAGGTGGCGTACGGCTGGGACCGGCGGTCGGTCGGTGAGCCCGGGTTGAGCAGGCGCAGCCCGCCCGGGGCGACGGTGTCCCACGGGATGTGCGAGTGACCGAAGACCAGCAGGTCGACGTCGGGGAACCGGGCGGCGCAGCGCTCCTCCCGCCGCGTCCGCGCCCCGGTCTCGTGCACCACACCGACCCGCAGTCCGTCGAGGTCCACCCGGGCGAACTCCGGTAGCCGGGCGCGCAGCGCCGGCCCGTCGTTGTTGCCGTACACCCCGACCAGGCGGCGCGCCCGGGCCTCGATCGCGTCCAGCAGCGACTCGTCCACCCAGTCGCCGGCGTGCACGACCACGTCGGCGGCGTCGATCGCCGCCCAGAGCGGCGCGGGCAGGTCCTTGGCCCGCTTCGGTACGTGCGTGTCGGCGGTGATCACCAGGCGCATCCCGTCATTGTCCCGCAGGTCCCGCCCTTCGGCCGCGCACGACCCGGCCGGCTCACGCCCCTCGGCCAGGCACCACCCGG
>NZ_JAMOKF010000274.1 GCF_023656545.1 Micromonospora phytophila | reverse complement strand
CGGCGCACACCGCGCTCGCCCCCGCCGGCGAGGACGTCGTCATCCCGCTGACCGGCATCCGCAAGGCGATCGCCGACAAGCTCTCCCGCAGCCGACGGGAGATCCCCGAGGTCACCATCTGGGTGGACGTGGACGCGACCGGGCTGCTGGAGACCCGCGCCGCGATCAACGCCGCGACCCCGGACGCTCCGGTGAGCATCCTGGCCCTGCTGGCCCGGATCTGCCTGTCCGGGTTGCGCCGCTACCCGCAGCTCAACGCCCGGGTCGACACCGAGGGCCAGCGGATCGTCCAGTCCGCCGGGGTGCACCTGGGCATCGCCGCGCAGACCGACCGGGGCCTCGTCGTGCCGGTGCTGCGCGACGCCCAGCGGCTCACCACCGCCGAACTGGCCGCCGAGCTGACCGCCACCACCACCGCCGCGCGGGCCGGGACGCTGCCGCCGGCGCGCCTGACCGGCGGCACGTTCACCTTGAACAACTACGGCGTGTTCGGGGTCGACGGCTCCACACCGATCATCAACCACCCCGAGGCGGCGCTGCTCGGGGTGGGGCGGATCGTGGACAAGCCCTGGGTGGTGAACGGGCAGCTCGCGGTGCGGAAGGTGACCCAGCTCAGCCTCACCTTCGACCACCGGGTCTGCGACGGCGGGGTGGCCGGCGGCTTCCTGCGGCACGTCGCCGACTGCGTCGAGCAGCCGGCGCTGCTGATCGCCAACGTCTGAGGCACCCCCGTCGGCCCCGACGCCCATGTGGCGCCGGGGCCGACGGTGTTTCCCCGACCGGTGACCGGGAAAGCGGGCGCGGCAGCCGCCGAGGGGAGGACGACGTGGCGTACCCGGACATGCCCTCCGCCACCGGCGTGCGACGGCACGCCGTCGTCGGCGCCCCGCTGCTCTGCGACGCCCGCGAACACGGCCTGACCGGCGACGGCACCACCAACGACCAGCCGGCCCTCGCCGCGCTGGTCGACCGGCTCGGCGACGCGTACGCGGCCGACCGCCGGGCCCGGATCATCTACTGCCCGCCGGGGGTCTACTCGATGCGCGACTCCGGCACCGTCTGGCGGACCGGCGTGTCGCTCATCGGCGCCGGCCCGGGGGCGACCCGCTTCGTGCTGGGCAACTCCGCCAACCGGGCCGACCCGGCGCCGCTGGCCTTCTACACCGCCCAACTGCACGGCGCCGACCGGGACCGGCACCTGGCCGACTGCACCTTCGCCGACTTCGAGATCGACGGCTCCGGCGTGGCGTCGGCCGACTACAACCCGCTGGCCAAGGGGCTCGGCCTGCAGTACGTCGTGCGGGGAGTGTTCCGCAACCTGTACATCCACCACACCGCCGCCACGGGCCTGGGCTGCGACTTCCTCCAGGACTGTCTGATCGACGGGGTGCTGGTGGCCGGGTGCGGGCGGCTGGACAACGGCACCGAGATGGGCGGTGCCGGCATCGGGATCGGCATCGGTGGCTGGGGCAGCGTCGAGCGGTTCAACATCATCAACTGCAGCGCGGTGGCCAACGCGACCAACGGCATCTTCCTGGAGCTGCAGCAAGTCGGCGAGCTGCGCCCGCGCGGCATCAGGATCATCGGCTGCCACTCCCAGGGCAACCGCTTCGGCATCTCCGACTGGGGCGCGAACGGCCTGATCGTCTCCGCCTGCACGATGACCGGCAACCTGGAGGCGGGCTTCCACGTCTCGGCCAAGGGCACCACGCACACCGCAGGGCGGGGCGGCATCCTCACCGACTGCATCATCGACGGCAACCTGCGCGACGGCGTGAGCATCGGCAACACCCCCGGCCCGTACACCATCCGCGGCAACCGGATCAGCGGCAACGGCCGGTACGGCTACCACCAGCGCAGCCTCGGCGAGCCCGAGGCGGGGGTCGCCGAGGAGATCGTCATCGAAAGCAACGACTTCTACGGCAACAGCGCCGACGCGATCCGCATCGACCGGCCGATGCAGGACGTGTTCCTGGTCGGCAACCGGATCCGCAACAACGGCCGGCAGTGGGCGCCGGCGATGACCGGGCAGGGCGACTCGGTGCGCTACAGCGAGAAGACGGTGGTCGACCGGACGGCGACCTGGCCCAACGACGGTCACCGGGGCAAGGTGGTGCGGGTCGGTCGGCGGATCGCGGTGGTGGCGGCCAACGACGACACCACCCTGACCCTGGCCCCGATCCGGCCGGACGCGAGAAGCGGGTGGAGCGCGGACACCCCACTGCCGGGCACGCCGTACGAGCTGCCGCCGTCGGCACCGGTGCGGGCGGGGATCACCATCAACGCCGCGGTCGACTCGGCCACCATCCGGGGCAACCGGATCTGGGACAACCGGGACCCGAGCACCCAGAACCACGGCCTGTGGATCACCGAGCGGGGCAGCTGCGTGGACTGCCGGGTGGAGGACAACGACCTCGCCGGCAACGCCGACGGGGCCCTGCGGTTGGACACCCCACCGGTGGCCGGGCGGTGGGAACGCAACCACGGCGACGACGACTCGACGTGAGCGGCGGCGTACGGTCGGCGGCCCGGGGAGCCCCCGGGCCGCCGCCGTGGCGGTTCAGCCGCCCGGTGCCGGCTGCGGGAGCACCGTCGCCGAGGTCGGCGAACCCGCCGTCGACGTCCATGTCCCTGACGTGCACAGGGGGGATCCGACGGCGGTTCGCGCGGATCACGTCGACCGGGTCGTGGGCGCCGAGCCAGGTCCAGTACGGGTCAAGTTCGCAGTGGACCAGGCGGGGCTCGGTCTGCGCGGCCAGGACAGTCGAGTCTCAACCGCCCGGGGCGAAACAGCCGGGTCGGGACCGGACCACCGTGCCGTCAGGAATGCTCCGGTGCCGTAGCGGTCGATCGCGTACGGACGCGCAATTCGGCGCTCCTCGACACATCCCGCGCAGCGCGGGAAATGTCGCTCAGGATTGGTTTCGCGATTCTGCGAAAATTGCGCGGATATCTGTGCGGCGTGGAGACAATGTGGCGGAGGGACACCAAAAACGGGGGGACACATCATGAAGTTGAGGCGGCGACTGACGGTGTTGGCGGTGACCATCGCGGCCACGCCGCTGGCCCTCGGCGGGTGCACCGCCGACCGCAAGCCGGGCGCGGCTCCGGCCGAGGGGCGGGCGGCGCCGCCGGAGTTGACCGTGACGCCGGCGGACCGGACCCGCGACGTGCCGGTGAGCGCGGAGGTGGGCACCGCGGTGAAGGGTGGACGGGTCACCGCTGTCCGGATCACCGACGACAAGGGCGCGCAGGTCAGGGCCGAACCACGGGAGGACGGGTCGGGGTGGGTGCCGAGCGCGCCGTTGCAGCCGCGGCGGACCTACACCGCCGAGGTGACCGCCACCGGCGACTCCGGCAAGACCACCACCCGGAAGACCACGTTCACCACGATGCCGAAACCGACGAAACCGGCGATCACCAGCACGTTGTATTTCGCCGGTAATCGGACGTACGGCACCGCCATGCCGGTGACCGTCGCGTTCGACCCGCCCATTCCGAAAGAGGCCAGAGCGGATGTGCAGCGCCGGTTGTTCGTCAAGACGGATCCGCCGCAGCCGGGTGTCTGGTCCTGGGTGGCAGACGGCAGTCAGGTGTATTACCGGGCACCCGATTTCTGGCGCCCGGGCACCACGATCACTGTCCGCGCCGGCCTGGAGGGTCTGCCGATCGGCAAGGACAAGGTCGGCGACGACGACCGGACCGCCACCTCCAAGATCGGTCGGCAGACGTCCCTGGAGATCGACAACAGCACCAAGCAGATGTCGGTGCTGCGGGACGGCAAGGTGGTCCGCAAGATCCCGGTCAGTCTCGGCAAGCCGAGCACGCCGACCTCCAGCGGCAAGATGGTGATCATGGAGAAGCACGAGCAGACGACGTTCGACACCCGGGGTTCAGCCGACCCTTACGTGGTCGACGTCGAGGACGCCCAGCGGTTGACCTGGGGTGGCGAGTTCATCCACGGTGCGCCGTGGTCGGAGGGGGACCAGGGCAACATCAACGTCTCGCACGGCTGCACCAACGTCGCCGCCGCCGCCGCAGACTGGCTGATGGGGGTCACCCAGGTCGGCGACCTGGTCACCATCAAGGGCACCGAGGTGGAGTTGACCGAGGGCAACGGCTGGACGGCCTGGAACGTCAGCTGGGACGCGTACGTCAAGGGCAGCGCGCTGCCCGTCCCGGCCGGGCTCCGGCCTGCCCCGACCCACGCCCCGCATCCCGGCGCCGTGGCGGGAGGCTCGCCGGCACCGGCACCGTCCGTCCGCGGCGGCTGATCCGGCCGTACGCGCACACCACCCGGGACCGGCCCGCCTCACGGCGGGCCGGTCCTCGGCGTCGTCGCCGCCCCGGGCGACGCCGCGCCGCGGCAAGAGTCAGGCGGCAGGCGCCGGCGGGCGGTCAGCCCAGCGGCACCCGCGCCACCCCCGGGCCGGTCAGGCTGCCCAGCCAGAGCCGGTCACCGTGCTGGCGCACGCCGGTGATCATGTCGTACGCCCCGCGCGGGCCGTGCAGGGTCCGCAGCACCCGGCCCTCGCCGTCGACCAGCGCGACCAGGCCGTAGCGCAGCGGCTTGGGCTGCACCGCGGCCGGCAGCACCGCGACCAGTTGGCGCAGCCGGGGGTGCGGCAGGAGCCGCTCCACGATCGGAACCCGGGGGCTGGGCAGGGCGATCCAGTACGTCCCGTCGCCGACCGGGGTGAGATTGTCCGGGTACGCGGGCAGGTCGGCCAGCACGGTGACCGCCCCGTCCGGCAGCGTGATCCGCACCAGACGGTGGGTCGAGGTCTCCACCAGCATCAGCGCCGACTCGTCCGGGGTGAGCGCGATCCCGTTGGGGAAGTACAGCCCCGAGCAGACCACGTCGGTCTGCCCGCTGCCCGGGTCGTACGCCAGCACCCGGCCGTTGGGGCGGTGTTCCAGCAGGTCCCGTTTCCAGTGCGAGACCGGGAACCGGTCGGAGCTGTCGGTGAAGTAGACGGTGCCGTCGCGGGCGACGGTGGCGTTGTCGGCCAGGGTCGGCCTCGCGCCGGCACCACCCAGCTCGCGCACCGCACCGTCACCGGTCACCCGCAACAGCCCCCGGTACGCGTCGCAGACCACGAGGCTGCCGTCGAGCGGGTCGATCTCGATGCCCAGCGGCCGGCCACCGGTCTCGGCCAGCAACTCCGGCCGGGTGCCCGGCGGGGCGTCGACCGGCCACCACCAGAGCCGGCCGTCCTCGGACCCGCTGATCACCCGCCCGGACGGGTCGACGACCACGTCCTCGGGGCCGGCCGAGCCGTCGGGCAGGGGCAGCAGCTCGACGGAGTCCAGCCGGCGGTCAGTGGGGGCCCACGGCCCGTCCAGCGGAGGCGGCACGGTGGCGGGCTCGCGGACGGGGCGGATGAGCAGGGGCGCGCGGGGGCGGGGAGCGACCATCGGACCATTCTCGCCTGCCGATGCCCCGCCCGTCGCCGGCGGACCGGTCCGATTCCGGCCGTCGCGGGTCGAGGTCCGGCGCGGCGTCTCGACCGTCGTCGGCAGGGCACCGCCCCGGCATCCTCCCTGAGGGGGATCAGGGGCCCTCCGGGTCTGACCCTGGGCGTACCCGGATCCCGTCCGTGGCAGGGCGGAAATGTCGGTGCCGCGGGCTAGGTTCGTCGGCATGGGACAGCGCAGCGACCGGTTCGACGTCGAGATCAGCGTGGGTGACCACGCGGTGGACGTGCGGGCGACCGGTGAGGTCGACATCGCGACGGTCGCCGCGTTCCGCTCCGCGCTCTGGGCCGCCCCGGTCCGCCCGGTGCTGCGGCTGGATCTCTCCGGCGTCCGGGTGCTCTCCGCCGCGGGGGTGCGGGCGCTGGTCGCCGCGCACCTGCGCGTCCGCGCCCGGGGTGGGGAACTGGTGGTGCTGCACCCCGATCCGGTGGTCGCCCGGGTGCTGCGGGCCACCGGCCTGCACCGGGTCATCCCGATCGTCGATCCGTGCCCCGAGCGGGACCTGCTGCCCTGCGGCGCGGACGCGCCGGACCGACAGCTCGTGCCCTGCTGAGCAGCCGCCCCCGCTCGGGTGGTGCCGTCCTGTCGAGCGGACGCGCCGCCCCGGTGCTGCTGAGCAGACCCGCCGCCCGGGCGCTGCGGCCCGGTGGGGCAGATGTGGTGCCGGGACGGACGGGCCGGCCCGGGGGCCGACGGTGTGTCGGTGTCGGCCCCCGGGCCGGTGGCTCAGCGCACCCCGAGCAGGTCGACGACGAAGACCAGCGTCTCGCCCGGCTTGATGACGCCCCCGGCGCCCCGGTCGCCGTAGCCCAGGTGCGGAGGGATGGTCAGCCGGCGGCGACCGCCGACCCGCATGCCGGCGACGCCCTGGTCCCAGCCGGCGATGACCCGTCCACCGCCGAGCGGGAACTCGAACTCCTCGCCGCGGTTCCACGAGGAGTCGAACTCGCGCCCGGTGGAGTGCGAGACCCCCACGTAGTGAACGCTGACCTGCTGCCCCGGCCGGGCCTCCGGCCCCTCGCCGACGGTGATGTCCTCGATCGCGAGATCGGCGGGCGGCGCGCCCTCGATCGGACCCACCTCGGGCTTGCCCGAGCGGTCGCCTGCTGCCTGGTTCATGCGGGAATCTCCTGCCGTCCTGCCGTCCTGCTCCTGATGTCCGGTCCCCCCGATCCTGCCGGATAGCCCTCGACCGATGCCCGGGGGTCCCGGCGCCGCCGACCGCGCCCGGTGGAGCGGGACAGCCGAAGAGCGGGCGTCACCGGTGGTGACGCCCGCCGAGGGGTGGTGCCGGATCGACTACCGGAGCCAGGGGAACCGTCGGACGAGGGGGAGTTTCGCCCACGTCCGGCCCAACCCCAGGGTGGCGCCCGCGTTGATCAGCGCGAGGCCGGCGAGCAGGGCGGCGTTGATCAGGTGGTCGTCGATGAAGGGGTTGTTCTCGGGGGGCAGAACGACCGTCCACATCATCAGGTAGAGCAGACCACCGGCGACGGCGGCGACCCGCATCCCGATGCCGAGGAGCAGGGCCACGCCGATCGCGGCCAGGCCGCCCATGAACAACCAGTCCGCCCACGCGGCGCCGGCGATACCGTTGTAGAAGCCCTTGAACGGGCCGGCCGCACCGAAGCTGAGGAACCCCTTGGTCGGGCTGCCGCCGTTGATCCAGGCGTTCTTCGCCTCCGTGGCGTTCCCCAGCCCGAAGACCTTGTCCAGGAACGCCCAGAGGAAGGTCCACCCGAGGGCGATCCGGATGCCGGCGAAGACGTACCGGGCGGCGCGCTGGCGGGGGGTCTCGGCCGCCGGAGCGGTGGTGTCGGCGGTGTTCCGCTCGAATGTCGCGGTCATGATCTCCACGTTCCTTCCTGTGCCTCGCACCGCGCTTCCCGGTGACGTCTCCATTGGACTCCCGCCCACCGCCGCCGGGCAGGGCCGACCGGGCCCTGCCGGACCGGGACCTTGGACCCCTTCCGTACCGGTCCGCACGGC
>NZ_JAMOKF010000273.1 GCF_023656545.1 Micromonospora phytophila | reverse complement strand
GAGCACCTGGTGCCCGCGCCGGCGTGGTGCCGCCTCCAGCGGGCGGGTCCACGAGTCGTCGGTGCCGGGCAACCCGGCGGTGTACGCGAGCGCGGCGGCGATCCGCTGGTGGCCGAGGCTGTTGGCGTGCAACCGGTCGTCGCTCCACAGTCGAGGGTCGGAGGCGACGGGGTGCGCGCCGAAGTCCACCAGGGTCGCCCCGGTCTCGGCGGTGACGGCCCGCAGCGCCTCGTTGAGCGCCAGCAGCCGGCCGCGCAGCGGACGGGCCAGCGGCATCACCGGCACCGGGTCGGGCATGGTGAAGGTCAGCACCGTGGCGCCCTGCCCGACCAGTGCGCGCTGCATCTCGCGGACGTCCTCGGCGATTCGGTCGGCGTCGAAGGAGGGGCGCAGCACGTCGTTCATGCCGGCCACCACGGTGGCGAGGTCCGGCGCGAGGTCGAGGGCCGGTTGCAACTGCTCGGCGCGGATCCTCGCGGTGGTGCGTCCCCGGATCGCCAGGTTGGCGTACTCCAGGCCGCCCTGCGCCCGGGCCACCGCCAGGGCGAACCGGTCCGCCCAGCCCCGGTAGCCGCCGGCCCCGTCGGGGTCGTCGAGCCCCTCGGTGGTGCTGTCGCCGATCGCCACGTACCGATGCCACATCACCTCCGCGAGGGTAGCGGCCGGGGATCAGGCCAACTCACGGGGTCGCTGCGCGGGGACCTTCGTCTCGTCGCTGTCGTCCTTGAGGAAGAGGTACCAGTAGGAGGTCGCCACGAAGACAACCGCGCCGACCAGGTTGCCGAGGAACGCGAAGAGCCAGTTGTTCAGCACGTCGAGCCAGCCGATCCCGGGCACTCCGGCCCAGATGGCGGCGGGCAGGAAGAACATGTTCGCCACCACGTGGTCGAAACCCATCGCCACGAACGCCATGATCGGGAAGAAGATGCCGAGGATCTTGCCGGAGACGTTGTCCGCGGCGAGCGCCAGCCACACCCCGAGGCAGACCAGCCAGTTGCAGCCCACGCCGCGCAGGAAGACTTGCCAGTTGCTCTCGTGCTGCGCCTTGGCCTCCGCGATGCCGGCCAGCCGCTCGTACGCCATCCCGGCCGGCGCCCCCGCGTCGCTGCCGGTGTCGCCGATCACCCCGGTGGAGACGGCCAGGAAGTAGGCGACGAAGAGCGCGCCGAGCAGGTTGCCCAGCAGGGTGAGGGTGAGGTTGCGGGCCACGTCGCCGACGGAGAGCCGGCCGTTCATCGCCCCGATCGGCACCAGCAGCATGTTGCCGGTGACCAGGTGCGAGCCGGCGATGATGACCAGCACCAGACCCAGGGTGAACGCCGCGCCGGTGAAGAGCGTCGGCAGCGTTCCCCACCTGGCCGGGTCGAGCCCGGCCGACACCACGATCGCGACCAGCGCGCCGAAGGCGATGTACGCCCCTGCGAGGAACGACCCGACGAGGGTCTTGTCCCAGCGCAGCCGCGCCTTCTTCACGCCGGTGGCGACCGCGGCCTGCGCGATCTCGGCTGGCTCCCTGGCGGTCATCTGCCTGTCCTCCCGGCCGGGGTTGGGGTCCGTGCCGCCCCTGGTACCCCCGTCGTGGCGGCTCCACTCGCGGCGGGGCAGAGACCGGCGGCTATGCCGCTACACTCGGCCGATGGCGCGATCGGCGGCGGTTCTGCTGGCCCCCGGCATCTGGCGCATCCCCACCGCCGGCCGGTCGATGATCAACTCGTACGCCCTGCTGGACGACGACGGCAGCGTGACGCTGGTCGACTGCGGGCTGAAGCGCGCGCCCGCCCGGATCGTGCGGGGGCTGGCGGCGATCGGGAAGAGCCCGTCCGACGTCACCCGGATCGTGCTCACCCACGCCCACGCCGACCACGCCGGTGGCGCCGCGGAGCTGGCCCGCCGCACCGGGGCGCCGGTCGCCGCGCACGCCGCCGACGTCCCGTACGCCGAGGCGGGCCGGGTGCCGCCGGCGGATCCGGCGGTGACGGGCGCCCGGCTGTTCGCCCGGCTGGCCGGTGGTCGGTTCCCGGCCGTGCCGGTCGCCCGGCCGCTCGCCGACGGGGACCTGCTCGACGTGGGCGGCGGCCTGCGGGTGGTGCACACCCCCGGGCACTCCCCGGGGCACGTCTCGCTGCTGCACGAGCCCACCCGGGTGCTGATCACCGGGGACGCGCTGTTCAACGTGGCCGGCATCCGGTGGCCGGTGAAGGCGTTCTGCGCCGACTTCCGGATGACCCAGCGGACCGCGCACGTGCTGGGCGAGCTGGACTACGACGTGGCCGCCTTCACCCACGGCCCCGAGATCACCGACCGGGCCCGCGAGCGCGTCCGCGGCTTCCTCTCCCGCCTGCCCTGACCCGCCCGCGCCCGCCGCACACCAGTCGCGCACCGCCGGGGTGAGCGGGTGCCGCGTACGAGGGGAAATCCGGACGTTCGGAGGGCGGTCAGAGCCAGCCGGAGCGGCGGAAGAGGCGGTGCAGGGTGACGGCGGCCAGCGCCATCAGCCCCAGCGCGAGGAAGTAGCCGTAGCGCCAGCCCAGCTCCGGCATATTGGTGAAGTTCATGCCGTAGACCCCGGCGATGGCGGTCTGGGTGGCGGCGATGGCCGCCCAGGCGGCGATCTTGCGCATGTCGTTGTTCTGGTCCACCGCGAGCTGCGCCAGGCGGGACTGCAGGATCGAGTTGAGCAGGTCGTCGTAGGCGGCGACCCGGTCCACCGCCCGGGTCAGCCGGGCGTCGACGTCGACGAACCAGCGGTGCAGGCCGCGCGGCGGGTTGTCGGGCCGCTGGTCGAGCAGCGAGCGCAGCGGCGCCTGCAACGGCAGCACCGCCCGCTTGAACTCCACCACCTCCCGCTTGAGCTGGTAGATGTGCTGGATGTCGGCGGAGCGGTCCCGGGCGAACACGGTCTCCTCGACCCGTTCCAGGTCCCGCTCGACGTGCCCGGCGACCTCCAGGTAGAGGTCGACCATCCGGGAGCAGACCGCGTACGCCACCGCCCACGGGCCCTCGGCGAGCACCGTCGGGCGACGCTGGATGTCGTCGCGGACCGGGGCGAGCGCGCCGGACGCCCCGTGCCGGACGGTGATGACGAACCGGTCGCCGAGCAGGACCATCACGTCACCGGTGTCGATCACCTCGGAGTCGTGCGTCAGCTCGGCGTGCTCGACGTAGCCGGCGGTGCGCAGCACCAGCCGGGTGACGTCGCCGTCGCGCTGCACGGTGGGGCGGTGCCCGTCGGCGAGGGCCTGCTCGACGATGAGCTCGTCGAGCCCGAAGGTGCGGCCGACCGCCGCCATCACCGCCGGCCCGGGGTCGTGCAGCCCCAGCCACACGAAGGCGTTGCGGCTGCGGCGGCTGCGGGCGTACGCGTCGGCGTAGTGCGGCCGGCCCGGCTCGCGCTGTCCGTTGACGTAGACGGCGCAGTCGACCACCGCGTCCGGGTTGGTCCGCCGGGGCGCCCGGCCGGGCTGCTGCTCGGGCCCGGGCCGGCCGAGCAGCCGGGTGAACAGCGCCGGCAGGCGCAGCCGTTCGCGTACCGGGTGACCCACCCGCCCACCTCCTGGTCGCCAGCCTCCGCGCTCGACACCGTACGCGAATCGGCGCGGTGCGGGGTCACGGCACCCGGGTGGCGAAGACGACCACGTTGTCGACGTAGTTGCCGCTGCGCTGGTCGAACCGGCCGCCGCAGGTGATCAGGCGCAGTCCGGCGGCGCCGTTGGGGCCGTAGACCAGGTCGGTGGGGAAGCGGCTCTTCGGGTACGACCCCACGCCGTCCACGGCGAAGGTGGCCACGCTCGCGTCGGCGCGGGTTATCCGTACGGTGTCGCCGGTGCGCAGCCGGCCGAGCTCGAAGAAGACGGCCGGGCCGGCGGCGGAGTCGACGTGTCCGACGAGGACCGCGTTGCCGGGCTAGCCGGGGCTGACACCGTGCCGGTACCAGCCGGCCAGGGTGGGCCGGTCCAGCGGCGGCACCTCCAGCTCTCCCTTGGCGTCGGCGCCCACCGGCACGATCCGCGCCCGCACGCCGATGGCGGGGATCTGCACGTCGACCGGGTCGGCGCGGGGCAGCGGCGGTACCGAGGGCGCGGGACGGGACCCGGTAGGCGCGTCGGCGGCCCCGGGCCGCGGCGGGAGCGGGGTCGTCGTCAGCCCGGCGGCGACCAGCGCCAGCCCCGTCGTGCCGAGCAGGGCGACGAACGTGGCCGCCCATCCGGGTCTGCGTCGCGACACGTTTCCACCTCCGTACGCGTTCGCCCGGGTGCCCGCCCCGGTGTCACCGGTGCGGGCACCCGTTGCAGGGATGGACGGCGCGGGGCGCCGGGTCAGAGCGTGGCCGTGGCCATGTGACGTCGCCGGCGGGCCAGGATCAGGGCGCCCCCGGCGGCCGATCCGATCAGGACGCCCCCGGCGGCGAGCGCCCCGGCGCCGTCGTCGGTCTCGCGGCCGCCGGCCGGGGCCCCGCCGATCGGGGTGACGGTGAACGTCGCGCTGCCGGCCGGGCTGCCGTCGCCGCAGGTCGCGGTCACCGTGTAGGTGCCCAGGGTGAAGCCGGCGGTGAAGAGTTCGGCGCTCAGCCCGCCGCCGGCCGCGGCCGTGGTGGACCGGACGTTCTGGTCACGGTTGGGGCCGGTGACGCGGAAGATCGCGTCGCCGGACTTCGGGTTGCAGGTCGTCGCGGTGAGCACGACCGTTCCGCCGACCGGAGTGGTGGCCGGTGACACCCTGACGTCGGCCAGTGCGACCCCGGGCAGCAGGAGCGTGCCGAGACCCACGCCGACCGCCGCCGATACGAGAACTGTCTTTGCCTTCATACGCGTCTTCCCTCACTTTTCGTCCGCTGACTGCGTGGGACGTCGTTCGGGCGGCCAACTCCGTGACTAGCACCGGTGTGACCAACACTAGGAGGGTTGGGGTCTCGATCCGGTGAAAATGAGAATTCTTCGTTGCCGTCACGTGTCCACCTGACGGTGGCGGATGCCCCCGCTGGTCGCCCGACGCGTTCCCGCGAGGTCCGCACGCAAAGCGCCCGTCTACGACCCTTCGTCGCCCACCGGGAAACCGGCTTCCGCCCGCCCGGGGGCGGCGACTAACCTCGCCCGGTGACGGAGATCAGGACCGACCGACTGCTGCTGCGGAGCTGGCGGGAGTCCGACCTCGCGCCCTGGGCCGCCATGAACGCCGACCCCGAGGTGCGTGAACACCTCGGCCCGCCGCTCACCGCCGAGCAAGCCACTGCCTCCGCCCGGTCCTTCCAGGCGGACCTCGACCGCCTCGGCTACGGCTTCTGGGCCGTCGAGCTGCGCGACGGCGGTGAGTTCATCGGCTTCGCCGGGCTGGACCGGGTCGACGAGGGGATGCCGTTCACCGGCGTGGAGGCCGGCTGGCGGCTCGCCCGCGCCGCCTGGGGCCACGGCTACGCCACCGAGGCGGCCCGCGCCGTGCTCGGGTACGGCTTCGACACCGTCGGGCTGCCCGAGATCCTGGCGATCACCACCGCGACGAACCTGCGCTCACAGGCGGTGATGCGCCGCCTCGGCATGACCACCGACCCGGCCGACGACTTCGACGACCCGGAGGTCGACGCCGGCCCGCTCCGCCGCCAGGTCGTCTACCGCACGCGCGCCGGAGGCCGCTGAGCCCCGCGGTCACCCGCGACCGGCCGGGACACCGGGCGCACCCCCCGCGGCTCCTGCGGCGCGGTCAGCCGCGGCGACGGGCCTGAAGGGTGTACGTCTGCGGCAGCCGCCACGGCCGGTCCCGCAGCCGGTGCTCGCCGTGGGCGTCGCGGACCGTGCGCCCGGGCAGCGCGTCCCACGGCGCGCTGTCGTGCTCCTGGAGCATGGTCAGGTCCAGCCCCGCGTCCAGCAGCGCGGTGACCACCTCGCCCAGCCCGTGGTTCCACTCGTGCGTCAGATTGTGGGTGAACGTCGCCTCGGTCTCCACGTACGTGCCGGACTCGTTCCAGACCGTCGGCTCGGGCAACTCGAAGTAGGGGTGCTCCACGGCGAGCACGCCGTCCGGGTGGCTCTCGTCGACCGCCCAGAGCATCGGGTGCCCCTCGCGCAGGAACAGCCGGCCACCGGGACGCAGCAACGCGGCGACCACCCGCGCCCACCGGCGGACGTCCGGCAGCCAGCACAACGCGCCGACGCCGGTGTAGACCAGGTCGAACACCTCCCGGCCCAGCGCCTCCGGCGCGTCGTACACGTCGGATTCGACGAAGTCGACGGCGGCGTCGACGCGGGCGGCGAGGCGGCGGGCCTCGGCCAGGGACGCGCCGGAGAAGTCCAGGCCGGTCATCCGCGCGCCCAGCCGGTGCAGCGAGACGGTGTCCGTGCCGATGTGGCACTGCAGGTGCACCCCGCGCAAACCGGCCACGTCGCCCAGGCGCGGCAGGTCGAAGCGGACCACCTCGCTGAGGTACGCGGCATCGGCGACGAACCGCTCGACCGCGTAGTCCGGCGACGCCGCGTGGGCGCCCGCCCGCTCGTCCCAGTTGGCCCGGTTCACCGTCCGCCAGTCGCTCACCGCGCGACCGTCGCACACCGCAGCTCGTCGATCAACGGGATAACCGCCCTGCCCGTCGCCCGACCCGACCCGGAGCCGGCCGTTGCTGCCTTGCCGGGCGAACTCCACCCGCGGCGAACGACCGGCGTCACGATCACGGAGGGCGATCGGGGACAAGTGCGGTCGACGCCCCCGCCGCCCCTTTGCTCTGCACCCCTATCCGCGCCGGTTACCGAGAGTGGCGCGTCACTGACGGCCCGCCCCGCCGAGCCGGACGGTCGGGCCAGCTCAGCGAGGTGGTGCGCATCCGGGTGCAGAGCAAAGCGCGGGAAGTGCGGTGCCGGCGTCGCGGAAGCGGGTCACGGTGAGTCACGACACGCTCCGTGATGCTTCGGCGGAGCGTGCCGGTGACGCCGCGTGCGCGGCGAGCTGGACTGGGCGGTCCATTACCTGGCGGACGTGCGGGACTACTTCGCCCGGGGCCGCCCGCAGCGGCGACGCCGTCATCTGCGGGGTCTCCTCAACCCGCTCCGCTCGAAGTTCCGGCGTCGCGGCGCACCCGGTCGCCGGCCGGCCCCGCGCGGCGGTGTGGCAGCGTGGTCGCGTGAACTTCTCCGCACCGGTGGACGTCGACCTCGCGCTGGTCGGCGGGGGTGGCGCCGCCTCCCTCGTACTGGCCGCGCTGGACCGGCACGGCGTGCGTGACCTGCGGGTCGCCGTGATCGACCCGGTGCACCGGCGGGGCCAGGACCGGACCTGGGCGTTCTGGGACCGCCCCGGCAACGACCTCGACCCGGTGCTGGCGGCGAGCTGGTCGCAGGTCGAGGTCGCCACGCCCGCCGGCCGCCGCGTGCTCGACCTCGCCCCGCTGCGGTACGCCATGCTCCGCTCCGGCCCGGTCTACGACCGCGCGGCCGAGGCGGAACGGCGTCTCGGCGTGACCCGGGTCGTCGCGGGCGTCGACGCCCTCGACGACGACGGTGAACGGGCCGAGGT